>CAZFUY010000073.1:0-8180 GCA_964522445.1 uncultured Thiotrichaceae bacterium | reverse complement strand
AAATAAGCTGGCAGGCCTCACTATTAAATCTTATTAAAAATATAGAAAACAAACAGATTAATCATCAACTGCATCAACCTGTTAAAAACCTTAATATTAATTGAAACTTTTGCACGAAAGAAAATTATTTTAATAGTTACCCATTTCATCGCCATTCCTGCATACTTCTAGCCAGGGAACACTGGATCCCGACTTAAAAACATACATGGATAACAAAATTTATTCCGTGCAAAGGTCTCTAAATATTTTAGATAAGATATATTTTTCTATTAGAAAAATAGAAACCTTGTGACTTATAGTTTTTTTAGAAACTCAATTTCAAATACTTCTGCTGGAACAGGCTGACTCCAGTAAAACCCCTGCCCCTGTTCACAACCAATTTCTTTTAGAAATTCAATTTGCTCATTTTTTTCAACACCTTCAGCAATTAAACAAAGATCAAGCGCATCGGTTAAACTTGCGATAGCCCTAACTATTGCCATATCTTCCCTGTTAGCGGGTATATCTGAAATAAAACTGCGATCAATTTTTACTGTATCAATCGGAAAATCTTTTAAATATGCCATTGACGCATAACCTGTACCAAAATCATCTAAAGCAATTCTTAATCCCATATTATGTAATGTGTCTAATATATCTTTAGCTTTATCATTGTTTTCTACAAGCGTACTTTCCGTTAATTCGACTTCAATATCAGCCGCCTTTAAATTCGTATCTTTTAATATATTCTCAAACAATAAAGGTAAATTTTGTTCTCTAAACTGACGCGCTGAAATATTAATAGCAAGATTATTAATTTGATAACCCTTTTTCTTCCATTCACTCAATTGTGCACAGGCAGTTTCAATAACCCACCTACCCAACATAACAATCATACCTGTTTCTTCAGCCAGAGGAATAAAATCATCAGGAGAGATAATGCCTTCATCTGGATGATTCCAACGAACTAACGCTTCCATTCCCCAGTATTTTTGATTTTCTAAATCGTATTTAGGCTGGTAATAAACAACAAATTCTTTTTTATCAATTGCATTGCGCAAACTATTTTCCAGCTCCAGCCGGTACATAGCAACATCACTCATTTCTGCCGTATAAAATTCAAATGTATTTCGACCTTTTTCTTTTGCTCTATACATTGCAGTATCAGCATTTTTTAAAAGATTACCAAAATTTTCACCGTCATCAGGGAAAACAGCTATACCTATACTCGCACCTACACTCACTTTACGGCCATTAATTATTACCGGCTTCAACAGTACTTCTAACAAATTTTTTGTAACAAGAATAACATCATCCAGCTCTGATATATTTTCCAGAATAACTGTAAATTCATCACCACCTAAACGCGCAATAGTATCTGAGCGCCTTAAAGTTTTTTGTAAGCGCCCAGTTATAGCCGTTAATAATTTATCGCCCGCTTCATGCCCCATTGAATCATTGATTACTTTAAAATGGTCAATATCAATAAACAGTAATGAAAATTTTTCTTCTGCTCGTATCGCTCGACTAATAGCCTGATCCATACGATCCATAAATAAAAGTCTATTGGGAAGACCTGTTAATGTATCGTGATAAGCCAGATGACGAATTTTTCGTTCTGCTTCTGCTGTGTACAATAAACGACGAACACGATGTTTTAGAACTGACCAGTTAATCGGTTTATTTATATAATCACATGCGCCCGCAGAAAAAGCCTGGGCAACAGACTGGTCATCATCAAGAGAGGTAATAATAAGAATAGGAAGACTTTCGTATTCTCGCATCGCCTTTAGTTCGGATATAGCGCGAAAACCATCCATCTCAGGCATAACAGCATCCATCAATATTAAGTCAGGTTGCTGCCTTACTGTTGTCTGAATAGCTTCCAGACCATTACTTGCTTCAATAACATAATAACCATCCTGCTCCATCGTATGGCGTAAAACCAAACGTAAGGCTGGGTCATCATCCACAACAAGAACTACTGGTGTGTGTTTTTTATCGGCTCCTTGCCTTGTATCAATCTGTGTTGATTCTGGCATACAAACTACTACATATTACTAATTAGTTATTTTATTAACTGGGGAGAAAGTAATTAAGTGTAGCCGATTTTTTTATTATATGTAGAGCTTTATAAAAATTTTATTAATTACTTAAAACAATTAAGTGACATATCTCAAGTAATAGCATTCAAAACAAATTAACTCAAACCACGACTTACAATTTCATACACATCATTAGCAATATCGGGCATTGCCGCAATCAATTTTAACTCTGCTTTCATCATATCCTGACGCTGCTCATCATAACGATTCCACTGAATCAACGGCAACAATAAGCGAGCAGCAATTTGAGGATTTATTGCATTTAAGCGAATAACACAGTCTGCCAGAAATTTATAACCCGCTCCTGATTTATCATGAAAATATACAGGATTACCCTGACTAAACGCACCCACTAAAGAACGAACACGGTTGGGTATATGAATGTCAAACGACTCATGTTTCTGTAATTTATTTATCTGTTTTAAAGTGTCGGGCAAACTGGCTGTAGCCTGCACAATAAACCATTTATCAACAACCAGAGGATCATTTTCCCATTGCTGGTAAAATTTTGTTATCACTTCATTACGTTCATCACAGTCTAAATGAGCCAGGCCACGAAAGGCGGCCATCTGGTCAGTCATATTATTTGCACTGTTATACTGAGCCAGTGCAAGTTGACGTGTTTTTTTAGAATTTAAACATAATAGATAAGCCAGACATACATTTTTTAAACTGCGCTGCCCCGCAGCATTTGCATTTATTTCAAATTTATCACATTGATTAATGTCATAGATTTTCTGTAACTCGTCTTTTAATTGTTTTGCAATCTGCAAACGACAAAACTCTCTCACTATATGAATAGCATCAACATCTACAATATCCATCTGCTCAGCAAGATAATCTTCAGCGGGCAAAGTAATAATACGCGCTATTAATGCCTGATCTAATTGCTGATTAAGTAATACTTCTTTAACAGCCTGAACAAATGATATTTCCAGTTCTAATTCTTTATTATTTTTATAATCTTTTATTAAAGTCAGCATAATATTAATGGCTAATTGCTGTGCTGAATTCCAGCGATTAAATTCATCACTGTCATTTTCCATAAGAAATGCCAGTTCATTATTTGTTAAATCAAGCTCCAGTTTTACTGGCGCAGAAAAATCACGTAATACGGATGGCACAACAGGCATATTTATATTTTCAAAAATAATAGATTGTTTATCTTTGATAACATCAATTATTTTCTGGCTATCACTAACAGACTGCCCTTTTTTATCAATTAAACCAATGGATAATGGAATATGAAATGGTTTATTTTCTTCATTATCGGATGTTTGTTCTATATTTAATGTATATGTTTTATTTTCTTTATCATACAGGCCACTTACTGCTAACACAGGTGTTCCCGCCTGATGATACCAGCGACGAAACTGTTTCAGATTTTTTCCAGTTGCATCTTCCATCGCCTTAACAAAATCTTCCGTTGTTGCAGCCTCACCATCATGGCGATCAAAATACATATCCATACCTTTACGAAAACCCTCTTCACCTAACAGGGTATGAATCATACGAATAACTTCAGCGCCCTTGTTATATACTGTCACCGTATAGAAGTTATTTATTTCAACATAGGAATCAGGCTGAATGGGGTGCGACATAGGGCCTGCATCTTCCGCATATTGTCTTGTGCGTAATATATTAACTTCATCAATACGCTTTACTGTTTCTGATGTCATGTCCGCACTGAACTGTTGATCACGAAAAACCGTTAAACCTTCTTTTAATGTTAGTTGAAACCAGTCACGGCAGGTAACTCGATTACCGCTCCAGTTATGAAAATACTCATGACCAATAACACCTTCTATTCCTTCATAGTCAGCATCAGTTGCGGTTTCAGGTTTTGCTAATACAAATTTAGAATTAAAAACATTTAAACCTTTATTTTCCATCGCTCCCATATTGAAATCATCAACCGCTACAATCATATAAATACTCAGATCATATTCACGACCATATTTCTTTTCATCCCAGGCCATGGCATTTTTTAATGAACGCATGGCATGATCGCATTTATCGACATTATGTTTTTCAACATAAATACGCAAAGCAACATCCCGCCCGGAGAGGGTTGTAAACTGATCTTCAATGCATTCAAGGTCACCCGCAACCAGTGCGAATAAATAACTGGGTTTTTTGAAGGGGTCTTCCCAGGTGACAAAATGTTTTCCATTATCAAGATCACCTGAATCGACAGGATTTCCATTTGACAATAAGACAGGGTATTTTTCTTTATTGGCTATAACTGTTGTGGTGAACCTGGCCATCACATCTGGACGGTCAAGATAAAAAGTTATTTTACGAAAACCTTCAGCTTCACATTGTGTGCAATAGTTTCCACTTGATTTATACAAGCCTTCTAGTGAAGTATTTTCCTGTGGTTTAATAAAAGTTTCTGTTTTTAATACAAACTGATCGGGCACTTTATGAATGGTTAATAATTCATCAGTTTGTGTATATTCTTCTTCACTTAATTCACGATCATCAATTTGAATAGACCCCAGACGCAACTGTTCTCCATGTAATACCAGTTCATTTGAACCCGACACCAAATCATTTCTTTTTAGCGACAGCTCAGCAACAACACGTGTTTCTTCTTCAGCCAGTCCAAATCGTAAATTAACATGATCAATCCAGTATTTAGGTGCTGTGTATTCTTTTAAATAAATAGTTTTTGGTGTTGCGTTTTTAGCCATGCTGCCCCCGATAAATATTCAACAGGTAACATACACCAGATATGAAGAAAAAAATATAAGAATCAATAAAACAGGAATTTACTGTATTACAATTTTTCAATTACATGATCATGCAATTGATTGGGGTGTATATATTCTTCTGATTGTGCATATTCACGAATAGACATGCACTGCTCATGAACAGAATCCATATTTTTACTTATTAATGGATGCCAGCTCATAAGTGCCTTACCTTCAGCCAGAAGCCGATAAGCACAGGTCTCTGGCAACCAGTTTAATGGCTCCAGTTTATCTGCTGCTAATAATAAACAGGTTGATACCTTCTGCAAACGATGCTCATAATCACAACAGCGACAGGTTTCTATATCCAGTAATCTACAGCTCACATTAGTCACATATAACTCATGCGTATCTTCATCTTCAAGTTTTACCAGACAACATTTACCACAACCATCACATAATGATTCCCATTCACTATGATTCATTTCAGCAAGTGATTTAGTTTCCCAAAAAGGTCGTTTCATATTTAAATAGAACCGTTTTACACTGCTTGCTTAATTTTCTGCTTTTTAAGCCATCGGTTTATAACAATACTGATAAATAAAAAAATAAATCCAGGAAGAGAAAGAGAAGAATAACTACTGACCAGACTGCCTAAGAGGCAGTAAAAACCAGCAAAGCCAGTAAAACGACTTAAAAAGATCTTCCCTCTGGCTTTTGAAATAAGAAACAATAATGCAGGCAGCAAAGTTACAAACATCCATAGCAATGCAATATTACCATTTTTGCCATAAAACAACTGATACTGCCATGCATCTACTTCATAAGCGATAGATACCATATAAAGCCAGAATATTAAAAAAATGGTAAATGGCAGATAAATAACGACACTACGAAAAATAATTTTATCTGTAAACTTAATAGGCATTTTTATAAAGAAACCTGTAACTGGATATTATCTTTATAACTATAACCTGAACCAGAGGCTGGGTACACCTGGTGACTGCAAGAAGACCACTCTTATTATTTGCTGATATGCCTTAAGAATCATTAGTTAATAACTGGCAGAAAATTTCTCTATTCAAAAATATGAGGAATATAGAAATTATTATAATGCGAAATAATACTGTTAATATTGGTATTGATTAACACATTAGATCGTTCTTCTGTAAATCCAAGCGCAGTAAAATCAAGTAAACCATTTTGGCTATGACAGGTTTCACAAACTGTTGCAACATCCATCTTTCCAGTATCACGGTGATAGTAATCAATAGCCTGTTTCATTTTTTCACTACCTGCAACCGGACTAGATGCTAAGAACTCTCTGGCTTTTTCTGTATCTTTAAAATTAACCAGAACCTGAATTGATCCATTATCTTTTATAACAGGTATTATTCTGGACAGAGAGGATTCAGGTGCACGAGTATGTTTCCTGTCCGCATCAAAGTAAGAACCAAATGCTTTACCTTTAAACTCCACATAATTTGTTGTTATCCACTGGTAACTAATATTGGAATATTTTTCTTTTTTAAGATGACAAATCTCACAAATAAGATACCCCGTATGCATATTCAGCCAGGCTCGAGTAAAGGGCTGCTTACTATGAGGGTAAATGGGATGACAAACATTACAACTTGTTATATCAGGCATATGAGTAATAACTGATTGCTGTCCCTGATGAAAGTTTTTTAATGGCTTTTGTTTTAATAATTCCTGATCTTTTTCTGACTGATGACAACTGGAATCACAGTCAATTTTATTAGCACCCACATGGGGGATTTTACTTACATCTTTATGACAATCAGAACACCCCAGTTCACCGTGAGTAGATTGACGATATAACTCAGGATCAATATGAAGCAGTTTTAAAGTTTTATCTTCCTGCAATCGAACCAGACCAGGGTACTGATGACAAAACAAACAACCTGTATCTTCATTTGCATATAAAGACGTACTGGATAAGGAGAGATTTAATATGCCCGTTATTAAAAGCACAAAAAACCATAATGGTTTATTCATAAGCCCAAATGCTCTCTCAATCAGAATAACTACTGGATTTCAGGAACATCCATAAAACTTAGATGTTCTTAATTAAATATATCTATTACAAAGCAATAAATATTGTTCCGTATCAAGCAAACTAATTTTACAGCATTCTACACAGTGAATCGAAATACCAATATCATAAAATCACTTTGCCTTTTTGCATTAATCTTCATTAATTTATTTAAGACAAAGAAAACCCTGCTCAATGGCAGGGTTCTAAAACAATTATCATTATTTAAATAACCAGGGATATTCTTCTTCTAGCAATTTCAACCAAAGCCAAAAAACCTGAGCCAAATAGCCATACAGATGCAGGAACAGGAACAGCTGAAACAGTTCCTGTTAATTCCATACTAAAAAGTAATTCTCCAAAACTATTTGCAGGGTCATTATTATGTGCGATATAAGATAAAGTAAATATATCTCCATTTACACATGCATTTGTACCACATGATAATGTAGCTACTCCACTATCCCCCAATAAACTGTTTCCACCAAGCGAAAATTGATTAGTATTAAAATCCCAGTACAAACCTGAAAAATCCAGTTCAAAAGCTCCTGATCCATTATCAGATAATATTGTTACAGGTATATCAGGAAAAGAAAAATAGGTATTTACACCTAAAAAAACAGTACCCGCATCAAATTCACCTTGATTCATAGTTGAACCAATAGATATCCCCCCCATACCTCCTGGTTGTAATGCCATTTCTTCAGTTGCATCAATCACACCATCATCATTAAGATCCCATGCATAATATGACCCCGTTGTCACACCTTCAGAAAAACCATACACAGCATCATATGTCTCAACACCAGCATCTATGTTTAATATGTCATTAGTTGAAAGCGCATATGAATTTATGCTTATTAAACAGGCAACAAGCGAATAGAAGAACTTTAATTTCATTTTATTTTCCTTATGATTTTATTATTTCAGTTATTTTTCAATTAGCAGCTAAAACTACAGAAACCACCTTAAAGCAAAACTCATGCCTTAATGCATAACTTGATATTTATCAATACCATAGATTTTCACTTGATTTATAAAAAAATAAGAAACGTAAAGTATTCCATAAAAAATTCGGAATTATTTACAGTTTTATAAAGATTTCTTCTGAAAAATTATTACCCTGAATTAGAATTATGTAGCGGCCTATTTACTTAGAAGCAATTTAAATATTTCAAATTAAATATTTGACAGAGAATAATCACAAAATCATGTCACGATTTTGTCACAGCTCAAAAAACATGAAGTTTAAGCTCAGAAAAGAATATATCTAAGCCACTGATTTAAAAACAAAAATTGGTCGGGACAGCAGGATTTGAACCTGCGACCACTTGACCCCCAGTC
>CAZFUY010000072.1:0-16403 GCA_964522445.1 uncultured Thiotrichaceae bacterium | reverse complement strand
ACTGTGTGCGCTGTCACCTTCTGCATCTGACCATAAAGCTTCAGTAATTTTTGCTTCGGCAACATCACGCCCCCCCATGGCTATAAGCACCTTGAGTAACTCAATGGGCTTGTTTTGCCCCTTGCCATTAACGCTGACTGGCTTGCCATCAAGTAGCACACTAAAACGCCCCAGAGTATAAATTTTAACTCGCCAGGGCCAGTTATCCAGATGTAATGGCGGGCTATCTGGCTTTAACTGGCGCTTTATAATCAACTTCTGAACATAGTCAACTTCAATATTATTTTCCAGCGCCCTGATAGATAACTCACACATGGCACGGGGTCGCCACCAGTCTGTATTAAAGTAATTTTTCTGTGCACCGATGATCATTGCCTGCTCAAGTGCTGTAACACCCACTTTGTTATCACCACGTGCATAGCAAAGCTCAGCCTGGGCTAGCTGAATATTGAAGTTCAATAATACGCTATTGATCTGTTCAGCCAGTACAGTGGTTCTATTCAACCAGCTTTCAGCTTCATGATAGTCAGCAAGCTCAATATATATTCTGCTCATGGCAAGACAGTTAAGTGCCTCAGGATAGGGTGTACCCAGTTCAACCACTGCCTGTAATGATCGCCTAATATGCAGTAAAGCTCGTTCGTTATTATTCTGTAGCAATGCTTCCAGCGCAGCAAGATAGTAATAATGCGCCTGATGAAGACGGCCATTATCATCCATAATAGCGAGTATTTTTTCCAGATAGCTCTGCCACTGATCAGCACTACATGACTCCATCGCCAGATAAGTGTCCTGTGCGCGTAAAATAAAATCCCAGAGATGTATGCCCGTTTTTTCTGCCAGAGCCAGTCCGCCCTGCACTAATTTCTGACTTTCATCAAAGTTGGCCGTTAGCCATGCATGCATTGCTTCCGTTTGATACCAGGCAATCAGATTAACAGGCTGTATCGTATCAATATTTGCCGATGGCTTTAGTCTCTCAATAATTGCAACAGCTCGCTCAAAATCACCCATCCATGCCAGATAAAGTACATAGTGAGTGGCAATGGCAATGCGTCTGTTTTTATCGGGTATATGCTCCAGCATAGCGCCAAGCCGTTGCGACCAGACAGCCATCTCCGGGTGCTGGGGTTGCCGATACATTAAGCTACAAAACATGGCAAAGGTAATTTGTGCTTCAACCTGTGGTGATGGAAATTCCGGGTTCTCCTGCATAAATGCTTCCATCCATGCAATCCAGTGATCCAGTGGCTTAAAGTCATCCCAGGAGAATATAAAACTATCAACTATGCCAGCCCAGCTCATATAGATGCCGGTAAGATCCTTTTCTTTATTAAACCGTTCCAGCGCAGTTTCATAGAGCTGCCTTGCAGCATGAGGGTCAACAGGCAAAGCCGCCGTGGCCGACCAGTAAATAACCCAGGCTGAATGTTGCTCTGCAGGTATATTATTAATCAATTGTTGAAGTCGTGGGAACTGCCCCTGCTCAAGCAACACAGGCGCATATCGCATAATAATAACTTCTATATCAGCAAATGCACCTGCACTTTGAAGTAGTTCAACAGCACCTTCAAAATACCCTAGATTTGTTAATAAACTGGCCGCTTTTTTCTGCAGGACATCACGTTGTTCAGGTGAAAAATTGTCGTGCTGTTTTTGCAGCAAAAAGTTGCGGAATACCGGAGAAAAAACATACAGAGAGTGTGGCCGCAAATGATGCTGAGTGAAAAAACCTCGACGACTAAATTCTGATAGCAGCTCAATACTGTGTTCATTATCAGTTAACTCTATCAGCATTGCTTCCGGCATTTCCCCTGACATGGCACAGCTTATCAATACATTCTGTTGCTGCTCTGATAACTGGCTAAAAATCTCATATTGCAAATAATTACTTACAGCACCCGCATACCCTGTTTCAATCACCACATCAGTTTCCTGCTGTAGCTGTAATACCATTCCACCCACCCAGCCCTGAAACTGTTTGTATAATGAAGCTGTAATTTCTGCTGATATATCGTTATAACCCAGCACAGGTAACAGTTCTTCTGTTTCCTCTTCAGTGAATGCAAGTGTTTGACTATCTATATTTGTAATGGAATGTTTTAGTTGCAGGTGAGAAAACTGATCGGGAATATTTTCACGACTAATAATAAAAAGTCGATTATTTTCAGACAGAAAAGCCGCCGCAATTTTTAGTAACTGCGGCATAAGGCTTTGTGGTGACAGCGTGCTGTAATTATCAAATACTAATACAAAGGGTAGCGCCAGCACCTCATAAACCTGCTCAAAAAACCTGCGTGCAAAGCGATTAATACCATCAGCAGATTCTTCTGCAGGCAGGCAGGGAAAGGTTTGCTTATCAAGACCCGCAAGTTCCTCTATAGCATGCCCAAGAGTTTGAAAAAAGAATACGGGACTATCATCTTGTTTATCCAGTTGATACCAGAGCGGATTAAAATTCTGTGCTTGCAAATAACTGGCCAGCGCCCAGCTTTTTCCAGCACCCGGTGGGCCATTTACCCAGACTGCTGCCTGTTCTGAAGCTGTATCCAGAGCATCGAATACACGCTTACGATTAAGACAACCTGTTATCTCAGGAACTGTTTTCCCAGCGGCCCATTCTTTTGTTAATATTATGTTGTTCATATAGTCCTTAAAATTTCAACAGGAATATATACATGGTTTTAAATATGCAATTAAAACCATACTCCGTTGATATATCCTTCCCCTTAACACAGCCTGCGGCACATCCATATTTTATTATTGATATATTGCAAGTTTATCAGACGAGCCAAGAAATTAGTCGGTGTACCCTTAACTACTTTTAAGTAAGACAGTTAATAATAATTAACGCAACAATTTTATTAGAAAATTTTGCGCTAGATCATTAAAAAACACATATCAAAAAAAGGCCAATAGCTAAGTAGTATGAATTATTTTTTATTTAAAAAAACATTAAATAGTAATTAAAAACCCGATACAGGTTAAGCTGATATTTTTATAAAAAAACTCAACGACTATGAACTGAAAGCCCATAGGTTTCTTTAATAACAATTGAAAATCATTCTGCTGGTGTTAAAAAAATCTTAAATTCTGAGACACTATTTTCAAAAAAACATTAGGCCAGCATGTTTTTCATGGCATCAAGATGATCTCTGGCTCTGGCTTTACTGGTTTCTTTATCCAGTTTACGGCCACCACCTTCCCAGACAATATCATCTTCGGGTAATTCAGAAAGAAAACGACTTGGCTCACATTCCATATCTTCACCAAAACGTCTGCGATGTGTTGCATAGGTTATTGCCAGTTCACGTTGTGCTCTGGTAATACCCACATAGGCCAGTCTTCGTTCTTCTTCCAGATTATCTTCCATAATGCTATTGCGATGAGGCAAACTTTCTTCTTCTACACCCACCATAAAAACATAAGGAAATTCCAGACCTTTTGCTGCATGCAATGTCATTAAACTTACTGCATCAGTTTTATCTTCTTCTTTGTTACGCTCTAAAATATCCATCAGTGTCATGTGCGCGACTAACTCACCCAGATTTTCACCTTTTTCATCTTTATAAAGCCGGGATAACCAGTCCAGTAGTTCATAGACATTTTCCATTCTGCGTTCGGCAATTTTTAGATCGCTGCATTGATCTTTTAACCAGTCTTCATAACCAATTTCTTCGACCATATCACGAGCAACTTTAACAGGGTCACCACGTTCTGCATTGTCACTTAGCAATGTAATCCAGTTAGTAAAATTTTCTAATTTATTAAATGCACGTTCATTTAAAACTTCTCTCAAACCAAATTCAAAACTTGATTCAAATAAACTTTGTTCTCTTTTTGTTGAATACTCGCCCAGTTTTTCCAGCGTGCTTGCGCCGATTTCTCGTCGTGGTGTATTTACAATTCTTAAAAATGCAGTGTCATCATCAGGGTTCGCTAACAATCTTAAATAAGCCATAATGTCTTTGACTTCTGATCGTTCAAAAAATGAAGTGCCACCACTAACAACATAAGGCAATTGCATTTCTCTTAAATATTTTTCAAATATACGAGACTGAAAGTTGCCACGATAAAGAATGGCATAATCACTAAAGTTTGTTCTGTTCTGAAACTTATGAGCATTTAATTCACCAATCACTCTTTCTGCTTCAGCTTCTCCACTTGCACACTCAACTACTCGAATAGCTTCTCCATAACCAAGATCAGACCAGAGTTGTTTTTCAAATGTGTGTGGGTTGTTTTTAATTAACTGATTAGCACATTTTAGAATACGACTTGTGGATCGATAATTTTGCTCAAGCTTTATTAATTTTAAACCGGGGTAGTCCTGTTGAAGTAACGCCAGATTTTCTGGCCGTGCGCCACGCCATGAATATACTGACTGATCATCATCACCCACCGCTGTTAATCTTGCTCGCGCACCTAATAATAACTGAACCAGCTGGTACTGGCTGGCATTGGTATCCTGATACTCATCAACCAGCATGTAATGCATACGATTTTGCCAGTGCTCTAATGCGTCTTTATCCTGCTGGAATAAAACCACCGGCTGCAAAATAAGGTCATCAAAATCAAATGCGTTATAGGCCTTTAGCTGACGCTGATAGCGTTCATATAATCGAGCATATCTTGCTTCAATATCATTCTCTGCATTTACAATGGCCTGCTCAGGTGATACAAAGTCATTTTTCCAGCGCGATATTCGCCAACGCGTTTCTTCTGCATCATCAACATTACTAACCGAGTCAGCCGCATATAATCCTTTAAGCAGAACCAGTGTATCGGTAGAGTCAAAAATACTAAACCCGGCTTTATAACCTAAACATTTATGATGCTTGCCCAGGATACGCAAGCCCAGATTATGAAAGGTCGAAACAATAAGGCCTTTTGTTTCCCTTTTGCCCAGACTTGCCGCTACACGCCCCTTCATTTCACGGGCGGCTTTATTGGTAAAGGTTAAAGCCGTAATGTTATTTGGTTTTATCTGGCAGTCACGTATGAGATAGGTGATTTTCTGGGTAATTACCCGGGTTTTACCACTTCCTGCTCCCGCCAGTACCAGTAAGGGGCCATCAATATATTTAACTGCGGCCTTCTGTTGTGGGTTTAACCCTGCTGTTGTACTTGTCAAAATTACCACCTGAAATCTTAGACGGCATATTCTATAGCTTGGCTAAGCAAAGTACAGAAGAATGACTGGAAACATCCTTTTGCAGAACTTTAAGATCAAGAAATTTTAAACCTGATTTGCCTGGGGATGGATCACGCTGTTTGCGCTCCGTCCCCGTTGTGATACCACTCAAGCTGTACAGAGTCGTGGTTACATAGTCACTTCGAGGGGGACAGAGCTCAAAAAACGAGGTCTGTCCCCAGGCATAATCAATCGAACGGTTTCTGCTTATGACTCATTTGTAACTTTCAGCTTTACCCCATAACCATTAGGTTATAACCTTATCTATATGATAATTAATAAGAAAACAGGGCTACTGGATATTGGGGATTTTATTTCCTCACCCAATGCGGATGATCGTCCAGCAGAGCTACAACCTGAGTTAATTGTTATTCATAATATTAGTCTGCCACCCAATAATTTTGGTGGGCCTTACATTGCTCAGCTTTTCACCAACCAGCTAAACCCTGATGAGCACCCCTACTTTGCTGAAATCTGTGATTTACGTGTCTCATCCCATGTTTTGATTCGTAGAAATGGTGACATTATTCAATTTGTACCTTTTCATAAACGTGCGTGGCACGCTGGGGTTTCTAATTACTGTGGTCGTGACAGGTGCAATGACTTTTCTATCGGCATTGAGTTAGAAGGCACTGACGATATTGCTTATGAAGATGTACAATACGCACAATTGGCAAATATGATTGAAGCTCTGCAACAGAGTTATCCTTCACTTGCTAATAATGCAATTACCGGGCACAGCGATATTGCACCCGAAAGAAAAACAGATCCTGGCGCTGCATTTGACTGGGATCACCTACAACAACTATTAAGCTAAAATAAAATTATGTCTCTTATTTGTATTATTGCAGGTCTCATACTCGAACGCGCATTATCCACTCTACGTGACCTGCGCAATTTTAGCTGGTTCGATTATTACAGCGAATGGCTTACTGACCACCTGCCAGCTCTTGCTAAACAGGGCAACACCTCTATTGTTATTTTATTATTGCCCGTTATGGTTCTGGCGGGCGTTATACAGCACTCACTTGATGACAAATTCTTTGGCCTGTTTAGCCTGATTTTTGGCCTGGGTATTTTTACCTATTGCCTTGGTCCAGGGGATTTAAATTGTGAAGTCGATGGTTTTCTGGATGCCCGTGAAAACGGAGATGAAGAGCAGGCTCAATATTTTGCCAGCGCTATAATGGGTAAAGAAGCCTCATCTGCACCTGATCAGCAAACAGCCGATGTGATGCATGCCATACTTTACCAGTCTAATGACCGATTTTTTTCTGTGATTTTCTGGTTCGTAATTCTTGGACCATTTGGCGCATTACTTTACCGACTCACCTCCTACACAATGCAGTCATCACAAAATGAAACACTGGCATCAGCTGCAAAGAACTTACAGGCAATACTGGCATGGGCACCTGCCCATATTGTTGCAATGGCCTATGCACTTACAGGAAATTATGAAGGAGCCAGTACCAGTTTTCGAGAAAAACAAAAGCAGGACGACCTAAGTGACTGTAACTACCACACACTCATTACCGCAGGACTTGGCGCATTACGTGATTGCACACCGGGTGATGAATCTGCCTGTATCCGCTCAACACGCGGATTAGTTTTACGTGCATTAGTTGTATGGCTGGCTGTTATAGCCATACTGACATTAATAGGATGGATGGCTTAAAACCCCGTCATACAACTTACAACAATAACTATTTTTATTACGACTAATTATGACGGACACATGCATTGATATTATTCGCCACGGCGAACCTGAAGGTGGACGACGTTATCGCGGTAACGGTGTTGATGACCCATTGAGCAAATTAGGCTGGCAACAAATGTGGGATGCCGTACCTGAAAAAGCCAGCTGGGAACATATTATTACCTCACCCTTATCTCGTTGCCAGAAATTTTCTGAAGCACTTGCAGATACTTTACGTGTTGAGTTTAGCGTTGAACAAAACCTTAAAGAAATTGGATTTGGCTCATGGGAAGGTCGCACTCCCGATGATATAAAAGCCAATGAGGGTGATGCATTACAACGCTTTATTAATGACCCGGTCAATAATCGCCCAGAAGGTGCTGAACCACTGAATATTTTTGCCGAACGTGTCTGGGATGTATATCAGTCCACTTTAAAAAATCATCGTGGGGAACACATACTTATGGTGGCTCATGCAGGTGTGATTAGAGCTATCACCAGCAAAATCTTAGGCATGCCCTTAGATGATGTCTACAGTAAATTAAAAATAGAATATGCAGCCATTGCAACAACTCGTGTAGCTGACAATAAAAAACCTTTAATGTATTTAAGCGCGCATTAGGACTGAGAGGCAATTTCCTGCATTACAGGCACATCCAATCCATATTTTTTAGCCAGACCTAAAGCCCTTTCCAGTCTCGCTGGCGCACTCCGACCCATACATTTATGTTCTAAATCACCATCAAAGGCATCAACCATTGCATTAACAAGTTTATCTGCATCAAATTTCTGACCTGTTAATGCCTGCTGAATATTAATAACTTCCTGACTAATTTTTTTAGTCAAATCCTGATGTCCAGACCACAAAGTTCCTACTGTACCCGCTGTTTTTAAGCCTGCAATATTTGTTGTTATGATGTAAACATTTTTAACAACTAATTCAAATAACAGTTCTTCTGCTGAAGATAATATTTTGCATGCAATATCAATTGATGCAAGCGCATTATAAATAAGCTGGCTCTTAGGCCCATATACAGGAGAAGGAATAATAACCTTTGCATCCTGACCTTTTTTCTTTTCAAACCAGACAGAAATCACTGTTGGATTTTCCAGGCCATGTTTTTTCCAGTCACCTGGAAGCAATTCATTTTGTAACAAAACCAGTTTATCACGCCAGTTAACAGGAATATTTTCAAGCACAGCATGCAAATCACCTTCAGCAACTGCAACCAGCACTAACTCAGGGTCATCAATTTCTTCAACTACTTTATTTATTTCCATATTTCTTGTTACAGGAAACACAGGATAACCAGAACGTAAAAAACCACGAGCAAATACGCCGCCCATTTCACCCATACCAATCATAACAACAGGCCTGTTCATGTATTTCCCCTTCTATAATTTCACTGTTACAATCGAGAGATTATAACAAAAACTTTACTAAAAATTTAATGCATAAAGACACACGCCTGGAACTATTAAATAACTGGCTAAAAAACAAGCCTGATTTTGATCACTACACAATCATGCCAGCATCAGCTGATGCCAGCTTTAGACGCTATTTTAGAATAACTACAGACAGGCAAACCTGGGTTGCAATGGACGCACCACCAGATAAAGAAGATTGCGAACCATTTTTACAGATTGCAAAGATGATTGAATCAGCAGGCGTTCAGTCACCTCATATTTATCATTACAATAAAGAGCAGGGATTTATCTTACTTAGTGACCTTGGTTCAAAACAATATCTGGATTCTTTAACAGATAACACGGCAGACCAATTATACAAAGACGCTATAAATGCATTAATAAAAATGCAAACAATTAAAGATAAACTACCGCCCTATAATGAAAAATTACTGCAATCTGAAATGGGCTTATTTCGTGACTGGTACTTAAAAAGACATCTGCAACTGGAACTTTCCAGAGAACAGCTTAATACATTACAAAATAATTTTGACATGCTGGCTCAAAGCGCACTACAACAAACTCAGGTTTTTGTTCACCGAGATTATCATTCCAGAAACTTAATGATTACAGAGAATAACAACCCTGGGGTTATTGACTTCCAGGACGCTGTAATCGGCCCGATAACATATGATTTAGTTTCATTGTTAAAAGACTGCTATATCGCATGGCCTAGAAATAAAATTGAAAACTGGATTAAATATTTTCTAAACACGAACGAATTAACAGACAATATAAATCAGCAACAATTTATAAAGTGGTTTGATTTTATGGGCATACAACGTCATTTAAAAGCTGTTGGTATTTTTGCCCGGCTAAATCATCGTGATAACAAGCCCGGCTATTTAAATGACATTCCACGCACCTTAACTTATATCATCGAAACATCTTTACGTTACGAAGAATTAAACTCATTTTCTGAATTATTAAATGAGCTAAACCTGTCTGTAAACCAGCAACTACTGGACCACATTAAATGAAAGCCATGATACTCGCTGCAGGTCGTGGCAAACGCATGCGTCCATTAACTGATCACACACCTAAACCTTTATTACAGGCTGGTAAACACCGCTTAATTGAATATCATTTATATAACCTGAAAAAATCTGGCTTTAAAGATATAGTTATTAATATCGCCTGGCTTGGGCAACAAATTATAGATTTTTTAGGCGATGGTTCTAATTATGATTTAAATATTCAATATTCCAATGAAGGCAAACAGGCACTGGAAACAGGGGGCGGAATTTTAAAAGCATTACCACTATTAGGCGATAAATCTTTTCTGGTTATTAATGGTGACATCTGGACAGACTATCCTTACCAGAAACTTAAAGATATAAAACCTGATGGTTTAGCACATCTGGTTCTTGTTAATAATCCACAGCATAATCCTGATGGCGATTTTTATTTATCACAAAATAAGTTATCAGAAGCAGGGCAACAAAAATACACCTTCAGTGGCATTGGAATTTATACAAAAGAATTCTTTGATAACCAGACAAAAGAAAAATTTCCCCTTGCACCGATTATAAAAAATCACATAAAAAATAATCAGATAGATGCAGAGTTATACACAGGAAAATGGGATGATATTGGCACAGCAGAACGATTAGATCAGCTTATAAAAAAACAGGCTCTTTAAAGAGCCTGTTTCTATATTGTTTTTATTTAAAACCGCTATCGGGTGGTGTTCCACCAAATAAATAACGAAACACAAGCATATGAGTGTTATCTATATCACTCGAACTATAAAACATATAGTCAAGTTCCATACGCGTATCTTTTGCCATCCGTCGCCCTATACCCAGGCCAAATACATTACCATCTGTTGCAAGCGTGGCTGTAGTATCTGAATAATCCAGATCAACTTTCATTGATCCAAATTTAACCTTGTAATACATTTTGTTTTTTTCAATAGTTCTATAAGACAAGGTAGTCTGTTGAATTGATGCCTTATAGTCTCTGGTCGAAACAGCTGTACCCGACTCCATTGTATTTGCCAGAGCCACTTCAAAAGCAAAACCATCTTCTTCAAAACCAAACATAAATTCAGCAGCGGCTGCGGCATCCATTGTTTTATCCTCTGAAAAGAAAGCCGCTCCCCCAATGCCATATAGAAAATCAACCCCTTTTCCAGCCATGGCAACCGATGTTGATACCATCAACAGTGTAAAAATCGATACGTTTAATTTGTGCTTAAAATTCATCCATCACGTCCTCATATAAGTATGGAAGTGGAAACTATAAATAGTCGTATTGCTAGTGATAATAGCACGTTTTTTTAACATTACTCATACAAATCAATAATCTACATCTATTTCATTAGATTTTACACAAGGTTTACCATAGACACTTTTATTTCAGGATACCTCTGAGAGCTTATCTAACCCAAAATGCAATAAATAATGTAAAATGGCATTTATTCACTTAGCCAGAAATCCCATGAAAAAAGTAGAGTTACTTTCCCCCGCAGGCACCCTTAAAAATATGCGTTATGCATTTGCCTATGGCGCTGATGCTGTTTACGCAGGCCAGCCTCGCTATAGTTTACGTGTGCGTAATAATGATTTCCTTGAAGACAATCTGGCCATTGGCATTAAAGAAGCGCATGACCTGGGCAAAAAGTTCTTCCTCACAACCAATATAATGCCGCATAACAGCAAAATAAAAACCTTCATCGATGATCTTAAACCCATTATTGCCATGAAACCTGACGCGTTGATTATGGCAGATCCTGGTTTAATCATGATGGTACGAGAAACCTGGCCAGAAATGGCGGTACATTTATCGGTACAGGCTAATACTGTTAATTATGCCTCTGTAAAATTCTGGCAGTCCGTTGGCGTTGAACGCATTATTTTATCCCGTGAACTTTCACTGGAAGAAATTGAAGACATTCGCCAGCAATGCCCCGATATGGAACTGGAAGTTTTTGTTCATGGCGCTTTATGTATTGCCTATTCAGGGCGCTGTTTGTTATCGGGTTATTTTAATCATCGCGACCCAAATCAGGGCACCTGTACCAATTCCTGTCGCTGGGAATATAAAACTACACCTGCAAAAGAAAATGCTGAAGGCATTTATAAACCTGTTATTTCAAATATAGGCGATGAGCGTAATGCACAGGCAGATCAGGTCGTTTTTATTGAAGAAAAAGGTCGCCCTGGTGAACTCATGCCCATGGAAGAAGATGAGCATGGCACATACATTATGAACTCTAAAGATTTACGTGCTGTTGAGCATGTTCATAAGCTGGTTGAAATTGGCATTGATAGTTTAAAAATCGAAGGTCGCACAAAATCACATTATTACGTAACCCGTTCAACACAAAGTTACCGACAGGCTATTGATGATGCATTAGCAGGCAAGCCATTTAATCCTGAATTACTGGGTGTACTGGAAAATTTAGCCAACCGTGGTTATACCGATGGTTTTTATAAACGCCACCACACTCATGAGTATCAAAATTATGTTGAGGGAAATTCTGTCAATCGACAACAGCAATTTGTCGGTGAAGTTGTTGGTTACAACAAAGAAACAGGTCTTGCTGACATTGATGTAAAAAATAAAATAAAAGTGGGCGACAAATTAGAATTAATTCAACCCACAGGCAATATCAACATTACACTTGAACAGATGGAAGATATGCAGGGAAATACAATGGATGAAGCACCGGGTGGCGGCTACAAAATTCGCATTCCCTTAAATGAAAGCATGGCAAAGAAAGGCCTTATTGCTAAATATCTTGATCAACCTGTTTATACTTAAAACCTGACCACAGCTTAGATCTTATTCAAATATAAAATGACTGTCATTAACAGAATAAAAACAAAAAGCCTGAACCACAGAGGACACAGGGATACACAGAGAAAATCTTACTTATTGTGTTTGCGCGTAGCATAAACCAAAAAAACCTCTGTGTACCTCTGCATCCTCTGTGGTTAATATCTTTTGCTTTTATCACCATTGACCCCAGGCAAAAATCTGGGTTGATCTGTCAGTTCAGCATAAATCGCTGCAAATGCTGCAATTGCCCTGTCTAAATCTTCTTTTGTGTGCGCCGCCGAAATCTGGGTACGAATTCTTGCCTTGCCTTTTGCCACCACTGGGTAGAAAAAGCCAACGGCATAAATTCCACGCTCTAATAATTTTTGTGACATTTTCTGAGCCAGCACAGCATCACCCAGCATCACGGGCACAATTGGATGATCACCTGAAGGGATTGCAAAACCTGCATCCTGCATACCTTTACGGAAATAACGCGTATTTTCTTCCAGATGATCACGTAAAGCGGTCGACTCTGAAAGCATTTCCAGAACCTTAATTGATGCCGCACAAATTGCGGGTGCCAGCGTATTTGAAAACAGATAGGGGCGTGAGCGCTGACGTAGCATGTCAATAATCTCTTTGCGTCCAGATGTGTAACCACCAGAGCCGCCACCCAGTGCCTTGCCGAATGTTCCAGTAATAATATCTACACGATCCATCACGTTATGATACTCATGTAAGCCTCGCCCCGTCTTACCCATAAAGCCTACAGCGTGACAGTCGTCGTGATGAACCATGGCGTCATATTTATCAGCCAGATCACAAATCCTGTCTAACTGGGCAATTGTTCCATCCATTGAAAATACGCCGTCAGTAGTAATCAGAATCCGACGCGCACCCCCGGCCTTTGCCTCTTTCAATTTATTTTCAAGATCTTCCATGTCATTGTTTTTGTAGCGGAAGCGTGCAGCTTTACACAAACGCACACCATCGATAATAGAGGCGTGATTTAACTCATCGGAAATAACTGCGTCTTCCTTGTTTAAAATTGTTTCGAACAGCCCTGTATTGGCATCAAAACAGGCCGCATAAAGAATCGTGTCTTCCATGCTGAGAAATTTGGTGACTTTTTCTTCAAGTGTTTTGTGAATAGATTGTGTGCCACAGATAAAACGCACCGAGGCGAGTCCAAATCCCCATCGATCATAACTATTTTTAGCGGCCTGTATAACTTCAGGATTATTAGCCAGACCGAGATAGTTATTGGCGCACATATTAATCACCTCACTACCATCAGCGAGGGTGATGTCATTTTTCTGCTCAGAGGCGATAATACGTTCGTTTTTCCAGAGGCCAGCTTTTTTAATTTCCACTAACTCCTGCGCCAAGCTTATCTTTGCACTTGTGAAACTCATATTTTCTCTTTCTCTTCTTTAAGTTTTAATTCTCAAAGTTCTTCCCAGCTAAGAATGATCTTACCCGATTGGCCAGAACGCATTACATCAAAGCCCTGCTGGAACTCGGTGTAGTGATAACGATGGGTAATAATTTTTTCCAATGGCAGGCCGCTTTGTACCATCATCACGCTTTTATACCATGTCTCGAATATTTCACGACCATAAATGCCTTTAATAAATAGTCCTTTAAAAACAACTTTGGTCCAGTCGATACTCGTGCCATCCGGCATGATGCCAAGCATTGCAATGCTACCACCATTAATCATTTTGCCGAGCATGTCTCTAAATGCATCTGGTGAACCTGACATTTCCAGGCACACGTCAAAGCCTTCAAGAATGCCCAGGCTACGCATAAAATCTTCAGTGATTGCCTCTTTGCTGACATTGAAGGGGTGTACTCCTGGGACAATGCTCTTTGCCAGATCCAGTCTGTAATCATTTATGTCTGTAATAATAATATTGCGCGCACCACAATGGTCGGCAACCATCGCAGCCATAATACCAATCGGACCTGCACCCGTAATCAATACGTCCTCACCCACCATATTAAAAGACAGCGCGGTATGAACTGCATTTCCGTAAGGGTCAAAACAGGCAAGCACATCCATGGGAATTTCAATGTTGGGTCTAAAAATATTCTTTGCAGGAATTGATAAATACTCAGCAAAGCAGCCAGTGCGATTAACACCAATACCAATTGTATTTGGACAAAGATGGCGTCTACCAGCCAGACAGTTACGACAACGCTCACAAACAATGTGTCCTTCTCCAGAAACCACATCACCAATTTTAAGATCAGTGACATTTGACCCCATGTCGGCGATAACACCTGCAAACTCATGACCAATAGTCATAGGTACAGGGATTGTTTTCTGCGCCCATTTATCCCAGTTATATATGTGTACATCCGTTCCACAAATGGCTGTTTTGTGAATTTTGACCAGAACATCATTATTGCCGATTTCCGGGACAGGCACATCTTCTAACCACAAACCTTCTTTGGCATGTTTTTTAACTAAAGCTTTCATCATTTTCATGGCAGCAGCATGACTCTAAATAGTGACATTTCTATACTATCATGAGCTACAGCAACTGGCTGATGACAGTTGGCTGTTTAAAAAATCAAGAGATTTGACGCAAAGGCGCGAAGAAGATCGAAATCTGTTTTATTTTTTATTGTAGGAGCGGGGCTTTAGCCGCGAAATAGCTTAGCTTAACAATTAATCGCGGCTAAAGCCGCTCCTACAAAAAACATATCCTTTCTCTGCATCTTCGCGCCTTTGCGTCAAATCTCTTGACCTTAAACATCAGCAAACGGAGACGGCTATTCACAGAAATCAGGTATGTGTTTATAAAATATTCTGATTAATCTAGAACATGCGAAATTAAACCATCCGCTAACTTAGGCTCAAACCATGTAGATTTTGGTGGCATAACTTCATTAGCATCTGCTACTGCCATTAAATCTTCCATGCTGGTTGCAAACATTGAAAAGGCAACTGCCATTTCACCACTGTTAACACGTTTTTCCAGACCTTCCAGTCCGCGAATACCGCCCACAAAATCAATACGTGGATCTGTACGCGGATCTGAAATAGCCAGCACAGGTTCTAATAAATTATTCGCTAACAGGCTCACATCTAATCGTGCGACAGGATCATCAGGGATTAAATCGGCACTAATATTTAAACGATACCATTCACCATCCAGATACATGCCAAACTCAGCAGGCTTAGCTGGCTTAACAGGTGATGATTCCTTTGTGCAGGTAAATTTTTCTGCTATTTTATTTAAAAACTCATCTTTTGATAAACCGTTTAAATCAGTAACCACACGATTGTAATCAAATATTTTCATCTGTTTGTGCGGATAAATAACCGATAAAAAATAATGACTCATATCTTCATCCGTACCACCCTTGGTTTTGGCAACACGTGATGCCGATGCTGAACGGTGATGACCATCTGCAATATAAATTGCATCCATAGCATCAAAGGCAGCACTAATTTTATCAATAATATTCTGATCATCTACCCGCCAGAATTCATGACCAATACCATCATCGGCTTTTAAATCATAAAGAGGCGTGCCTTCTGTAACTTTTTCTAACAACGCATCTATTTCAGCCTCCGACTTGTACGCCAGTAACACGGGGCCTGTTTGTGCATTTAAAGCTTCAATTTGACGCACCCGATCATTTTCTTTCGCAGGTCGTGTAAATTCGTGTTTACGTATACGGTTTGTATCATAATGCTTAACCGATGCCGCAGCGACCAGACCTGTTTGCACATGATCGCCCATGGTTAATCGGTAAACGTAATAACAGGGTTTGTCTTCACGCATTAACACACCCTCATTTACTAACTTCTGTAAATTTTCAGCCGCCTTAACATAAACCGCTGGATCATAGGGATCTATGCCCTCTGCCAGATCAATCTCAGCCTTTGAAATATGCAGAAAACTCATAGGTTTACCTGCTGCACGCTCACGCGCCTCAGCACTGTTTAATACATCATAAGGCGGTGCAACTACATCTTCTGCACGTTCAGCTACCGGGCGTAAGCCTGCAAAGGGGCGAATCAAGGGCATATTGTTTCTCATTAATAAGTAAAATTGAGCGGTATTATACAGCTTAAAAAGCATTCACCACAGAGGACACAGAGACTACAGAGGTTTTTTATAGTTTGCGCTTTGCGCAAACAAATTCAAATAAGTAATTTCTCTGTGTTCTCTGGGTCTCTGTGGCAATATTTTTCTTAAAACTCACCTTTAGCCTGTAAATCAGCATGATACGATGAGCGAACCATCGGCCCACTGGCAA
>CAZFUY010000071.1:0-16403 GCA_964522445.1 uncultured Thiotrichaceae bacterium | reverse complement strand
CCAGGTTATCTGTGATGCTCTGCGAGCAGAAAGTGATTCACAAATATCGCTTTCGCCGGGATTCCGTTGGGGAACGAGTGTGATGCCGGGGCAGCCCATCACTATGGAGCATGTTATGGATCAGACGGCAACGACCTATCCTGAAACTTATGTGAGAGAAATGAAAGGCTCTGATGTAAAACTGATACTGGAAGATGTGTGTGACAATCTGTTCAATAAAGATCCTTATTACCAACAGGGCGGAGACATGGTTCGGTTGGGTGGAATGGACTACAACCTTGATCCTAACAAGGGTTTTGGCAAGCGTATAACTAATATGACACTTGATAATGGCCAAAAGCTTGAAGCAAATAAAAGCTATAAAGTGGCAGGTTGGGCAACAGTAAAATCTAAAGCGCCGGGTCGTCCGATATGGGATGTGGTTGCTGATTATATTCGCTCTGAGGATCGATTAACCATTAAAAAAATCAACACGCCTAAGCTAATTAATGTGAAGGGGAATCCAGGGCTGCCAGGCTAGTTGAGTTAAAATATAATCAATCTCTAATTTAAGAAGCTTCTGGTTTTCAGAAGCTTTTTTTATGTCTGTGTTATTTGTCAGGATTTGAACTAAACTAGTTTAGATCAAAGTCTAAGTTTTTGAAATTTAGAGAGAAATTGATCATTTTAATAAATATAAATTTTGGATGGTTGAGTATCATTGTTTAATAAAAAAACATTTATCCAGTAAAAGTAAGTAATAGAGATCTTTGCACGAAACAAATCCCGTCATCCCGGTATGCTTTTAAGCCGGGATCTAGTGGCCTAAAGCCAGTAAATATGCGAGATTCCTGCCAGAAACATGCAGGAATGACGATGAAATGGGTAACTATTAAAATAATTTTTTCTCGTGCAAAGGTCTCTAATAGAATAAAAATGTGTATACAAATAAAATTTTTTCTTACTGATTTTTTTAAAACAAAGTTTTCACTTTGTTTTTTTATCATGAGAAAATATTTTGTTATTTTTCTATTGCTTTTACCTGCTTATTCTTTTGCTTCACATCCTGGTTCAGAGAAAAATCTTGAGTATAAAGTCAAAGCAGCTTATCTCTATAATTTTACAAAATTTATTACCTGGCCTGATAATGCCCTGTCTGTTTTAAATAAAGAAAACCTTAATATTTGTATTCTTGGTAAAGACCCATTTGGTAGAAAAATAGATTTGCTTAGCAATAAGGTGGCTAAAGGCCATATTGTTATTATCAAATACATGGATCAGTTTAAAACAGATAAAAAATGTCATGTTGTTTATATTTCTAAGTCAAAAGAAAAAAATGTTATATCCATAATAGAGGAACTCTCAAGAAAAAATATTTTAACAGTAAGCGATATAGATGGTTTTGCTTTTAAAGGAGGCTGTATAAGTCTGGGTGTTTTTAGAGGTAAAGTAAGATTTAATGTGAATCTTAAGGCGACTTATAATGCTGACTTAAAGGTAAGTGCCAAGTTGCTTGAGCTGGCCAGGGTGGTGGTGGAGTAATGTCAATTTTAGATCGCATCACTAAGCTAGGAAAAAATATTTCTATAAAAAGAAAATTAATAATTATTGTGCTGGTTACTACAAATACAGCTATGTTATTAGTAAGCTCTGCAATTATTTTTTATAATCAGAAAGCAGCAAAAACAGCAATGGCTCAGGAATTAAAATCACTCACTCGTATTGTTGCTCATAGAAGCACAGCGGCACTTATTTTTGATGATAAGCAATTGGCAAATGAAAATCTTCAGGCGCTTTCGGAAAAAGAAATTATTATATCCGCCTGTATATATAATAGTGAAAGTGAATTATTTGGTAAATATAATAAAGGTATAGATAAATGCCCGGAAACAGCTAAAAATATTTATTCAGGGTTTAATGATGATAATTATGAATTTCATCAGAACATAACATTAGATAATTCATTTATTGGTTCAATTTTTGTTAGAGCTTCATTAGACAATATTAATAAAAGTCTTGTTAAGTATGTTGAGGCAGTTTTTTTAATATTTATTAGTGCCAGTTTTTTAGCTTTTTTGCTGGCTGTTAAATTACAGAAAGTAATAACAAAGCCAATTGATGAACTAGCTAATATTTCAAGACGGATCTTTATCGATAAAGATTATTCGGTTCGAGTAGATAAAAAAACAAATGATGAGGTGGGGCGTTTAGTTGAAGCATTTAATGCTATGTTGGGTAGTATTGAAGCTAGAGATCTGGCTTTAGTTGATGCGAAAGATGATCTTGAAAACCTGGTAAAAGAAAGAACCAGGAAGTTAAGGGAAGCGCAGAAAGACCTTGTTCGTAGTGAACGTATGGCAACACTGGGTCAACTAACAGCAACCGTAAGCCATGAATTAAGGAATCCCTTAGGTACAATTCGTACATCTATCTTTACTTTGTCAAACAAACTTAAAGACAAAGATCCCGGTTTGCGGAAAACAATAGATAGAATTGAAAGAAATATTATCAGATGCGATAACATTATTACTGAATTACTGGATTATTCCAGAATCAGAGCCTTACATCATGAAAAAACTAATTTATGCTTATGGATACAGTCCGTTATTTCAGATATGAAAATACCGGAATCAATAAAACTAAGAATGGATCTTAATAATGATATTGATATTGAAATAGACAGAGATTTATTTCATAGAGTGTTAATTAATGTAATTGAGAACGCGTATCAGGCAATTGAAGAAAATATTGAATATGATGGTGATAAAACATTGATTGTTCAATGTTCTTTTTCTGATAAAAGAACGGAAATTATTGTTATTGATACAGGACCCGGTATACCTGAGGATATCTATCCTTATATATATGAACCACTTTATAGCACTAAAGGCTTTGGTGTTGGACTTGGTTTGCCTGTAGTAAAGCAAATAATGGAACAGCATGGAGGCGGTGTGGAAATAAGTTCTGAGAAAAATATAGGTACTAAAGTTGTTTTATGGCTTCCTTCAGTATTAAGTATGGATGATAAAATTGCATTATAAAATAAATAATAATTGTATGAGCATAAATTATGCAAACTAATCATAATGTAATGATAGTTGATGATGATGTTGACTATGCAGAAGCTCAAAAGGAGTTTCTGGAAGATAATGCTTACAATATTATTGTTGTGAACACAGTAGAAGCAGCATTAGAAAAAATAAAAAAAATAAATATAAGCGTTGCTCTGGTTGATATTCGCTTAGGGCAAAATACGGGTGTTGATTTAATTGGAGAGTTAAAGAAATCAAATGCAGATTTAATATGCATTATGATTACAGCTTATGCATCAATTCCAACAGCTGTAGATGCTATTAAGCATGGCGCATTTGAATATTTGACCAAGCCGTTAAAACCAGAATCTTTACTGGCTACATTAGAACGTGTTTTTGAAGTTATTAATTTACATGAAGAGAGAAATATAGCCAGGGAAGCATTATTTAGAGAGCAGGAAAGAGCCCAGGTGACACTTGAAGCCATTGGTGATGGCGTAATATCAACTGATATTAATGGTCGTATTGAATACATGAATCCAGCAGCAGAAAAAATTACCAGCTGGAAGCTTACTCTTGCCAAAGGTTTGTCAATAGATAAAGTTATTCATTTCAAAAATGAATTTAGTAAGAAAACTGTCGATAACCCAATTTATAAATGTCTACGTGAAAAATTATCTTTAGATACACCTAAGACTGTTATTTTATCTCGAACAGATGGTGTTGATTTATGCATAGAAAATTCAGCCGCTCCTATTAAAGAGCGTGGGCAAAATATAGTAGGTGCAGTACTTGTTGTTCGAGATGTTACTGAATCAAAGAAGTTGGTAGAAAAAATATCTTATCAGGCTCAGCATGATTCATTAACGGGATTAATTAATCGAATGGAATTTGAACATCGGCTAGATGAGGCTTTACTTGTAGCAAAAAAATATGATAAGAATCATGTGCTTTTATATGTTGATCTTGATCAGTTTAAAGTAGTAAATGATACCTGTGGGCACGTTGCTGGTGATGAGCTGTTATGTCAGTTAACAACTATATTTAAAGAGCGATTAGAAAGTAATATGACTCTGGCGCGTTTAGGCGGTGATGAATTCGGAGTGCTAGTTGAAGACCAGGTGACTGATGATGCATATACCATTGCTGATAAATTATTGCATGTATGTCAGGAATATAGGTTTAACTGGCAGGATAAAAGTTTCACCGTGGGAGCCAGTATTGGCATGGTTGTTATTAATAAAGATACAATCAGTATTTCAGATGTATTAAGTCAGGCCGATTCAGCCTGTTATGCAGCAAAAGATGGTGGTCGTAATAGAGTGCATGTTTATGATGCCAGTGATATCGATTATCTGCAACGTCATGGAGAAATGCAGTGGGTCGCCAAAATTAATAAAGCATTAGATGAAAACCGCTTTATTTTATATTTCCAGGAAATAGTACCTGTTGATTCAGCTAATATTGAAGGTGACCATTATGAGTTATTAATCAGGATGGAAGATGAAAAGAGTGGAAAAATTATACCTCCAGGTGCTTTTATTCCAGCAGCTGAACGTTATAACTTAATGTTACAAATAGATCGTTGGGTTGTTTCAGAAGCATTTAACTGGTTTCGTCTACATCAGGAGGCATTGGAAAGACTGACTTTGTGTACGATTAATTTATCTGGGCATACTCTGAGTGACCCTAATTTTATAGGTTATATGGTTGGGTTATTTGAAGAGTGCAGAATTGAACCTGAAAAAATATGCTTTGAGATCACAGAAACAGCCGCAATATCCAACCTTAAAAATGCAATGTATTTAATCGGTAAATTAAAAGCAAGGGGCTGTGTATTTGCACTTGATGATTTTGGTAGTGGTTTATCTTCTTTTGCATATTTAAAAAATCTTCCTGTTGATTATTTAAAAATAGATGGGGCATTTGTAAAAGATATGGTTAATGATCCCATTGATTATGCGATGGTGAAATCAATTAATGATGTAGGCCATGTTATGGGCAAAAAGATTATTGCAGAATTTGTTGAGGATGATGAAATTTTATCAAAATTAAAAGAACTAGGTGTCGATTATGCTCAGGGCTATGGTATTGCAAAGCCAAAGCCTCTATCTGAGCTTTTAGATCAATAACATAAATGTTTATTACTATTTGGCTGGAAAAAGAAAGATTGATTAACAATATGATTTTTAATGCACAGAGTTTTAATGTGTTGTCAGAAATAAAAGCTTTATGGTTAGAAAAACCAGGGCTTATAGCTGTTTCTAAGATACTAATTGTGGTTTAATTCCACCCCATGTTCAGACCTAAAGAAATTTATATTGGCCTTCGTTATACCCGCGCAAAGCGGCGTAGTGGATTCGTTTCATTTATTGCCATGATATCCATGATGGGAATAGCGTTAGGTGTTGCTGCTTTAATTGTTGTTTTGTCTGTAATGAATGGTTTTGGTAAAGAGCTGCGTGAACGGACACTGAGCATGACGGCTCATGCAACTGTCTCTGGTCACGATGGTTATCTGTCTGACTGGCAAGACATGCGAGATAAAATTTCCAGTCATAAACGTGTTATTGATTCTGCTCCCTATACGCAAAATGAAGCCATGCTTAGCAATGGCAGTCGAGTGAGTGGTGCTATTATTCGTGGTGTTCTTCCTACAGAAGAACCCAAAGTTTCCAGCATTGATAAGAAAATGATTTCTGGAAAACTATCTGATTTAAGGGCTGGTGCATATGGGATTGTGCTGGGGCGTGAGCTGGCTAATGCTTTAGGTGTTTATGAAGGTGAAAAAATCACCCTTATTACACCTCAGGCTAATGTGACACCTGTGGGTGTTTTGCCCCGATTAAGACGTTTTACCGTGGTGGGTGTTTTTGAGGCAGGCATGCACCAGTTTGATAGAAGCATGGCAATCCTTCACATAAAAGATGCGCAGAAATTATTTGGTATGGGCAATCGTGTAAATGGTCTGCGACTTAAATTAGATGATATGTTTAATGCACGCATGGTGACTCATGAGCTAGATAAAATTGTTGGTGAAGATTACTGGGTCAGAGACTGGACCCGTATGCACAGCAACTTATTTAAAGCATTAAAAACTGAAAAAGTTGTTATGTTTATTATTCTGTTACTCATCGTTGCTGTTGCTGCATTTAATATTATATCGACACTGGTAATGACCGTTACGGATAAGCAGGCAGATATTGCCATATTAAGAACAATTGGCATGACACCCGGTAGCCTGATGATGGTTTTTATTGTTCAGGGTACGATTATAGGTTTAATAGGTACTCTTCTAGGTGTGGCTATTGGTGTGCCTGTTGCACTCAATGTGAATGAAATTGTTACCATGGTTGAAGGATTGTTTAATACCAAGTTTTTACCAGCCGATGTTTATTATATTTCTGAAATATCAGCAGATTTACGTTTTACTGATGTATTAACCTATTCGGTTTCGGCTTTTCTGCTTTCAGTTCTGGCGACAATTTATCCCGCATGGCGTGCAGGAAAAATTCAGCCAGCTGATGCGTTGAGGTATGAGTAAATGACAATGCCTGAACGGTTTTCTGCTTCACAGATAATTCTGCCTTCTACCAGTCGACAGCCCGTTATTTTAGAGGCAGAGGGTCTGAATAAGTATTTTATTGAAGGCGGCGGTGGTCGTCTTGATGTTTTAAAAGATATTAATTTAACCATACGTGCTCGTGAAAAAGTTGCCATAGTGGGCGCATCAGGTTCAGGTAAAAGTACATTACTGCATTTGCTGGGCGGGCTTGATAAGCCAAGCAGTGGTCAGGTTTTTTTAGATGAAAAAGATATAGCCAGACTTAAAGAAGTTGAGCGCTGCAAATTGCGAAATCACAGTCTGGGCTTTATTTATCAGTTCCATCATTTATTACCCGAGTTTACCGCGATAGAAAATGTCGCCATGCCTGCGCTGGTGCAGGGTATTCGTCCTTCGCAGGCTTTAAGCAAAGCCAAAGTTTTGCTTGAAAAAGTAGGCATGATTCGAAGGCTTCATCATAAACCTGCTGAATTATCAGGAGGTGAACGGCAAAGAGCCGCGATTGCACGTGCCATAATCAATGAACCCAAATGTATTTGTGCAGATGAGCCAACAGGTAACCTTGATAAAGTAACTGCTGAGCAGGTGTTTCAGGTTATGCTAAGGCTCAATCAGGAATATGGCACCAGTCTTGTGGTCGTTACCCATGATATGGAACTGGCAAATAAAATGGATACTATTTATTTTATAGAAAATGGTCATTTAGTTGCTGGATGAGTATACCCGTTTTAAATGATCGTGCCCGTCATCTACTAAAAACACTTATTGAGTGTTATGTTACTGAGGGTCAACCTGTTGGCTCAAAAAAACTTGCCGATGCAGCGGGTCTTAATATTAGCACTGCAACCATCCGTAATGTAATGGCAAGCCTTGATCACCAGGGGCTGGTCAGCGCACCTCATACTTCAGCTGGTCGAATTCCTACAGAACATGGCTTTAGATTGTTTGTTGATTCTATGCTGGAAGTTAGTCCTATGGATCAGACCATGCAGCTAAATCTTCAGCAGCAATTAAACCCAGATCAGGACAAAGAATCGCTTATCGATTCAGCCAGTAGTTTGCTATCTGAAATAACTCAAATGGCAGGTATCATCACCATTCCCAAAGGTGGTCAGTCTTCATTGCGACAGATTGAATTTTTACCCTTGCCAGATAAACGAATTCTGGCCATTTTAGTTATCAATGAAAAAGAAGTTCAAAATAAAGTCATTCATGTTGAGCGAGATTTTTCACAGGATGAGTTGATTAAAGTCGCCAATTATCTCAACCAGAATTTCATGGGCAGGGATATCTTTGAAGTTAGGTCTATGCTGATTAATGAATTACATCAAACCCGAACACAGGTTGATGATTTAATGAAAGCAGCAGTTGAGATTGCAGACCAGGCATTAAAACCTGATTCAAGCCAGCATGAAGATTATAAATTACAGGGTCAAACTAACCTGATTCGTTTTAATGAACTGGATCATGCAAAAAATTTACAGCAATTATTTGAAGTATTTGAAAGCAAGCGAGATATGTTAGGTTTGCTGGATCGTTGTATTCAGGCAGAGGATATCCAGGTTTTTATAGGTCGTGAAGCGGGGCTTGAAGGCCTGGGGGACTTCAGTATAGTTACTGCACCTTATACGGTTGATAATGAAATTTTAGGTGTACTGGGTGTCATTGGCCCAACACGAATGCAATATAATAAAGTGATTTCTTTAGTCGATGTCACGGCGCGTTTATTAGGTTCAGCATTAAATGCCAAGTGAAGAAGCATTTGTAACAAAAGAAGTTTCATTGCCTTACTCAACTTGCTAAATCAGATATTTTTTGGGTACTCACTCATTTTTAAAAAATATTAACTAAACTCTAATATCACACTATATATAAGTGTATTTCAGAATATGTGGCCTGTATTTTTCATGTTATTAGCCAATAGTCTGAAAATTTATAGCATCATGAAATATTCAGGTTAAGGCAGATGATTGAACGCGGTAGAGATGGTATGAAAGAATATTGCAATATATTTATATACTGTTCTCGTTTGTTGGTGTTAATTTCTCCTTTTATACTGAATCAGGTAGTTTCTGCACGGGTAAATGATATTAGCACGGCAGAATTATTTGAAATGGATTTAGAAGAATTAATGGATATAGAAGTCACTGTCGCCTCGATTAATCCTGAAAGCCTTTCTGAAACCCCTGCAATTGTAAGTAGCTATAGTGCAAAAGATCTGGAAAGAATGGGCTTGCGAAGCTTTAGAGATTTTCTGTCATTTGTTCCGGGGCTGTTTGTACAGTCCAGCAATATCCCAATGGACTCAATTATGGTACGAGGGATAAGTGAAACCTTTAATCAGAAAATTTTATTATTAATCGATGATGTGCCTTATTGGGGATCATCGCATTCTCAAATTCCACTGCATGGTATTCCAATAGAAGCCATTGATCATATTGAGATCATACGTGGCCCTGGGGCAGTGATATATGGCACTAATGCATCTGCCGGTGTTATAAAAGTCGTTACAAAAGATAGTTCATCAAGCAACTCTTTTGCTATTAGAGGTGGCTCTTATAATCATAAAAATGGTAGTGGCTTTTACAGCACATCTCTTTCTGACTCGATAGATTTAAGTGTTGGATTTGAAATTCAGGACGAAGAGGGCTATCAGGGGTATTTTGAAAACTCGGTCACAGTTCCTTTTTCAACAGAAACCAGCGGTAATATTCGAAAGAAAGTAGATAAAAAATCAATTATTACCAAACTTCGTGCGGGTAATTTAAATATTATGGCACAGGCATTTGAATCAGTGGAAAGTGGCTCGTTGGGCGCTGCACCAACAAACCCTGCAAAACCTGCACTGGGTGAAAGCAATGGACATATTTTTCATGCGGATTATCGCTGGGATCTTGAAAGTAGCACAGTTAAGGTATATAGCGATTACAATGTTGCTTATACAGAAGCCTGGGAAAGTAATTATCAGCCGGGCATAGAACGACGAGTAAAATTTGCTCATTCTGGGCGTGATAACTACCGTTTAAGATGGGGAGCTACGCTAAATTATAATTTAAATAATGACCTGTCTTTTTTTGCAGGTTCAGAATATGAGCGTCGTTCTGTTGGACAGTATGATTTATTTATTAATGAAAATTTAATACTCATGCAATTAGAAAAACGCAGTATTGATGAAAACAGTATATTTGGTCAGGTCGATTATAAAATTAATAATTTTCGCTTTTTGATTGGTGGTCGCCATACCGATAATGAAAATGCAGGATCGGCATTTACTCCACGAGCTGCTGCTGTTTATTCTATAAATAAATCAGAATCCATAAAACTACTTTATTCAGAAGGATTTAATTCACCTAATTTTCTTCAAACAGACGTAAATCTTCCCTTTATTGTTGGCAATAAAGATTTAAGTGCAGAAATTGTAAAGACACTTGACCTTGCATACACCTACTCAAGCAGCAATAGTCTGCTTGTATTAAATGTTTATAGCCTTGAAACTGAAAATTTTATTACGCGTGTGGGTTCGTTGCCACCAACTTATGATAATTCTGGGAAGTTTAGACGACATGGATTAGAACTTGATTTACAGCACCGCCGAGACAACTTGTTGAGCTATTTTAATATGGCCTATATAAATGAAGGGGATACTGTAGATAACTTAGACCCTGAAGCACTTCATGCCCCCAGATTAACAGGCAATATAGCAATACATTATAATTTATCTGATCGCCATGCTGTGGGTACCAGTTTTAGATACATAGGATCAAGAGGTGAAATCAGTCACTACTATCTGTGGAACTTAGATTATCAATATAATTACAATAATATTGAAATGTTTGTGACAGTAAGAAATTTACTGAGTGATGATGCCTTTTCAAGGGATATGGCGGGTTTCTCACCTGAACCTGTTCCGGTTTCTGACCCGGATACAAATGTGCTGGCAGGTATGAAATATTACTTCTAGGTGTCGGAGTCAAAGTTGTTTACTTTTATGTGAAGCCTGACATATTAGAGGTCAACTTTGACTCCGACACCTGATTAACTCATTTAAGTTTTCTTTAAGCATTTTCCTTGAAACACCAGACTTTATCCCCATATTGCCAATTAGTGTATTTATCATGCGGAGATTAAGACATGGCTAACGAGGAAGTCCTCGAGAAAAATGAAGAGCTTACAGAAGAACAGACTCAAACAGAGGATGCTTCTGAAGCCGAGGTATCAGAGCTTACAGTAGAAGAATTAACTGAAAAGTTAGCAGCTGCTGAGCAGAAAGCATCTGATAATCTGGATCAGTTATTAAGAATCCGAGCGGAAATGGAGAACTTGCGTCGTCGTACACAGAAAGATGTGGAAAATGCTCACAAGTTTGCAATTGAGAAGTTTGTATCCGAAATGCTAAGCGTGAAAGATAGCCTGGAAATGGGATTAGAAGCGGCTGCTCATGAAAGTACGGTTGAAAAATTGCAGGAAGGTACAGAAATGACGCTGAATATGCTCAAGCAGGTGTTTGATAAATTCAGTGTTGTTGAGCTACACCCGCAGGATGAAAAATTTAATCCTGATCATCATCAGGCCATGTCAATGCAGGAGAGTGCAGAGCATGAGCCAAATACTGTAATGGCAGTTATGCAAAAGGGATACCTGTTAAATGATCGGCTGGTTCGTCCGGCCATGGTTATGGTATCAAAAGCCCCTAAAGCTGAGGAATAGGCATTTTAATGTCTGTCCTCTTTGTGAGCTAAAAAAGACAATAAGTTATTGAAAATTAGTTGAAAAATATAAGCTTGCCCCCATTAAGGGTATTAAGCAAAGAATTTAAAATTTTGGAGTTAAAAAGATGGCAAAAATTATAGGTATAGACCTGGGTACAACTAACTCATGTGTCGCTATTATGGATGGCGATAAACCAAGAGTTATTGAGAATGCAGAAGGTGATCGCACCACCCCATCTATCATTGCATTTGGTGAAGGTGATGAAGTACTGGTTGGTCAGGCGGCTAAACGTCAATCTGTTACTAATCCGGAAAATACACTGTATGCCATTAAACGTTTGATTGGTCGTCGTTTTGATGAAGAAGTTGTGCAGCGTGATATCAAACTGGTTCCTTACAATATTATCAAAGCTGACAATGGCGATGCATGGGTAGAAGCGCATGGCAATAAAATGTCAGCGCCTGAAATTTCAGCACGTGTTTTACAGAAAATGAAGAAAACGGCTGAAGAGTTTCTGGGTGAGACAGTAACAGAAGCGGTTATTACCGTGCCTGCTTATTTTAATGACTCTCAACGTCAGGCGACAAAAGATGCAGGTAAAATTGCAGGCCTTGATGTTAAACGTATTATCAATGAGCCAACAGCTGCGGCGCTTGCTTACGGCATGGATAAAAAACGTGGTGATGCAAAAATTGTTGTTTATGACTTAGGTGGTGGTACATTCGATATCTCTGTTATCGAAATTGCAGAAATAGACGGTGAGCATCAGTTCGAAGTACTGGCTACTAATGGTGATACATTCCTGGGTGGTGAAGATTTCGATATGCGTTTAATCGATTATCTTGCCGATGAGTTCAAGAAAGATACAGGCATGGATTTACACAATGATCCATTAGCGCTGCAACGTTTGAAAGAAGCGGCTGAAAAAGCAAAAATTGAATTGTCTTCAGCATCACAAACTGATGTGAACTTACCTTACATCACAGCCGATGCATCAGGTCCAAAACATTTAAACGTTAAGTTAACTCGTGCAAAACTTGAATCTTTAGTTGAAGACCTCATTCAGAAAACGATTGAGCCTTGCCGTGTTGCATTAAAAGATGCGGACTTAGGTGTGGGTGAAATTGATGACATCATTTTGGTGGGTGGTCAAACTCGTATGCCCAAGGTTCAGGAAGAAGTTACAAACTTCTTTGGTAAAGAGCCTCGTAAAGATGTAAACCCAGATGAAGCTGTTGCTATTGGTGCATCTATTCAGGGTGGTGTTTTAGGTGGTGATGTTAATGACATCTTATTATTAGATGTTACGCCATTATCATTGGGTATAGAAACCATGGGTGGTGTTATGACCAAACTGGTTGAGAAAAATACAACTATTCCTACTAAAGCATCACAGGTTTTTTCAACAGCTGATGATAATCAATCGGCAGTAACAGTTCATGTTTTACAGGGTGAGCGTGAAATAGCAACGGGTAATAAATCATTAGGCCGTTTTGATCTGGCTGATATTCCACCTGCAGCACGTGGTGTTCCTCAAATCGAAGTATCTTTTGATATTGATGCTAACGGTATTTTAAATGTATCGGCTAAAGATAAAGCAACGGGCAAAGAACAGTCAATTGTAATTAAAGCATCCAGTGGTTTATCCGATGAAGAAATTGATAAAATGGTAAAAGATGCCGAAGCGCATGCCGATGAAGATCACAAGCAGAAAGAATTAGTTGAAGCACGTAATACGGCAGACAACATGATTCATGCCACTGAAAAATCACTGAAAGATTTAGATGACCAGGTTGATGCAAGTGAAAAAGAAGGTATCGAGAAAGCCATTGCTGAGTTAAAAGAAGCAACTCAGGGTGATGATAAAGAAGCTATCGAGCAGAAAACTCAGGCACTAACTGAGATTGCTGGCAAAGTTGCTGAAAAAGCCTATGCGCAATCACAGCAGGCTGGTGGTGCTGAAGGTGCTTCAGCGGATGCTGGAACAGAGCAAGCAGTCGATGGTGAAGAAGTTGTCGATGCTGAGTTTGAAGAAGTTGAGAAAGATAAGTAAACTTAATCAGGCTAAGCATAATGCTTGTTTACGAAATGCCTGATTCTGTCAGGCATTTCGTGTTTTAAGAGAATTAATAGAGAAGTTTTATAAAAAGTGACTACCGATACTATGTCCAAAAAAGATTATTACGAAGTGCTGGGTGTTTCCAGAGATGTAAATGAAGCGGATTTAAAAAAAGCCTATAAACGTAGGGCGAGCAAGCATCATCCTGATAGAAAAGGTGGTGATGAAAATAAATTTAAAGAAGCCAAAGAAGCCTACGATATTTTATCCAATGCACAAAAACGTGCCGCTTATGACCAATATGGTCATGCTGGTGTCGATGCTTCTGCTGCAGGTGGCCCAGGCGGTTTTGGTGGCGGTGGAAACTTCAGTGATATTTTCGGTGATGTTTTTGGTGATATTTTTGGCGGCGGGGCAGGTGGCCAGGGACGTAATCGTGCTTACCGTGGTTCTGATTTGCGTTACAACATGGAGCTTAGTCTGGAAGACGCTGTTTTTGGTAAGTCTGTCAAAATTAAAATTCCCACTTTAGTTTCCTGTAAAACCTGTGCTGGTTCAGGTGCAAAAAAAGGCTCACAACCCACAACCTGTACTACCTGTGGTGGAACAGGTCAGGTGCGTATTCAGCAAGGTTTCTTTTCAGTTCAACAAACGTGTCCTCATTGTCATGGTCAGGGTAAAACCATTAGCGATCCCTGTGGTAGTTGTCATGGTCAGGGGCGAATTGAAGAACGTAAAACATTATCTGTAAAAGTACCACCTGGTGTTGATAATGGAGATCGAATCCGTTTGGCGGGTGAAGGTGAAGCGGGAGAAAATGGCGGGCCTGCAGGTGATTTATATGTGCAGGTACATGTTAAACAACACGCAATTTTTGAACGTGATGGTAGCGATTTATTATGTCAGGTACCGATTAGTGTAGCAACAGCAGCTCTGGGCGGTGAACTGGAAGTGCCGACACTTGATGGTCGCGTAAAATTAAAAATTCCCGGTGAAACACAAACTGGAAAGATGTTTCGTTTAAGAGGCAAGGGAGTTAAGCCCGTTCGCGGTGGTCCTGTTGGTGATTTAATGTGTAAAGTGGTTGTGGAAACACCCGTTAAATTAACATCCAGACAAAAAGAATTACTAAGAGAGCTTGATACCAGCATGACTGAAGGAGGAGAAAAGCATAATCCTCAAAGTGGAAGCTGGGTGAGTGGTGTAAAGAAATTTTTTGAAGATATGAAATTTTAACTGGCAGAAATTTTTATAGGAAAAACTGTGAATAAACGTCGTCGGTTACTTATCGGATTGCTCTGTTTTAGCGCATGTTTTTCAGTCAATAAAAATTTGTTGGCTGAGGAAGAAAATAACAATCTTCGCTTTCCCGGTGATCCCACTGATCATAATGTTGTTTTTCAATTCAATAAAGCGGATCAGAATTACCATAACGCTGTTTTATTTGCAGTGGGCGAAATGCTAAGAAAATATGGCGATAATATTACTATTGTTGTTACAGCCTTCGGCCCGGGACTTCATATACTGGCGAAGAAACCCCTTCGTCATGTTTCAGAGCACATAAAGCAAAAAGTAAAAAGTCTGGCTGATTACGGTGTAAAGTTTCACGCCTGTGGTAATACGATGAAGTCACTCGACTGGACTGAAAAAGATATATTGCCCTTTGCAGAAGTTGTTAAAGTGGGTGCAGGGGATGTAATGGAACTACAGGAAAAAGGTTACAGTTATATAAGCTGGTAAATAATTAATTGTAGGAGCGGCTTTAGCCGCGATTGGTTACTAGAGACCTTTGTACGATATATTCACGAGTAAAAATGACTAAAATTTAACTGTTTTTCGTTAGAAAACTTGCCAATAGCTAGCTATTAGCTGCGTTTCCTGTCTCAATCAGTAAAATTTTAGTGCATTTTTCTTTCGCGCCTCTATCATGCAAAGGTCTCTACTAATTAAAATAATTTCGCGGCTAAAGTCGCGCTCCTACAGAAATATTAAAATTCTCTGAGAACTCCAGGTATCAGACAAAAAGGTTTTAGTTTATGTTAAATATTGCAATTACAGGCGCAGGTGGTCGCATGGGCCGAACCTTAATTGAAGCATGTCATCAAACAGATAATTGTCAGGTAACTGCCGCGTTTGAAAGAATGGACAGTTCTTTAACCGGAGCAGATGCAGGTGAACTGGCAGGCATAGGTAAAATAAATGTTGCTGTTACAGGTGATATTGATTCTGTTATCGATCAATTTGATATTTTAATTGATTTTACATCTGTTGATTCAACACTTAATCATTTAGAAATTTGCAGACAGAATAATAAAAAAATAATTATTGGCACAACAGGATTTTCTGCAGAACAAAAACAAATTATAGAAAATGCAGCAAATGATATCGCTGTTGTATTTGCACCTAATATGAGTGTTGGTGTAAATCTGTGTTTAAAACTTTTACAAATGGCAGCATCTGTTTTAGGTGATGATGTTGATATTGAAGTTATTGAAGCTCATCACCGTCATAAAGTTGATGCGCCATCGGGCACGGCACTACGCATGGGTGAAGTTGTTGCTGAAACTCTAGGTCGTAATTTAGATGAATGTGCTGTTTATGGTCGTCAGGGGCAGACAGGTGAGCGTGATTCAAAAACAATTGGTTTTGAAACCATAAGAGCAGGTGACATTGTGGGTGAGCACACGGTTATGTTTGCTGATGTTGGTGAACGTATAGAAATCACACACAAAGCATCCAGTCGAATGACATTTGCTAAAGGTGCAGTGCGAGCAGCTCTCTGGTTAGAAGAAAAAGAAAATGGACTGTTTGATATGCAGGATGTACTGGGACTTTGATTTTTCTGCCACAGAGGCACAGAGAACACAGAGAACACAGAGCTTTTTAAAAATATAAGTGAGCATAAAAACTCTATCCTATTTCTTTGTATGTTATATGTTTAGTTTTAAATACAAGCGAAGCGCGTTAGCTATAAAAAATACTCTGTGTTCTCTGTGCCTCTGTGGCAAGTTTTTTGAAGGTTTTTAAAATGAAGTTTGCATGTGTATTTCCCGGGCAG
>CAZFUY010000070.1:0-16736 GCA_964522445.1 uncultured Thiotrichaceae bacterium | reverse complement strand
TCGCGTGTTGTGTAATAGATGTTTTGTACATCGACAAAAATAGCAATTTTTTTCACAGTAAGCCTGTTTTTTATAGCTGTTATATTTTGATTTCATATAAACATAAACAGGCTGATGAATGCCAGTAAGTTAAGTATTTATATCAAAGTAGGGTGTGCCGTGCGCACCATAAAAATAATGATCTGTTGGGTTTTTGGTGCGCACGGCACACCCTACCTTAAAAAATTAGCCTGCTTTAGTGAGTATGGCATTTCCTCTAACCTGTTTGGTATTTGAATATCCCGGTTCACTTGCGTGCCAGCCATATTCACCAGACCACAGGCCATTATTAAAATCTATGTTTAACCAGTTGGGTACATAAGGTTTCTGGTTTGCAATGGTGAAATCTGAAACAGGGGGAGGGCCAATATAATCTGAAACAGGGCAGGATTTTGTCATTACGGTATTAAAGCGAATATAAATATTGTCAGTTAACTGCTGAGCATCTTTGAGTACAGTTGAAAACATATCGGCTTCTAATTGCCATGTACCATCTAATTTCTCAATACTATAAAAAGCCAGTCTTTTTCCAAGCAGGCAGCTGAAATAAATTTGAATTTCAATTAATAATATTGATTTTAACTGTTTGCTTTGTAATGCAGCACTATTTGTTAAATTTATATCTACTGACTTGTTATGAAATGCTAATTGCTTTTGCATAAGCTGGCCTTTAAGTAATTGAATAACTGTTCGAGGTTTGCTGGGGCATAAAGTTTCGACAAAACAGAATTTATGAGCCAATCGTCTTACTATTTAAACTAACAAATCAAAAATGTATCGTATACAGCGAAAAACGACTATATACTATTCAATTATGAATGATGTGAACTGGGATGGGTTTAGATACTTTATGGCAGCGGCTGAAGCAGGTAGCTTATCGGCGGCTGCAAAACAGCTAAATTCCAATCAACCCACGGTGGGGCGACATATTGATGCTCTTGAGTCATCGCTGGAGATTAAATTATTTCAGCGCTCTGTTAAAGGTTTAAGTCTTACACAGGAAGGCCAGTATATTTTTGAGCAATCACAGCATATTCAGAATTCTGTATTAAAAATCCAGCGAACAGCTTTAAGTGATAAAGAAAAAGTAAGTGGTACAGTCAGATTATCAATGCCAGAGGGGTTGGGGCTGGAAGTGTTCACTCCCGCTTTAAATAACTTTTATCAACAATACCCGCATATAAAACTTATTCTTAATGTATCGTCCAGTACAGCAAATTTAACTCAGGGAGAGGCAGATATTGCGGTGCGATTATTTCGCCCTGAGGAAGCAAATCTGGTGGTTAAAAAACTGGGTGAAATGAGGATGGGAATATTTGCATCCACACAATACAGGCATAACTATGGGTTGCCAGAAAATAAAAAAGATTTATTTCAGCATAGAGTAGTGACTTATGGTGAGCGGCTTTCTATGCTCCCGGAAAATCAATGGATGTTAAAACACTCAGATAAAAGCTTATGTGTTTTAAGTAGTGATAGTACTATTGCTCGTCTTAAAGCAACTATATCCGGTGCAGGGATTTCAGTTTTACCTGAAATATTTAAACAAACAAATTCAGAACTGTTGCCTGTACTTAAATCAATATTATTACCAGCTCATAATATCTGGCTTGTTTATCATAAAGATCTTAGACATACCGGGCGTGTTCGTGCTGTTGTTGATTTTATTTCAGCTTATTTAGCAGCTGCACTTGCGGGCTAAAAATAAAATATGTCATTAAACAAAACTTTATTTCAGTTATTTATTTTTTTACCCCAGTCAATCAGGCATGAAAATAAATTATTTTACCTGGCTCTTCTTTGTTTTACTTTGCCAATGATGCTGTCTTTTATATATGTAAATATAAACCCAGAAGCAATTCTGCTTATTGCAAATGACCTCCAGATAAAACAGCTTGAAAAATCATTTGATCCGTCATTAGTTAACTTAAGACCCAAACAAACATTATATGAAGATATAACCATGCTTAATTTTTATATTGTGAATAATACCCTTATTGGTTTTAGCCTTCTATTTTCAGGTTTATTATTTGCTATAGGTACAGCTTTTCTTCTTGCGTATCAGGGTGTATCAATGGGATTGAGTATGGGTTATATATCTCAGTTGGGTTATGATGAAACTTTATGGCCTTTTTTAATGGGTCATACTTCATTTGAATTAATTGCAACTATTATTGCTGGCTGGTGTGGGCTTAAAACAGGTTTGTCATTGTTAAAGCCTGGGGAGTTTTCTCGGTTTAAATCACTTTCAAATATAATGCCGGATATAGCACGCATTATGATTGTTGTTTTAATTCTATTTTTATTTGCAGCCCTTGTTGAAACATTCTGGTCATCAAATGCAGAAATTCATGCAAATGCTAAATATTTTTCTGGTGTTTGTGCATGGCTGGCATTAATTTATTACTTACTATTTGCTGGCAAGAGATCGGAGATTAAATAAAAAACAATGAAAACATCTGATTTTGATTATCAACTACCCGAGCAGTTAATTGCTCAATACCCGTTAGCAGAAAGAACAGCCAGTCGTTTATTGCATGTGAGCAATAATAAATTATACGATAAAAATTTTATCGATATTTTAGAGTTAATTAATCCCGGTGATTTACTGGTATTTAATAACACTAAAGTTATTCCTGCCAGACTGCATGGCCAGAAAGAAACAGGGGGAAAAGTAGAGGTTTTAGTTGAACGTGTTTTAGATGAACATCGTGTCCTTGCCCATGTTCGTGCCAGTAAATCGCCCAAAACAGGAAGCATGCTTGTTCTGGAATCTGATATCCATGCAAAAATGCTTGGTCGGCACGATGAGCTGTTTGAATTACAGTTGTATCACTTAACACCCAACTCACAAACAAATGTTATTGATTTACTTGAGCAATATGGCCACATGCCATTGCCGCCCTATATTGAAAGAGAAGATGAGCAAAGTGATCAACAACGCTATCAAACAGTTTATGCAGAAAAGCCGGGGGCTGTTGCGGCACCTACCGCGGGGTTACATTTTGATAATGATTTATTAGAAAAATTAAAACACAAGGGCGTTAATTTTGCGCATGTTACTTTGCATGTCGGTGCGGGTACATTTCAGCCTGTTCGTTGCGATAATATTAAAGATCACAAAATGCATACTGAGTATGTTGAAGTTTCTCAGCAGGTTGTTGATCAGATTAATAATACAAAGCAGGCGGGTGGACGTGTCATTGCGGTGGGTACAACTGCTGTGCGCAGTATTGAGTCTGCTGCAAAAGAGGGTGAGTTAAAAGCCTTTTATAGTGACACTGATATTTTTATTTATCCGGGTTATAAATTTAAAGTTATCGATGCTTTAATTACTAACTTTCATTTGCCTCAGTCAACTTTACTTATGCTGGTGTGCGCAATGGCAGGTTATGAGAATATGATGAATGCGTATAAATATGCGGTAAAAAACGAATACCGCTTTTTCAGTTATGGTGATGCTATGTTTATTGGTAGTGCAAAGTTATAAGTCATAAAATATACGAATTATCTCTTTTTCCCGTATAATTCCCTCTTTTTAAAATCCACCAGACCCAAATGAAATTTGAACTTATTAAGGGCAATCTTGGCCCTCGTCGCGGCAAAATCACTTTCCCTCGTGGCACTATCGAAACGCCTGCTTTTATGCCAGTTGGCACTTACGGTACGGTAAAGGCAATGACGCCAGAAGAGTTAAAAGGCATGGGGGCTGAAATTATTCTGGGAAATACCTTTCATCTTATGCTTCGCCCCGGTACAGAGATCATCAAACTGCATGGTGATCTTCATGATTTTATGAACTGGGATAAACCTATTCTTACAGATTCGGGTGGTTTTCAGGTCTTTAGTCTGGCCAAATTACGCAAAATCACAGAAGAGGGCGTGAAATTTAATTCGCCGATAGATGGCAAAAAAATCATGCTGACACCTGAAAAATCTATGCAGGTACAGCGTGATCTGGGTTCAGATATTGTGATGATATTTGATGAATGCACGCCTTATCCCGCCACTGAGCAGGAAGCAGGTGATTCTATGCGGCTTTCTCTGCGTTGGGCTAAACGCAGTAAAGATGCGCATGGCGATAATCCATCTGCATTATTTGCCATCGTGCAGGGCGGTATGTATGAGATCCTTAGAGAAGAATCGGCCAAAGGACTGGTTAAAATTGGCTTTGATGGTTATGCCATTGGCGGTTTATCGGTTGGTGAGCCTGAAGAAGAAAGAAACAAAGTGCTTGAAGCGACAACACCTTTATTGCCGCAGGATCATCCGCGTTATTTAATGGGCGTGGGTACGCCTGAAGATATCGTTGAGTCTGTGCGCCGTGGGGTGGATATGTTTGATTGTGTGATACCCACCCGCAATGCGCGTACCGGCTTTCTTTATACATCCACGGGCGTGCTTAAAATTCGTAATAGCAGATATAAAGATGATATTCGTCCTGTTGATGAAAGTTGTGATTGCTATACCTGCAAAAATTACAGTCGAGCCTATTTGCGGCATTTGGATAAATGTAAGGAAATCCTCAGTTCAAGGCTTAATACCATTCATAACCTTCATTATTACCAACAATTAATGAAAGATATTCGTTCAGCCATTGAAGAAGACCGCTTTGATACCTATGTAAAGGAATTCTACGAAAAGCGGGGCGTTGTGGCATAATACGTCGCAAAATCATTTAGGGCATAAGTCGGAATATGGATTCCGGCCTACTAACAATAAATTTTGACCCCTGGGAGGGTTGTAACATGAGTTTCTTTATTTCAGATGCATTAGCAGAAGGTGGCGCGCAACAAGGTGATCCAATCACTGCACTGCTATTTCCAATAGGTCTGATTGCATTATTTTATTTCTTCTTAATTCGTCCTCAAAGCAAACGTGCAAAAGAACAAAAAGCAATGACTGAAGCCTTGTCAAAAGGTGATGAGGTTGTTACACAAGGCGGGATCCTGGGGAAAATCACTCAGGTAGGTGAAAACTTTGTTGCAATAGAAATCGCAAAAGACACTGTTATTAATGTACAAAAGCATTCCGTTGGCGCTTTAATGCCGAAGGGTACATTAAAAGAACAAAAATCGGATAAATAACGAGCCAATAGCATGATTAATCAATATCCTTTGTGGAAATACATTCTACTTGTTGTCGTACTGATTTTCGGTGTCGTGTTTGCTGCACCCAATCTGTATGGGGAAGACCCTTCCGTTATAATTTCTTCACGTACTGAAGTAATTGATACTGCAACTTTTGACCGAATTAAAGAATTACTTAAGCAGTCAGATGTTAATTACAAATCTATAGAGATATCTGCTGGAAAAGTTCTAATTCGCTTTAATTCAGAAGACATACAATTAAGCGCAGCCGACAAAATTAAAAGTATTGGTCTAATTAAAAAGAACCGTAACTACACTGTGGCGCTTAACCTCGCACCCGCTACTCCTGACTGGCTACAGGCATTAAATGCCAGCCCCATGTATCTGGGTTTAGATTTGCGTGGAGGCGTTCACTTCCTTATGGAAGTTGATATGGATTCTGCCATTAAACGTATGCAGGGAATTTTAATGTCAGATATGCGTAGTCATTTACGCGGTGAAAAAATCCGTTATCTGGGTGTTACACGCAGTGGCGATAATATTAATATTAAATTCCGTAATGTTGATAATCTGCAAAAAGCACTAACAGCTCTTAAACGAGAGTTTCGTGATATCGATTATTTTGATGATGAAGACAATCTTTTAATCACTGCTAAATTAACAGAAGTTGCAATTCGTAATGAAAAACGTGCCGCTATTCAGCAAAACGTAACAACATTGCGTAATCGTGTAAATGAACTGGGTGTTGCTGAACCGGTTATTCAACAACAGGGTGATTCGCGTATTGTTGTGCAATTACCGGGTGTACAGGATACCGCTCGTGCAAAAGAAATTCTTGGCGCAACAGCAACGCTGGAATTTCGTTTAACACAGGGCACATATGCTGACTGGCAAGATGCAGAATCAACAGGACGCGTACCTCTTAATGCAAAACTTTATCATGAACGTAATGGTGATCCTGTTTTATTAAAACGGCGCGTTATTGTTACCGGCGACCAAATTAACGATGCATCATCTACTATCGACACCCAAACTGGGTCACCTGCTGTATCTATTCGTCTGGATGGAAAAGGCGCTAAAAAAATGGGTGATACCACCCGTGAAAACATCAAAAAACCAATGGCCGTTGTTTTTATAGAAAATAAAGTAGAAACAAAAATCATTGATGGTAAAGAAATTAAAGTCCGTTCACGTACTGAAGAAGTTATTAATATTGCAACCATTCAGGGGCAGTTTAGTAAAAACTTTCAGATTACAGGTTTAGAATCAATGGAAGCACGTGATCTTGCTTTATTACTTCGAGCAGGCGCATTACGAGCACCAGTAGAAATTGTTGAAGAACGAACAGTGGGGCCAAGCCTGGGTAAAGACAATATTGAAAGAGGCTTTACTTCTGTACTTGTTGGTTTTTCATTAGTCCTTATATTTATGGCTGTTTATTATCGTGGTTTCGGTTTAATTGCTAATATTGCTCTTACGCTTAATTTAGTTTTAATTATGGCTATTTTATCACTAATACAGGCCACATTAACTTTGCCAGGTATAGCCGGTATTGTTTTAACAGTTGGTATGGCTGTTGATGCCAATGTACTAATTTTTGAACGTATTCGTGAAGAGCTAAGAAATGGTAATTCACCTCATGCCAGTATTCATGCCGGTTATGAAAAAGCTGTACACACAATTGTGGATGCCAATATCACAACATTAATTGCCGCAATTGTTTTGTTTAGTTTTGGCACAGGCCCAATAAAAGGTTTTGCCATTACATTATCAATCGGTATTTTAACATCTATGTTCACGGCTATTATGGGAACCAGAGCGCTGGTTAATCTGACTCATGGTGGACGCAACCTGACAAAACTTTCTATATAGGCGATTTAAGAAGATGCAATTTTTATACGGAAAATCAAACATAGATTTTTTAGGCAAGCGAAAAATTACACTGGCGTTTTCATTAGCGTTAATCATTATATCAATAGCCAGTCTAACAACTCGTGGGCTTAATTATGGTATTGATTTTACAGGCGGCTATTTAATTGAATTAGGTTATCCAGATTCAGTAGAGCTGGCACCTGTTCGTGCAGCAATGACAGAGAATGGTTTTAGTGACGCCCAAATTCAGCACTTTGGCACATCAAAAGATATCCTTGTTCGCCTGGCACCACGCGATGGTGTAAAACAGGCTGAATTATCTGAAGAAGTTATTTCTGTGCTTAAGTCTGTTTCAGATCAGGAAATCAGTATGCGACGTATTGAATTTGTTGGTCCACAAATTGGTGAAGAATTAAGAGAGCAGGGTGGTATGGCGATGCTAATCGCTTTATTTGGCATACTTATTTATGTTGGTTTCCGTTTTCAGTTAAAATCAGCCGTAGGTGCAATTTTTGCTTTAATTCATGATGTTATTATTACCATTGGCGCGTTTTCTATCACCCAGATACAATTTGATTTAACTGTATTAGCAGCTGTATTAGCGGTAATTGGTTATTCACTTAACGATACGGTAGTTGTGCTTGACCGTATACGAGAAACGTTTAGAGCACAGAGAAAAGGAACACCTATCAACATCCTTAATATGTCAATTAATGGTACATTGTCACGTACTTTAATGACATCATTCACAACCTTGCTAGTATTGTTAGCTTTATTTTTTATTGGTGGCGAAGTTATTCATGGTTTTTCTTTCGCACTGATTATTGGTGTGTTTATTGGTACTTACTCATCTATCTATATTGCCAGTACCACGTTAATTATGATGAATATTACCAAACAGGATTTCCTTGAAGAAGCTAAAGACACTACACCTGTTGATGATCTTCCATAACGCCTTTGATTATCTATCAGAGAAAATATGATCATCCATTCAAAAAATGTAAGTTATTTATATTATGGAATTTTTTGAATTTTTAACATCAGACATCAATATTAATACTCTTCAGTCACAGTTGAGTATTAATAAACTTCCTCAGCTTTGTGAGTCTGTGAGTGAAGTTTTTCACAGCGATCATCATCAAGGCGAACTGTATTGTATTTGGGGGCAGTTCACAGTTAATCGTGAACTTATTGATAAAGGCATTCGTTTTTCTCTGCCTCATTGCCCAAATGCTTTAGCCTGGACTGTGACAAAGGAAGATGATAATCAAATTGTCTTACACTTAACAATTAATAAACAAAACCCTGATAATGATTTTGTAGAATCAATCAATATGTTTGTTGCTGATTTTAAAAAGGGCATTAGTCAGTTGTAATTAATTAGTAGTAACTTTATTAGTTAGTAACGCTTCAAGCTAGTCATAAACCGACATCGTTCGATTGATTATGCCTGAGGACAGACCTCGCATTTTGAGCTCTGTTCCCTCGAAGTGACTATGTAATCATAACTCCGTACAGCTTGAGTGGTATCACAACGGGGACGGAGCGCACATAGCGCGATCCATCCCCAGGTAAATCAGGTTTAATTACTAGTCACTCTATTGTTAGCAATGCCTCAAGGTTTGTAATATTCCTGACTTTTAATAATGCTATCAACTATGTTTTTTGCTGTGTGTGGTGCTGATAAATATGAGGTTATATTTCCATCAGGATTCACTAGTACTAAAGAAGCACTATGATCCATTAAATAATCATCGGCTTTAATATCGCCACTTGATCCCACCGCTTTTTTAAAAAAGACGCTTAAATTGCTGGTTAAGAGTTTTAACTGTTTTAGTTCACCCGTAACACCCACAAAATCTTTATTAAAATAACTAACATATTCGGCCAGCCTTTCAGGTGTGTCACGTTCTGGATCAATTGAAATAAATACCATTTGTGGTGGTGTAAGGTTTTGTTTGTTCATTAAATCATATGCCTGTTTCACCGTGTTTAATGTTGTTGGGCAAACATCAGGACAATGTGTGTAACCGATAAATAGTAAAGACCATTTATTTTTTAAGTTATTCAGGGAAAACGTATTTTTTTTATGATCGGTTAAATTAAATTCATTAAGTGTTTTTGAAAAGGGAAGAATAATGCCCTGAATTTCAGGAACTGCTGTTGATTTGTCTGAATTAAAGCCAAACCATGCGCCGGCACTTAAAGCAATAACAACAGATACGATAAGTAAAAGTGTTGAAGAGTTATTTTCCTGCATTTTTTTTACCCTGATTATTTAGCAACAGAATTATACGTGTTGTTAAATAAATAAACACTAATCTAATGTTTTATCTATCACGTCTTTCAACTGTTTCAGGGTCGGCTGTAATAGGTCGATAAACTTCAATACGATCACCTTCTTTGACCACAGCATCCAGTTTGGCAACTTTTCCAAAAATGCCAACTTTCTGCTTTTCAAGGTTAATTTCAGGAAACATATTGAGCAGGTCTGATAATTCAATAACATCTTTTGCCGTGCTGCCTTCAGGTACTTCCAGTTTTAACCAGACCTGTTTTTTGCCATTATCGTATGCCGCGCCAACATTCATAAAAATTATCCGTTTATGCGGGTGTGCCATTACTTGCAGTTACTGATTTTTCCTGTTGTAAGCGTTGATCAATAATGCGTTTAGCGGCAAGCAAAAAGCCGAGTGCAAGAAAACCACCCGGAGGTAAAATCATTAACAGGAAGCCGCGGTAATCAGCAATTAATGTTAATTCCAGAAAGGAAAATCTATCACCCAGCAACAGGGGGGCATTAGCAAACAATGTGCCGCTGCCGATAATTTCCCGCAGCGCACCCAGTATCACCAGTGCAAGGGTAAAACCCAGCCCCATCATTAAACCATCGACTATTGACAGGACTACCGAGTTTTTAAAAGCAAAGGATTCGGCTCTACCCAGAATGGCGCAATTGGTTACAATCAGGGGTACAAATAGCCCCAGCACTTTATACAAATCATGCAGCCAGGCATTCATGCTCATATCCACCAGAGTAACAATAGTGGCGATAATAAGTACAAACACGGGAATGCGAACCTCTTGAGTAATAATGCCGCGTAACATGGAAATAACCAGACCAGATATCACCATAACAACCAGACTGGCCAGCCCCATGCCCAGTCCATTGGTTGCTGAACTGGTTACCGCAAGCAGGGGGCATAAAGCCAGCATTTGTGAAAATACAATATTATTATCCCAAAGACCATTGCGCATGATACGTTTGTAATCATTGCTCATGGTGTTCTCCTTTTTTGCTGTTTGCCTTTTTCTTTTCAGCCGTTTTTTCAATCGTTAGTAATTCATGTTGATGCTGATTAAACATAATCAGTCCTTCTTTTATCGCTTTTACAACGGCTCGTGGCGTAATGGTTGCGCCACTGAACTGATCAAATTCACCACCGTCTTTTTTTACTTTCCATTTATTTTTAGCGAGTTTCTTAAATGACAGATTATTAAAACTGAATATCCAGTCATCTTTTTCCACTTCAATTCTGTCACCCAGACCGGGCGTTTCGGCATGGGATAATACGCGCACCCCCAGTACTTCACCTTTGTTATTCACCCCCATAATAAGTGAAATTTCACCGGCATAACCCTGACCACTTACGTTATAGGCCACGGCTGTGATCTCTCTGGTTTTATTTTTATGGCTTCTGCTTGCCTGATAGACAACCACTTCCCTGTTTTTATGCTGGATGATCAGGCGGTTATCAAGCAGCTTATTGTCATGTATGGAAGCTGGAATCACCTGACTCAGAGAAGCCTGTAAATCTTCCGCCATGCGCAATTCAATGCTCTCTTTTGTACTGATATTGCCCATTACCAACAGGGATGCCGCCAGGGAGGCAAAACCACCCAGTAATGCACCGTGATAGGCAATACGTTTTTTATATGCCGGTTCTATTGTGCTGTCAGTCACGGTTGGCCTCCACATCATCGGCATAGTGAATGGGGTTTCCCTTGCGATTACGACCATAGATTCGGGGTTTTATGTAATGATCAATTAATGGCGTAAAACCATTCATCAGCATAACAGCGAAAGCCATACCTTCAGGAAATGCGGCCCAGGTACGGATGATGAACACCAGTGCGCCACAACCCGCGCCAAAAACCAGTTGACCTGCTTTGGTTACTGGTGATGTCACCAGATCTGTGGCGATAAAAAATGCCCCTAGCAATGTAGCGCCGGATAACAGGTGAATGATTGCGTGGGGATATTTTTGTGCATCAATGAAATGAAATAGCGTGGCCAGAGCGGCAATGGTCAGCAACATACTCACGGGTATATGCCAGGAAATAATACGTGTCAGCAATAAAATTAAACCACCGAATAGAATCAGAATGGCGGAGGTCTCACCCAGACTGCCTGTTACTGAACCCATAGCAAGATCGAGGACATTATAATGTCCTGCCAGCGCATCACTGAGATTAAGCCCACGACTGAGTTCAGTTTTTATATGCCCCAGTAGTGATGCGCTGGACACAGCATCAAATCCTGGTGTCATGCCAAAGGTAATACCAAGAGAGGCTATAAAATCCGGTGAAGATTCACTAAACAGGGGCTGTGGCCTGACCCATGAGGTCATCTCTAAAGGAAATGAAATCAACAGAGCAACACGTGCCACCATAGCAGGATTAAAAAGATTCTGGCCGATGCCACCAAATACCTGTTTGCCAATAACAATGGCTAACAGAGCACCCACCACAGCAATCCACCAGGGAGCCCAGGGTGGCAAGGTCATGGCCAGTAACCAGCCGGTCAGTATGGCAGAGCCATCAAATAAACAGGGTTTAATGGCTTTGCCCGCAATATAAAGACATGCTGCTTCAGCAATTACACAGCTCAGTATGGTGATGATAAAAAGCCACAGTGCTGGTAAACCAAACTGATAAATACCATAAGCAGTAGCCGGTGTAAGCGCTACCATGACCCATAACATAGTACGGCTGATACTGGTCTTTTCGTGGACGTATGGGCCACTTATTGGGGAAGCTGTCATGCGTTGGCCTCCTCAATGTTTTTCTGTTTTTCCTGCAATAATTTTTTTTGAGCCAGTTCTGCTTTACGTTTTGCCATGGCTTCACGTTTAGCTTTGGCCTGTGCTGCCATGCGAATACTGCGTGCTTCAATCAGACGGCGACTTTCTTCCTGTTTATGCTGACTACGCTGCTTTTCAGTCAGAGCACCTTTGGCAAAATTAATATATTGCACCAGTGGAATATGTGAAGGACACACATAGGCACAGGAACCACAGACAATGCAGTCCATTAAGCCAAATTTTACCGTGCCATCGAGGTCATTAATTCTTGCACGGTTGACCATTTCCAGTGGTAATAAACCACAGGGGCAGGCAGCGACACAGCTACCACAACGAATGCAGGGCATGGCCTGTTTCTGTGCTATTTCTTTTGCAGTAAGTGCAAGGATGCCTCCACTACCTTTAATGACAGGCACCTTTATGTCAGCCAGGGGCTGACCCATCATTGGGCCACCACCAATAATACGTGCTGGTTCAGTTTTAAAACCGCCGGCCATATCAAACAGCATTGATATGGGTGTACCTATTGGAGTTAAAAAATTACCCGGATTTTTTATCGCACCACCAGATACAGTAACCACACGATCAATTAATGGTCGGCCATAACGAATGCACTGCTGCACTGCATGAGCCGTTGCCACATTGTGTACAACAATGCCAATATCTGCGGTTAATGCTCTTGCAGGTGTTTCTTTTCCCGTTAGAGTTTGCAGCAGATGTTTTTCTGAACCCATGGGATAACGTACTGGAACGGTGACCACGCTGATATCTGGTAAATCTTTACAGGCCTCCTGCATGACTTTAATGCTTTCTGGTTTATTGGCTTCAATAGCGACAGTGGCTTTTTTTACCTGTAGTGCATGCATTATGATGCAGATACCTTCGACTATTTCACTGGCATACTCACGCATCAGCTGATCATCACAGGTTAAATAAGGTTCACATTCAGCCGCATTGATCACCAGTTCTTTTAATGTAAAACGTTTACGTAAATTTAATTTCACCGCAGAAGGAAAGGTGGCACCGCCCATGCCGACAATGCCTGCTGCTGCAACTCGTGTTGCAATTTCATCCGGGGTCAGGCTAAAGGGATTATCACAGCAGATCAAATTATCCACCCAGCAATCTTCACCATCTGCCTGAAGAATAATGGTGCGTACTGATAAGCCAGAAGGATGGGGTGCAGGATATTTACCAACAGCTAAAATCTTACCCGATGTGGGTGCATGTACCGGAGCAGAAATCAGCCCCTGACTATTGGCAAGCAGTTGCCCCTTTAGCACTTTATCGCCATGCTTAACGATGGCTTCGGAGGGGGCGCCAATGTGTTGTTGCAGAGGAATAAATAATCTGTCAGCCAATGGTACAGAGATTATTGTATTGCCCGCAGTCGCCTGTTTATTTTCGAGCGGATGTACGCCACCTCGAATTTTAAAAAGTTTAAAACTTCGACTAAACCTCATGCCGGTGCTGCCGGTTTAGGCCAATACCAGTTTTGCAACGTTTCTGGTATGGGGCGCATATCAACGCATTCGGTGGGACAGACATCAAAGCACTTTTCACAGCCATTGCAGGCATCAGAGATAACGGCATGTATCTGTTTGGGGCCTCCAAGAATTGCATCAGTGGGGCAACGTTTAAAACATTTTGTACAGCCGATACATAGCTCCTGTCGAATTTTTGCAATCATTGGCTGCCGGTCTTCCATAGCTGACAGGTCAGCACTAATGCCCAGTTTTTCAGCGAGTACCTGAGCCAGACTACGGCCACCAGGAGGGCATAGAGTGATATCTGCATCACCATTAACCAGTGCAGCAGCAGCTGGTGTACACCCAGGAAAGCCGCACTGACCACACTGGGAGCCGGGTAATATGGCTTCAATTTCTGCTTCCAGGGGATTACCTTCCACAGCAAAATAAAAAGATGCAGCACCCAGCAGTGTGCCCAGTGTTAATCCCAGAAGAGTAAGAATAATAATGGCTTCAAACATGGCATTTTCCCGCTAGTTGGTGAGCCCCGAAAACCCCATAAAGGACAGTGACAATAAACTAGCCACAATAAATCCAATGGGAGCACCCGCAAAAGCAGCGGGTACCTGCATCAGGGACAAACGTTCACGTAAACCCGCAAAAAGTACCATCACCAGAGTGAAACCCAGCGCAGAACCAAATCCATATAACAGGCTTTGTAAAAACGAGTGTTGTTGCTGAATGTTTAATAAAGACACACCCAGCACAGCACAGTTGGTGGTAATCAATGGCAGGAAAATTCCCAGCACCTGATACAGCGCAGGGGATATTTTACGCACCACCATTTCAGTGAACTGAACGACAGCTGCGATAACCAGAATAAAAGTAAGTATGCGTAGAAAACCCAGATTCAGTGGAGAAAGGATGTAGTGTTCCAGTAACCAGCTGGCAGCCGCAGCCAGAGTCAGTACAAAGGTGGTGGCAAAACCCATACCCAGTGCTGAGTCCAGTTTGTTGGATACACCCATAAAAGGACAGAGTCCGAGAAATTTAACTAGCACCACATTGTTAACCAGCGCGGTGGTAAGCAGTAATAAAAAATATTCGGACATTACGCACCTGATAAATGATTAACACAGAAAGTTAATTAGCTTTTTGCATCAAACATGCCAGAGCAGTGGATAATTCTGAAAGCTTGTTAAATCGGCTATTTTAAAAAAAAGCGCACATATTTAGTGCGTCAGACTTGTTACAAAGCACACATTAACAGGCATGAGTCCTTTATCTTGTTGTAAAAACAACAAAGATTAATTCTATAAAATGATTATTGCATTGCCCTCCAGGACCTTTTATCAACAGGAAAATGCTTTAGCCATAGAGGTGGTGAATGTAGGGTGTGCCGCGTACGCCGTAAAAATGTTGATCTGTTGGGGCTTTGGTGCGCATGGCACACCCTACAGTGGTATAGGTTTTAGCTGTAACGCTGTGGCAAAAATTTTTTATGATTTTTATATTACCTTAATACCTGATAAATCTTGTCAGGTATGGTTTTTGCTACGTTATAAAGTAATTAATTCAACGACTCTTTATTAGATTAGTCGTGAGGAATATCTATGAATAATGCGGACGCTTTAAATAAAAAAGATGTTGCGCTTTGGTCTCTTATACGAGCAGAGTTAGAAACACTTTATCTCGTCAGCCAGGTATTAAGTAAATCTATAGAGCTGGAGCAGACCCTGGCAGAAGTGCTGAAATTACTGCATGATCAGGGGCGATTATTTAATGGCATGGTCAGTCTCATTGATGAAGACAGCAAGGACTTAATGGTCTGTGCTGTCTATGATAATAATGATGAATTGCCTGTAGAAAAAATACGTTATCAACCGGGTGAAGGTCTGGTGGCTATTATTCTGCAAAATTCAGAGCCACTGGTGGTGGAGCGGCTTGCAGATGATCCTCGTTTTCTTGGTCGGCTGGGTGTCTATGACACAGAATTACCCTTTATTGGTGTGCCGATAAAAATTAATGAGAATGAACCTGTGGGTGTGTTTGTGGCACAGCCTCCCTCAGGTGGTGAGTTACTGGAAGAACAGACCCGTTTCCTGGAAATGGTTGCTAATCTGGTAGGGCAAAGTGTCAGCCTGTCACGCATGGTTGTTAATGAAAGACGGGCGCTTGAAGATGAGCGTGATAAGTTGCGCCGTGAAGTTAAAGCTGAATATGGTTTTGATAACATCATTGGGCATAGCTCAGTAATGCGTCACGTATTTGATCAGGTTAGACAGGTTGCCAAATGGAATACCACAGTACTGATTCGTGGTGAGTCGGGCACAGGTAAAGAACTGATTGCCAATGCAATTCATTACAACTCAACCCGCGCTAGCGATACCTTTATAAAACTAAACTGTGCCGCCTTGCCAGAAAATCTGCTTGAATCAGAATTATTTGGTCATGAAAAAGGAGCCTTCACAGGCGCTGTAACACAACGCAAAGGACGTTTTGAACAGGCCGATGGGGGAACATTGTTCCTTGATGAAATAGGAGAAATATCTTCAGCCTTTCAGGCAAAATTATTACGTGTATTACAGGAAGGTGAATTTGAACGGGTCGGTGGGCTGAAAACCCTTAAAGTAGATGTACGGCTTATTGCAGCCACCAATCGTGATCTCGAAGCTGAAGTGGAGAAAGGTGATTTCAGGCAGGATCTCTATTACAGATTAAATGTCATGCCTGTCAATATGCCTTCACTTAAAAAACGGGTTGAAGACATCCCTGATCTATCACATTTTCTTATAGAAAAAATTTCTCGAAAGCAGGGAAGACCATTGATGATTATGGATAGTGCTATTCGTCTATTGATGCGTTATGACTGGCCGGGTAATGTACGTGAACTGGAGAACTGTCTGGAACGTGCTGCCATTATGTGTGAACAGGGGCAGATTGATCGTGATGTAATTAGTTTGACCGGCCTACAGGAAAATACCGCACCGCATGAAATTGTTAGAGCACAAAGCAGTGTGAGTCTCGATAATCCAGATCTGGATGAACGAGAAAGAGTGATTGCAGCCCTTGAGCAGGCCGGCTGGGTACAGGCCAAAGCAGCACGCTTATTGAGCTTAACACCAAGACAAATTGCCTATCGTATTCAAACACTGAATATCAAGGTGCTGCAAATTTGATTA
>CAZFUY010000069.1:0-16931 GCA_964522445.1 uncultured Thiotrichaceae bacterium | reverse complement strand
CATAGGTGCAGCTGGATCAGATGATCCGAGACAGGGCGCGAACTTTACCTTTAGCCTGCAATCTTGTCAATCTCAAGCTGAGCCAAATACCTTTAAAAGCCGCATTTTGGCTGGTTCTTGTGTACAATAGCTGCTTTCTCATAAAGTGTTACAAAATACCATGGCAGTTAAGAAAATCAGTAATAAAAAGCAGGTGAAGGTTAAGCCTAAGTCAGTTAAGCCCAAAAGCCGTAAACCTAAGGCTAAATCGCCTAAAACTAAAAAATCTACAGTTAAAAAGCCTAAAGCGTCAAACCCTAAAGGCAGAAAACCTGCTGGCAAGCTTAAAGAGGCTAAGCGCAGTGGTGCAATCAAAAAAGGCGGCAAGTATTTTGATCCTCAGTCTGAGCGTGAAAAAGGTAACTATGAGAACCCTATTGCCAGTCGTGAACTGATCCTTCAGGTTATTCATGATGATGGCGCGATGAATCATGACAAGCTGCTGCAAGTGCTTAATATCAAATCACCTGAACAGAGAGAGGCTTTACGTCGTCGCTTAAATGCTATGGTTCGTGATGGTCAGCTGATTCGAAATCGCCGTGATGGTTATATTCCTGTGAATGAGGAAGATTTGATTAGTGGTCGTGTTATCGCACACCCTGATGGTTTTGGTTTTCTTGTGCCGGATGAAGGAGGCGATGATATTTTCCTGCATGGTCGGCAGATGAGAACTTTATTGCACGGTGATCGTGCGGTTGTGCAAATATCGGGTCTGGATCGTCGTGGTCGTAGAGAAGGTGCGGTGATTGATGTACTTGAAAGAGGCAATGATCGAGTTGTAGGGCGCCTGTTTGTGGAAAGCGGTATTGCCTATGTTGTGCCAGATAATAAGCGTTTAACGCAGGATATTATCGTACCCGCTGAAAATATGGGTGATGCAACACATGGTCAGATTGTCATAGTCGAAATTACTCAGCAGCCTACTTTCCGTAATAAGGCGATGGGTAAAATAACCGATGTGATTGGCGATCATATGGCACCGGGCATGGAAATTGATGTAGCGATTCATGCACACAGCCTGCCGTTTTTATGGCCGGATGAAGTCAAAGAGCAGGTAAAATCCTTTGGCACAGAGGTTAGTGAAAAAGAAAAGAAAAACCGAGTTGATATTCGCCATCTGCCGCTCGTTACTATCGACGGTGAAGATACTCAGGATTTTGACGATGCGGTGTACTGTCAGGCAACGGCCAGTGGCTGGAAGCTATATGTCGCCATTGCTGATGTGGCTCATTATGTAGAACGTGGCTCAGCACTGGATGAAGAATCTTATAATCGCGGCACTTCTGTGTATTTTCCCGGCCGTGTTATTCCCATGTTGCCTGAAGTTTTATCCAATGGTTTATGTTCGATAAATCCTAAAGTTGATCGCCTGTGTATGGTTTGCGAAATGCTGTTTAATAAAGACGGCAAAATGATTCGCTCCAAATTTTTTGAAGGTGTCATGAATTCCCATGAGCGATTAACCTACAATCAGGTTGCTGCCATATTGGTGGATGGGGATAAAAAATTAAGCAAAACATATGAGCATGTTTTATCGCCATTAGAAGATTTGTTTGGCCTTTACAAGGTACTGGCCAAACACCGTAAAAAACGCGGTGCGATTGATTTCGAAACCACAGAAACGCGCATTATTTTTAGTGATAATCAGCGTATTGATCGTATTGTTCCAACGACGCGCAATGAAGCTCATAAAATAATTGAAGAATGCATGATCTCTGCTAATGTCGCAGCGGCACGTTTTCTCGAACGCAATGAAATTCCTGGTCTGTATCGCGTACATGAAGGGCCGAAGCCTGAAAAAATTGATGATGTAAAAGATTTTATCTTAAGTTTGGGTTTGCGTTTTGGAAAAGCAAAATCAAAGATGACAGCAAAAACCTATGCAGAGCTTATCGATAAAGTAAAATTGCGTCCTGATTTTCATTTAATTCAAACCGTATTATTGCGCTCTTTAAGTCAGGCCGTTTACAGCCCGGATAATGAAGGCCATTTTGGATTATCTTTAGAAACTTATGCCCACTTCACGTCGCCTATTCGCCGTTACCCAGATTTATTAGTGCATCGCGCTATTCGTCATATTTTGCAGGGTAAAAAAGTTGAGCGTTATTTTTATCGCCACAGTGATATGGTGACATTGGGCGAACACAGCTCTGCCTGTGAACGTCGAGCCGATGAGGCTACTCGTGATGCCATGACAGCGCTTAAATGTGAATATATGCTGGATAAAGTGGGTGAGCGTTTTGATGGCATTATTAATGCCGTAACGTCCTTCGGCATTTTTGTTGAATTGCAGGATATTTATGTTGAAGGTCTGGTGCATATCACTGGACTGCCAAAAGATTATTATCAGTTTGAGCCGGTTGGTCATAAATTAATTGGCGAACGTGGTGGTCTGGTATTCCAGTTGGGTGATGCCATTACTGTAGATGTTGCCAGTGTCAATATGGATGAGCGTAAGATTGATTTTAATATAGCCGCCTATGATGCTATTGAAGGTAAGAAACGAAAATCTTCAAAAAAATCTGCGCCTAAAAAGAAATCGGCAAAGAAGAAAATAGCGAAGAAAAAAGTTGCCCAAAAGAAGGTGGCTAAAAAGAAAGTGAGTAAGAAAAAGATAGCTAAAAAGAAAATAGCTAAGAAAGGTTGATTTCATAGCTCTGTCATCCCTGCATGTTTTTAGCATGGATCTAGTGACCTTAATATTTATATCGCTAGATTCCCGCTAAAAGCATGCGGGAATGATGGGTTAGTTTTGTAGGTTAGAAAAGCAGGTTAGAAAAGCAGGTTAGAAAAGTAGGTTAGAAAAATAGGTTAGAAAAATAGGTTAGAAAAATAGGTTAGAAAAATAGGTTAGAAAAGTAGGGTGGATCAAGCGTAGCGGATCCACCAAAGTTAGCGGCGCTCGGAATGACAGTTAGTAAATTTTTTGTTTGGTAATCCTTTTTATGCAAAATTCGCATACGAGAAATAACTGAGTAATATAAGTGGCAAAACATAAAGTAGAAATCGTTTTTGGTTTTCATGCCGTTGAATCGGCACTAAAAAATGATCCGGCTAATATTCTTGAATTGTGGGTTGAAGAAAATCGTCACGACAAACGTATTAAATACTTAACGGATGAAGTAAAACGTCAGGGCATATCAGTTGAGCATGTAAAGAAAAAAGATTTAGAGAAACGTTGTAATAGTCGTAAAACACAGGGTATTGCCGCAAGGTATCGTAATCTGCTTGCACAATCAGAAACCTCATTAAGTGAATTGCTTAAAAAGGATGATGTGTTTTTATTGATTCTTGATGGCGTACAGGACCCTCATAATTTAGGCGCTTGCCTGCGCACCGCAGATGCAGCCGGTGTTGATGCCGTTATTGCTCCTAAAGATCGTGCCGCAGGTTTAACCCCAACAGTTAGAAAAGTGGCCTGTGGTGCAGCTGAGTCTGTTTCTTTTATTCAGGTTACTAATCTGGCGCGCATATTAAAACAGTTAAAAGATGCCGATGTGTGGATTATTGGTACAGCAGGCGAGGCAGATGCTGAGCTTTATGATATTGATCTAAAAGGCAAACTTGCCATTGTGATGGGTGCAGAAGAAAAAGGCATGCGTCGCTTAACGCGAGAAAATTGTGATCAGTTAGTTAAGCTACCAATGGCAGGGCAGGTTGAAAGCATGAATGTTTCAGTGACTACGGGCGTTTGCTTATTTGAGGCGGTGCGTCAGCGACGTGTGGTTGATGTTTAAGATTTAAAACAAAAGAAAAAACAAAAGAAAACGCCACGTAAATATGAGTATATTGTCATTAGTCATCCCGGGATTACTCGGCCCATTGCCTGAATTAAAAGAATCCAGTATAGAATTACCCGACTGCCGTGTTTTGAGCAAATGGTTATCGCGCAGTAATAAAACTCAAACTTCAGCTAATAATTATTATGCTCAGTTAGCGGAGTTATTTTCTATTGATAAAAATTATTCTATAACCCATGCCTCTGCGTTAACTGATCAATGTGATTGCAGTAAAGGTTTCTGGTTAAGGGCAGACCCGGTACATTTTAAAGCGGATTTAGATCATGCTATTTTAATTGATCACCAGCAGCTTGATATTTTACAATCTGAAGCAGATGCACTGGTTGATGCTTTTAATGCGCATTTTAAAGAGGATGGTGTAAAACTGCTATCAACTCATCCTTATCGCTGGTATTTATATTCAGAACAGCAGCTTGATATAGAAACGACAAGATTAGAAAATTCAGTGGGGCGTAATGTAAATCACTTTTTACCCGAAGGTGAGTATGCTTTAAAGTGGCGAAGTTTTTTAAATGAAGCGCAAATGTTATTTCATATGCATGATGTTAATGCGCAACGTGAACAACAGGGGAAGCTAACCATAAACAGTTTATGGTTGTGGGGTGAGGGATTATCAAATCAATTGCCAGCAACAGCGTCCTATAACTGGGTTATGACAAATGAACCTGTTGCACAGGGTTTGGCAATATCTTCTGCCTGTAAAATTGTTCCAGTTGATACTTCAATTGATCATCTTTTGGAACATAAGAGCCATGGATTAATTGTTTTAGATGATGTTATGGGTGCAGCAAGTTATGGTGATGTTCAAGCCTGCTCAGATGCGATAGATTTTATTTGTCAGCAATGGATTGAGCCATTAAACAATTATTTAAAAAAGGGATTCATAACTGAAATTAATCTGTATTCTGCAAATGGCCAGCTTTTTAAAATAACTAAAAATAGTTTAAGAAAATTCTGGAAAAAAACACAACCCCTTAAAAATTTTATAGTGACTCATGCATAAAAGAACAATCCATCGACTTGAACAAAATATATCTGATGAAATAAAAGAATCAGATTTACACCCCGTTTTAAAACAGGTGTATGCACATCGAGGTGTGTCGTCATTAAATCAAATTGATTATTCATTAGAGCATCTGTTGTCCTTGCAGGCGTTAAAAGGTTTAGATAAAGCTATTCCTGTTCTTATAGACGCTATTAAAAATAATAAAGCTATTTTAATAGTAGGTGATTTTGATGCCGATGGTGCAACCAGCACTGCATTATGTATGCGAGCATTAAAAATGATGGGTGCTGAAAAAATATCTTATCTTGTACCTAATCGATTTGATTTTGGTTATGGCCTAACGCCCGAGCTGGTTGAAGTCGCAAAAGAATCTAAACCCGATGTGATTATAACAGTTGATAATGGCGTATCCAGTATAGAGGGTGTAGCAGTTTCAAAAGCGGCGGGTATACAGGTTGTGGTAACTGATCATCACCTGGCGGGTTCACAATTGCCGAATGCGGATGCCATTGTGAACCCTAATCAACCCGGCTGTGATTTTCCAAGTAAAAATCTGGCCGGTGTTGGTGTTATTTTTTATGTCATGCTGGCTTTACGGCAGGGCTTGCGTGATGCAGGCTGGTTTAATGAGCAACGACCACAACCTAATATGGCAAAGTTATTAGATCTGGTTGCTCTGGGAACTGTGGCAGACGTTGTGCCTTTAGATGAAAATAATCGCATTCTTGTTTCACAGGGTTTAAAACGTATTCGTGCCAAACAATGTTGTGTGGGTATTCAGGCTATTTTTAATGTGGCAGGCAGAAATATTTCAAATGTTGTTTCAACTGATCTTGGTTTTGCTATTGGCCCACGATTAAATGCTGCGGGTCGGCTTGAAGATATGTCTTTGGGGATTGAATGTTTATTAACAGATGATATGAGCCGTGCAATGCAGATTGCACAGATGCTGGATGAGTTAAATTGTAGCCGTAGAGAAATTGAACAGGATATGCAGCAACAGGCGATGGCAAGCTTACAGCCTTTATTAGAAAATCTGTCGCAGCAGCAGATGCCAAAAGGCCTGTGTTTATATGATGCTGACTGGCATCAGGGCGTTATTGGTATTCTTGCATCACGTATAAAAGAAAAATTTAATCGCCCCGTTATTGCGTTTGCTAAAACGGGTGATGATGAAGTAAAGGGGTCTGCACGTTCCATAAAAGGTTTACATATTCGTGATGCATTAGAAACTATTTCAACAAAGCATCCGGGGCTGATTAAAAAATTTGGTGGTCATGCAATGGCGGCGGGCTTAACTTTAAAAGAATCTGGTTTTGAGGAATTCAAACAGGCTTTTAATAATGAGGCTTTATTGCAATTATCTGATGAAGCACTGCAGGGTGTTATCGATTCTGATGGTGAGTTAGAATCAAATGATATTAATCTTCAGTTAGCTGAATCAATTCGTCAGGCAGGGCCATGGGGGCAAAATTTTCCTGAGCCAACATTTGATGGTGATTTTGAAGTGGCTAACTGGCGAGTTGTTGGTGAGAAGCATTTAAAAATGCAACTGGTGTCAGCAGAATCTGATGCGCTAATAGATGCTATTGCTTTTAATACAGAAGCCAGTCAGCTGGAAGAATCGGATGGCTTTATTCATGCGGCTTATCGTCTGGATGTGAATGAATTTAGAAATAAAAAAACTGCGCAGTTAATTGTTGAGTATTTTGAGAGTGTTTAGCTTTATAAAAAAAGATTAATAAGAAAAAAATGTAGGGTGGATCAAGCGAAGCGGATCCACCAAATGTGCTAAATTACTCTGGTGGATCTGCTTCGCTTGATCCACCCTACAGATTGGTTCGGTTTTTTTAATTCAGGAGAAAAAAGTGGGATTAAATCTATATCCCTTATTAAGAAATTTACTATTTAAGCTGGACGCAGAAAAAGCTCATAATCTTTCATTAAAAGGTTTAAAGCTAGTCGATCAGTTTAAATTAAGTTATTTATTTTTTGGTAAGAAACAACTATTACCAACACGAGTAATGGGCGTAGATTTTCCAAATCCTGTCGGCCTGGCCGCGGGCCTGGATAAAAATGGTGATTACTTTCAGGCGTTATCCAGTTGTGGTTTTGGTTTTATTGAAATAGGCACAGTAACGCCTTTGCCTCAGCCGGGAAATCCATTGCCTCGATTATTTCGTTTGCCAGAAGCGGGCGCTATTATTAATCGCATGGGGTTTAATAATCTGGGTGTTGATTATTTAGTTGAGCGAGTTAAAGAGGCGGATTATCAGGGTGTGCTGGGTATTAATATTGGTAAAAATAAAAATACACCAGAAGAAAAAGCAGTGGATGATTATTTAATCTGTTTACAGAAAGTCTATCCTTATGCTGATTATATTACAGTAAATATTTCATCACCAAATACGCCAGGTTTAAGGGATTTACAGTTTGGCGAAGCTCTGGATGATCTGTTATCGGCTTTAAAAAAAGAACAGAAAAAATTAGCAGATCAATATCATCATTATGTTCCACTGGCTGTAAAAATTGCACCAGATATGGATGATGATGCAATTGAATCTGTAGCCGCTACATTTATCAAATATAAAATTGATGCTGTTATTGCGACCAATACAACCTTGTCACGTGATGGTGTTGAAAATCTTAATCAGGGGAATGAGCAGGGTGGTCTAAGTGGCAAGCCAGTGTGTGATAAATCTGATCATGTATTACAGGTCATTGCGGCACATTTGAAAAATAAAATCCCGGTGATAGCGGTGGGGGGTATTTTTAGTGGTGAAGATGCGCTAAATAAAATGCGACTGGGTGCAAGTCTTGTGCAAATTTATACGGGTTTTATTTATCAGGGGCCAGAATTAGTGCATGACTGTGTTCAGACGCTAAGCAAGAATGAAAGTAACCTGGCATGAATCTCAACAGGTAAAACTTCTTTTACAACAGGATGCAGGTCTTCATGAATTTCACTCAAACAGGGAACAGTGTGTGTTTCATGGACACGGCGATGAGCGCCACCATGCTGATCTGACTGTATTGTGGTGGTGTGTTCAAGGCACATAAATACCAGTGCGGGGCCGTCTTCCAGTATTTCAATTAACTGGCAACGAGAGCCTTTATAAGTGATTTCACGGCCAATATATTGTTGCAGATGATCAAGCATATTTGTTGCCTCTACACAGCGTAAAAATAGTTATAATAAGAGACCTTTGCACAAAACAAACCCCGTTATCCCGGTATGCTTTTGAGCCAGGACTCAGTGACCCTAAAGCTTTTAAGTCATTAGATTCGCTAAAAGCACACAGGAATGACAAAAATGTGGTTAGTTTTTTATAACTGTATCTCGTGCAAAGCTTTAATAAAATACTAGCTTAATAAATAACCACAATAATCCAAGGTAGATCAATGAAGTGGGTTTTAGTTAAAAAAGAACAAATGTACTCAGGTTTTTTCACTGTTGATAAATATCAGCTAAAGCATGATTTATATGAAGGTGGTGAAACTGAAATTGTTCGTGAACTCCTGCATCGGGGTGATGCGGTTGCGGTGCTTTTATATGATCCTGCGCATGACAAAGTGGTCATGATCGAGCAGTTTCGAGTGGGTGCTATTGCAGATGAGCAAGGCCCCTGGTTACTGGAAATTGTTGCTGGTGTTGTTGAAAAAAATGAGTCTATTAAAGATGTTGCTCGGCGCGAGTGTATGGAAGAGGCTGGAGTAGAAGTGCATGCCTTTGAGTCAATTCATTCATTCTATTCCAGTCCGGGTGGTTGTTCAGAAAAAATTTATTTAATGTGCGGTTTAATAGATAGCACGGATGTTGGTGGTGTACATGGCCTGGATGAAGAGGGTGAAGATATTAAAGTTTCTGTCTATGATTATGAAGAAATTGTAGATTTACTGTCTACAGACCGTATAAGTTCAGCTATGCCTATTATTGCTTTACAGTGGTTGCAAATTAATCGAGAACGTTTACGTATAGAGAGCTTTGTTCTTTAAGGCTATGGAAAGGTCGATCATTCAGCAATTGTGATTATTACTGCTAAAATTAATCATTAATACATGAAAATGGATTTATACCTAACCTTATGAGTGATCGCATATACAGATCTGCGCTCGGTCTGGCCTTATTATTGGGTCTTTATTTTGAATTGTCTGAATTAATCTATTTTCTTATAGCCATGCTTTTCTTTGAAGGTTTAACAAACCTGAGACTGCCTAAAATAGTCTGTCACTTTAGCCGCTGTGCAACAAAGATAAAAGATTTCACAGAATATCAGGCTGATCCTTTTAATGTTAATTATCGTTTTTCCATGGAAGCTGAGCAGGCCTGGCGACTGGTTGTGGGGCTTTTACTGGCTGTTACCTACCACTTTTATGATCAGCTCTGGTTTTTCCCCTGGTTTATGGGGTTTGCTATTTTTGGTGCAGGCTTAAGTGGGGTGTGCCCTGTATTACTTGCTATTCGTTGGATAGGGTTTAAATGACGAATAATGATGCGCCACATAATGAAAAGCGTGTACAGAGTCGTATTCAATTAGCGTTACCTGCGAAAATTACGGGTATTGTGTTCTGGGGTATGGTGCTGGTGGGCTTGCTGGTGACATTTTTCTTACTACAGGATCGTGAAAAAGAGCTGGTTGCTGAGTACAAAACCAGCGCTATATTGCTTGCTTATGATGTTAAAAGTATTCTTGAACAAAAAGAAGGAAAAGCAAGTCTGGATGATTCATTTGAATATCTATTTCAGCATGCAAAAGTAAAATATTTTATTGAAGCTATAACGTTTAAAGCTTACGGCAAGCTTTATGAGTTTGGTTCTCAAACTCCAGGGCAGGAACATTTTCAGCATAATTTTCGTATTCATAATGCGATAACGTCTGAAAGTGAAGTGGTTGAATTAAATGTTTTTATGCCTGGTTTAAAGCAGGCAATATCTGATCTTCGTAAAAAAATACTGCTTTATATTGCTTTTCTGGTTTTCTCTTTCGGGTTGATTTTGCAACAGGTTCTGCAAAAAGTCTTATCTAAACCTTTTATTAATATGGTGGTTTCAGCAGAGAAGTTTGCTGAAGGTGATAGCAGTGTTCGCTTTGATGAAAAACGTCAGGATGAGTTTGGCTATCTGGCAAAATTTATTAATCGTGCGCTGGATTCTATTATGCACCAACAGCAAGCGCTGGAAGCTTCCCGTCGAGCCCTGTTTGAAGAAAAAGAACGAGCAGAAGTTACTCTGCACTCCATTATCGATGGTGTCATTACTACGACAGATACAGGGCATATATTGTATATGAATCCTGTTGCTGAGCGTTTAACTGGGTGGAGTAATGCGCAGGCGAATAATGTTGTGCTAAATAATGTTGTAAAGATTGTGCATGAGGATAGCGGCAAACAAATAGAAAATCCGCTGATGAAATGCCTTGAGGGGAATGTTGTTGAGAACCTGGTCAGTCATGCAGCCGTGGTGCGATATGATGGTGATACCATTCCCATTGAGATGTCAGTCGCGCCTATGCGCAATGATGAGGGTGAGCTGATTGGTGCTGTAATGGTGCTGCATGATGTCAGCCATGCACGCCGCCTAACTCGCCAACTGTCTTATCAGGCCAGTCACGATGCGCTAACAGGTCTTTATAATCGCAGAATGTTTGAAGATGTTTTACAGGCATCATTACTCAATGTGCAGGAAGAAGATCGACACCATGCACTGTGTTATGTGGATCTGGATCAGTTCAAAATAGTTAATGACACCTGTGGCCATATGGCTGGAGATGAATTATTGCGCCAGATTGCCTTATTAATGCAGGACTGTATTCGAGAAGTGGACACGCTGGCTCGACTAGGTGGTGATGAGTTTGGTGTGTTGCTTGAAAATTGTCCTATATCACAGGCCAGTATCGTGGCCGATAAGATCAGGCAGTCAGTAAAGGATTTTCGCTTCATCTGGCACAATAAAACATTTGAAATTGGTGCCAGTATAGGCGTGGTTGGTATCAGTGCAGAAAACATAGATATGGCCAGTATTATGTCTGCTGCTGATGTAGCCTGTTATGCGGCTAAAGATATGGGGCGTAATCGTATTCATGTATACGAACCAACGGATGCAGCACTGGCTGAAAGGCACGGTCAGATGCACTGGGCCAGTCGAATAGTGAGTGCTCTGGAAGAAGATCGAATGGTGCTTTATCGTCAGGCAGAAGTTGCTCTGGATGCGGATTATGAGCATAAGCATATGGAAATACTGGTTCGAATAAAAGATAAAGATGGATCAATTATTAATCCTGATAGCTTTATTCCTGCAGCAGAGCGTTTTAATCTTATGATTAAAATAGACAAGTGGGTGATTCGAAATATATTTGAAGCCCTGTCAAAAGACTGTTGTGAAGATGGTAAAAAACGCATTATCTCTATTAATCTGTCAGGCACATCACTGGCAGATGATTCATTGCTTGCTTTCATACGTTCGACACAAAAGGAATTTAATATTGATTTTAAGGAAATATGCTTCGAAATAACTGAAACAGCCGCTATTAGCAACTTATCCAAAGCAATGCATTTTATGAATGAGCTTAAAGCAGAAGGCTGTTTATTTGCACTGGATGACTTTGGTAGCGGCCTGAGTTCGTTTGCCTATTTAAAAAATCTGCCCGTGGATTATATAAAAATTGATGGTGCATTTGTGGTTGATATGGTTAATGACCCAATAGATAGAGCAATGGTTGAGGCTATTACCCGTGTGGGGCGAGTTATGAAGATAAAGACCGTCGCTGAGTGGGTAGAGAATGAAGAAACATTGCAAATGCTTCGAGAGGTTGGGGTAGATTTTGTGCAGGGATACCATATTGGTCGACCCGAAGAAATTAAGGTGATTGAAAAATCTAATTGATAGCTAAGGATACTCTGATCAAGTCTGATTATTTTATGCTGGCTAAAGTGGTTTGTATTTACCCCTAATTTCTCGTTCATGGCGAAAAGACAGAAGATAAAAACTTTGCAACAACCTCTTTGACCGCCTATCATTACAAGATTGATTAAAAAATAAATATTAGTGGTTGTGAATGAATAATATAATTAAATGCTTATTTAGTGTTTTTGCTCTTTTTTTAATAAGTTTCTCTGCAAGTTATGCGGCTCCCGCAGTGTCTAAAGGTCAGCTTCCTTCTTATTTATTAGGGCCGGGAGACCTTCTGGAAATATCAGTATGGAAAGAAGACGGTCTGGAAAAACAGGTGCTTGTTCGTCCTGATGGAGGTATTACATTTCCATTAGTAGGTGAACTCAGGGCAGGTGGCCGAACGGCAAAGCAGCTGCAAAGTGCCATTATCAAATCTATTAAACGCTTTATTCCTGATCCCGTGGTCACGGTTGCCGTGGTAAGAGTGAATAATAATAAAGTGTTTGTGGTGGGAAAAGTAATTCGTTCGGGTGAGTTTGTTGCAACGCATTATATGGATGTTATGCAGGCACTGGCTATGGCCGGTGGTTTAAATGCATTTGCAAAATCCAGTGATATCAGAATACTGCGTCGTGTTAAGGGCGTAGAACGTGCAATGCGTTTTGATTATGATGCCGTGTCTCAGGGTGAAGATCTCAGGCAAAATATCATTCTTAAGAGTGGTGATGTTGTTGTTGTGCCATAGAGTTTAATCGAATGTTATTCTTCAGAATTATTATATTTTCATTGTTATCTATTTTTTCATTGCAAACTCATTCAGCAGAATGGCTGGCTGAGCCTGCCGTTATATTAAAAGCTCAATACAATGATAATGTCCGTAATGCTCGAACAAATGAAGAAAGTGCAGCCGGTTATACACTAGAACCCAAACTGGTTATCAGTGGTGAAGAAAAAGATATCTGGAATATAAAACTGGATACAAAGCTTCGCGCGGTGAGATACTCTGGTATAGATAATGCCGATAGTGATAATGTTTTTTTAAGTATAGGTGGTAGTTATTTTACTGAAAGAAGCCAGACAGGCTTTAACGCAAGTTATGAAGATAATACAAACTTTAATCAGGACTATGAAACACAGCTGGACATATCAGGCTTTACAGAAATTCAGATAAAAAGAGAAAGCGTATATATAGCGCCCTACTGGTATTGGCAGATGTCTGAAAAAGGCAGTATAACATTAAGCCTGAATATGTCAGATCGGACATACGATGAGAATGCGCCATCAAATTATAATGATTATGCCTCAACCGGCGGTGATCTTTCATTTAGCTGGAAATATTCAGAAAAGACAAAATTAGGTTTGAAAATTAAGCAATTAACAACAGAAAATAATGATCTTGATTATGAAAATGATACAAAAACATTACAGCTTTCATATGACTATAATATTTCTCAAAATTCAGATATAAGTGTTTTATTGGGCCAGTCTAAAGTTGAATATGTTTATCACAATATCCCATTTTGCCAGGGGCAAACTTCGCTTGGTGAAGCATTGGGTTTTTGTGATGGTACGATTGTGTATGGAGATAATGAAAGTGACTCAACCGTTAATAATTATAGTTTTGGATATACAAATAAAAGTGAATTAAATAAAACTATAATTGGCTTAAGCAGAGGTGTAACTGCATCATCTTCAGGTAGTGCAAGACAAACAGATAAATATAATATTAATTACAGCAGAAAGATGACCGAAAGAGTTAAATCACAGTTGCTGCTAAGTTTTCAAAAATCAGAGTCCCTGGATGGTTTAAATGCTTATCAAGATTCTCAGATTTATAGAGCGGAGCCTTCTATATATTGGCGACTAACAAAAGACTGGGGTTTAAGTTTTCTATATCGTTATATAAAACGTGAATATCTTGCGTCAAATACAGAGAGTGAATCAAATTCTATCTATATCAATTTGTCACTTAGATGGCCCAAAGCTATATCAACCTATTAAATACTATTATTGAGTGAATTTACTAAATGGAAGAGCAGGAAAAAACCTTACAAGATTATCTGGCAATATTAAGTCGCCGCAAAGTACCTATGATAGTAACCATGATGGTGGTTTTTTTGATAGGGGTGGTTGTGGCTCTGGTATGGCCTCCAACCTATAAATCATCTGCAACTATTCTTATTAAAGAGCAGGAAATTCCATCTGAACTGGTTATGTCAACTGTCACCAGTTTTGCTGCGCAACGTATTCAAACTATAAGCCAGCGGGTAATGACTCGAAGTAATTTAATGCAAATTATTAAAAAATATAATTTGTATAAGGATGATTTAAAAAGGTATACCACAGAAGAAGTTCTCGATGAAATGAGGGATGATATTGGTTTGAATATGATCAGCGCTGATGTGGTTGATCCAAGAACAGGTCGTCCTACTGCGGCAACCATTGCTTTTTCTCTTTCCTTTCAGGGTGAATCACCTGGCTCAACTCAGAAAGTGGCTGGTGAGCTTACCAGTTTATTTCTTGCTGAAAATCTAAAAAACCGTAAAGAAAAAGCGTCTGAAACTTATTTGTTCTTAACTGATGAATCAGAAAAACTGGCTAAAGCAATTTCTGAATCAGAAGCCAGGATGGCTTCGTTTAAAGAAAAGCATGCCGGTAATATGCCAGACATGGCCGCAATGAATATGTCTGTTCTGGATCGTACTGAACGTGAACTTATGCAGATTGAGACAGATTTAAGTGCCAGGGAAGAAAAAATATTTTATCTTCAAAGTCAGCTAACACAAACAAACCCATTAACAAATATGCGTTCGGCCACGGGGCAATCAATTCTTGATCCCGTATCACGATTAAAAGCGCTTGAATCAGAATATGCCAGTTTAACAGCTAAATATTCCAATGAGCATCCTGATGTTATTAAAATGAAGCGGGAAATAGAAGGCTTAAGAGCTCAAACGGGGAAAACAGAATCCACTGCTGAAAAAGCAAAGCGTTTAACTGCTTTGCGTTCTGAATTGGCCGTATTAATAAAAAAATATTCCAGTTCTCATCCGGATGTTTTGAAATTACAGAAAACAATATCAGCATTTGAAAGTGATATTCAGAAAGTAGATAAATTACCTGAGCAAAAAATAATTGAATTGCAACCGGATAACCCGCTGTATGTTTCTCTTCAGGGACAAATAAAAGGTATTGAAACTGAAATTTCGGCATTCAAAGAGCGTAAAAAACAGCTAAAGGTTAAGGTTGAAGATTATGAAAAACGAATTGCTCAAACACCGCAGGTAGAACGCGATTTTTTAATGTTGAGTCGAGAACATAGTAATTCTTTAGTGCGGTTTCAGGAGATAAAAGGCAAACAAATGGCTGCTGAAATAGGCCAGCAACTGGAAAAAGAAAGCAAGGGAGAGTCATTCTTATTAATTGAGCCTGCTCAGTTCCCGGAAAAGCCTGTAAAGCCTAATCGCACTGCTATTGTGTTTTTGTCACTGATTTTTGCTGCGGCCTGTGGTTTTGGTATTGCTATTTTGAAGGAGGCTCTTGATTCTTCAATTCGAGGTGTAAGTGGTGTTACCAGGTTACTAACATCAGCTCCTTTGGCTGTTATTCCTGTTATTTATAATGCGCAGGATTATTTTTATAGAAGGCGTGCTACCCGAATTATTGTGGGAGCTGCTCTCACCAGTATTATTACCGTTGTACTATTTGTGCATTTCTTCTGGACACCACTGGATGTTTTATGGTTTAGAGGAATAAGAAAAGCAGAGAATGTATTAGGCGTATAAAAGATTTCAAGAGGTTTTTATTATGGAACGCATTAAACAGGCTTTGGAATTAGCAAGGCAAGAACGACAAAAACGTGGCGGAAGTGTGCCAGGAATGACATCTGTTGTCAGAAATAAAAAAAGTGTTGCTGAGCAAAAAATTGAATATACAGAAACACGTTCTGTAGGATTGCCTGTAAAGGAACTTCGTGAAAAAAGAATTATTATTGATCAGCAAAATATGGTTTCTGATTCATATCGCTTATTGCGCACGCAGATTTTGCAGCGTTTAAAAGAGAAAAACTGGAATACACTAGCTATCACAAGTGCAGGCAGTAGTGCAGGTAAATCATTAACGGCTATTAATCTTGCCATCAGTCTTGCTCGTGAGGTGGATTATACTGTATTGCTGGTTGATGCAAATTTGCGTTCACCTAAGATACATAAGTATTTTGATTTTCATGTTGAAAATGGCTTAAGTGATTATTTATGTAAAGATGCACCTTTGGCGGATATGCTTGTTCATCCAGAAGGTATTCCAAGATTTGTAATTCTTCCCGCAGGGCATGCAATTAAAAATTCATCAGAAATGCTCAGCTCACCTAAGATGAATAAATTAGTAGAAGAATTAAAATTTCGCTATCCATCACGAATTGTATTATTTAATTTGCCTCCTTTACTGGAAAGCTCAGATGCTTTGGCGTTTATGCCAAATGCAGATGCATCATTATTAATTGTGGCAGAAGGTGAAACAAAAGATCAGGAGTTAAGGCAGGCATTTGAGTTAATGCAAGGGAATGAGGTGATTGGTACGGTTCTAAACAAAGCCTATACACGAGATAGAGATTATGGAAACCTAAATGTAGAGCCAGGTATTTTTTCAAAGCTATTGACGAAAATTAGTAAAAAATCATTGCCCGGATGGATGAATAGATAATTTATTTATCTCTTGTTCTATCGATTCATGCATATAATTAAATGCGACAAATTTAAAAAAATTGTTTTGTGTTTTATGTTTTGGATAATGCAGGGAGTAGTTAATCCAGTTGTTTTTGCAGACACAGCTATTACAAATAAAACATTAGCTATTATTGTCAATGATCGTGATCCAGATAGTGTTGCGATTGCAAAATATTATCAACAAAAGCGTTTGATACCAGATGAGCATGTTATACATGTTTCACTTGATAATAAAAGAAGTTCTATAACTGCGGTGGAATTTGAGAAAGTTAGTCGTCAGCTAAAAAGTCGCCTTACTAATGAAGTTCAGGCATATGTATTAACCTGGTCTAAACCATATAAAGTGGATTGTATGTCAATAACATCAGCCTTTGCTTTAGGGTTTGATAAAAAATATTGTGCGCAAGGATGTAAAAAAACTGAAACTGTAGATTACTATAATTCGAATAGCCGTTCTCCATATAATGATT
>CAZFUY010000068.1:2439-17156 GCA_964522445.1 uncultured Thiotrichaceae bacterium | reverse complement strand
ACAAAGAGTTGAGGCATATGCTGGAAGCCAGCAATAATAACGAATTACCCGTAATACCCAGCAAACGCTATTTCACCATCGGTGAGGTGAGTGAGCTGTGTGGTGTAAAACCCCACGTACTTCGCTATTGGGAGCAGGAATTTACACAGTTAAAGCCGGTAAAGCGTCGCGGAAATCGTCGTTACTACCAGCGTCATGATGTTATTTTAATTCGTCAAATCCGCAGCCTGTTATATGATCAGGGCTTCACTATTGGTGGTGCGCGTCAGCAATTAACCGGTGAAACCGCAAAAGAAGATACCTCGCAAAGCAACCAGCTGGTTAAGCAAATCAGAAATGAGCTGGAAGAAATTTTGCAGACCTTGAAAAAGTAAATAGCTTCCGCACACTCGGCAGGAAGTTCTGTTAAGCCATATTTAAATCATTGCTTAAAAATAATCTGATTCCTATGTAGAGTATGGGAGCGTTTGCTACCCTCACCCCAGCCCTCTCCCAGAGTGAGAAGGGGATCAAGATGTTCTTTAAAGAATTAAACGAGCATTGTGATATTCACTCTATCAGAGGGTGAGTGTAAGCCTGATGTAATTATAAAATTAAACGAACATCGTGATTTCCCTCTCCCTCTGGGAGAGGGCCAGAGTGAGGGAGGAAATAAAATAAACAAGCCAGCTAAAATTTAACCTAAGGCTGTTGCACCAGCGGCGCAAACAATTCCTGTAAATCATCGGCGGTTAACTTCATATCTTTAGCTGATTTATCTTTATCATAAACCCCGTCCGCCAGCGCTTTTTTGCGTGCCTGCATCGCCATGATTTTTTCTTCTAATGTGTTTTCAATAATTAACTTATATACAAATACCGCTTTGTTCTGGCCAATGCGGTGCGCTCTATCGGTTGCCTGATTTTCGACGGCCGGGTTCCACCAGGGGTCGTAGTGAATAACCGTATCGGCTTCGGTTAAGTTAAGGCCAACTCCGCCGGCTTTAAGGCTAATTAAAAAAACATCAACCTTGCCATTACGAAACCTGTCGATGGCCTGCTCACGCTTTGTGGTTTGGCCGGTGAGCTTGGTGTAACTGATTTTATAATCTTTTAACTGCTCTTCAATAATGCCCAGCATTTTTGTGAACTGTGAAAAAATTAAAATTTTCCGACCTTCCTCAACCATTTCCGGCAGCATTTCCATGAGCATTTCTAATTTAGCCGACGACTTCACTTTTTTAGCCTGCGGTAGTGACATGAGTTGCGGATCGCAACAGGTTTGGCGTAGCTTTAATAAAGCATCAAGTATGGTGATATGGCTGCGTGATAATCCCTTGTCTTTTATCGCATCGCGGACTTTTTTCTGCATCGATAAACGAATACTTTCATAAAGCGCAGCCTGTTTTTTATCGAATGAAACCGAACGTATAATTTCAGTTTTATCCGGCAGTTCTTTTACGACTTCGCTTTTACTGCGGCGCAACATAAAAGGTGTGATCCGCTGCACTAAACGCTGGCGTATTTCATTTTTAGCATGTTTTTCAATAGGGTTGCGAAACTGTTGGGTAAAGGTTTTACTATTGCCTAAAAAACCGGGCATTAAAAAATCGAACAATGCCCATAGCTCACCCAGGTGGTTTTCCATCGGTGTGCCGGTAATGCATAAGCGATGCTCGGCATTAATTTCACGCACCAGTTTCGCGGCTTTCGCATTTGGATTTTTTATTACCTGAGCTTCATCGAGAATTAAGTAATAATAATTGTGTGCCAGTAAGGTTTCCTGGTCGCGCACAATTAGTGGAAAAGTAGTCAACACTAAATCATAATTATTGATGTCTTCAAAATATTTTTTACGATCAGCGCCCTGTAAAATCAATACACTGAGTTTAGGTGTAAACCGCTCAGCTTCGCGACGCCAGTTACTCATTAAGCTGGTAGGGGCTACAATTAAACAGGGTTTGTTTAAACGTTTTGCCTGTTTTTCTTTTAATAGATGGGCAAGGGTCTGTACTGTTTTACCTAAACCCATGTCATCTGCAAGAATGCCATTGAACTGATAGCTGCGTAAAAACTGTAGCCAGTTTAAGCCCTGTTGCTGGTAGTCCCGTAACTCGGTTTTTAAACCGCGTGGTGGTGCAACATTTTTAATGCCCTTAAAATTTTTAAGTTTACGTCCGAGCGAGCGCATGGCTTTTCCACCATGCCAGGTGGCTTCATTATTGTCTTCGAGCTCAGCGAGGCGCACCGCATCGAAACGGCTTAATTGTATGCTGCCTTTTTCGTGATTAAAGTGTTCAGCAGAAAGCGCCTGGTGGTCATACAACTCATATAAAATTTCGCAAATAGGCTGGATGCGCTCAGCGGGTATTTTTATGTATTGACCTTCGCCCATATAAGCGGGCAGTGGCAGGGTGAGATTTTTGGGTAAATCGCTGGGGTCGTAATGTTTAAGCACATTGGCAACCAGGGGCAGCAAAGGTACTTTTTTACCGTTAACATCTAAATCAAAACGTAGCTCAAACCAGTCGTTATTGCCTTTTACGGCATCGTCATCGCCATTTTCACCAATCGTGGCTTCCAGTTCATCTTTCCAGCTTTTTACCTGATGAAACTGTAATTTAAAACTTGGATCAAAGCTGATTTCCCAGCCTTCCTTTTTTAATGCTGGAATCGTGTCTTCAATAAAAATGCGCCAGCATTCCAGTGATTGCATCGGCGTTAAATCTGTCGGGCTAACAAAGCCAAAGTCGCCGCGTTCTGAATCGACCGGAAGTTCCGCGGAATGATCTTCAAGATTGAGTACTACACTCTGGAAACCTTCTTCAAAGATACGCTCCATATAGTGTTCTTCTAAATCAATATCACGGTGCACGCTGATGATGCGATCATCCTCAAGCGTGTTTAATATGGGTAACACCGGCATTACTGAAATTTCAGTTTCAGCATAGGCAAAACGTAAGCGCATAATGTGCGTGAGTGTTTCAGTTGAATGATCAATGAATAATTCCAGGCGGGGCTTTGGCTGCTCGTTTTCGATGGTTACGGTTTCAATTTCAATAGGCGGAGGAATGCATATGTTAGGTAATTGGGTAATAAGGTGCTGGCTAAAAACGGCGCAGTTATCCGCATGCACCGTCGGCACGTTTAATAATAAATCCCATTGTTGAGCATTAAAATCTGCATTGACCAATGAGCCAATTTCATTGTTATCGATATCAAAATATAAAGCCGGAACCGTATTCAGAACCAGGGCCGCAGGCTCAACATTAATATTCAGTCGGCAGTCACCATTTTTTTCTTTATGCCAGTGCAGGTTAAGCGGGCGTGATGCACCGCGTTGTATAAAAGGCTGGTCAGAGCTTTTATACATGCCACGGCCGCTGTTGAGTATTTTTATTAAGGTTAAAAATCCTAACTCGCCCTTGATCACATAATTTTGGGTGCCGGCCCACATGCTGTTATTTTGAGCTTCTAATAATTTCGCAATATCTATGTCACTTTCTTGAACATAACTGGCGCGGGAGTACTGGTTAACAATGCGATAAAGATCAGTGCGTCTACTTTTTCCCAGTCCGCCTTTTTTTAAGTGCCGGCAGACCGCTAAACTAACGGCAAGCTCATTGGGTTTGTCTGACGGTTTTAATAAATAAAAAATAGATTCAGTCGCCAAAGGACTGATGTTGTTATTGGGTGTGCTGGCATCAATAAAGCCATTTAACCAGGACAGGCTGGCATCAACATTCGCATGCCCCTGTTTAACATTGGACGCATACTCAAGGCAAACTGCAACCACATGTTTGCAGTTATGTTGCACCGGGCAGCTGCACTGGCCATTTATAATCACCGTGTCAGCTACGGACTTTTCAATGTCGACCTCTAAATGATAGGGTATGGCACTATTTCCCTGAACACGCGCCATAAGCACAATCATATCCACATCAACCTGTTCGACATCCAGGCTCTTTACCAGACCTTGCTCAAAGTAGCGCAAGCCACGGCGAAAACTATTGGTATCGGTTTCATTTCGGATATTGGTGTGAGAGAGGTTAAACATGCCTGAGAGTCATTAAGTATAAATTGGCACGAGTATACCGGTTGAGAGGTCTGAGATTAAATTGTTTTACTGATATTTGGTGCTAAATTGGCAATGATGGGGAGCTAATCGTTTGATAACTAAGAAAATACTTTATCCGGAACCCCAGTCAGTGTAGAATTCTCCGCCTATTCGGGGCGTAGCGCAGTTTGGTAGCGCACCACACTGGGGGTGTGGTGGTCACAGGTTCAAATCCTGTCGTCCCGACCAATTAAAAATACATATAAAGTAATAAGTTACAATCTTATTCAAAATCGCATATTCTCCAAGCACCCCCCAAGCAAAATAATTCACCTCTATATTTAGCCCTGTTTCACTACTTTTACCTATTATACATAGCCTCAAATGGGCTTCTTGCTCTCGCCGTGTTTTTACGTCTTTTGGGGGCAAATGTACCAGTTTGGGTGCAAAATGCCTGAGAATGGCGATATGGCGGCTCGAATCTAGATTAGTATCTACTTATGAATATGGCCGGTTTAAATAAATGGGGTTAGAGCACAATTGTTTCTAATATTAGAATTAACTGTGCTCTGATCCCAATGACGTTGATAAAACTAAAAATGAGTAAGGAAACAGAATGAAAAATATCGCTTATATACTGTCAATATTCGTAATATTGGCGGTGGTATCGGTAATGACTTATAGTCACGTCAATGATCTGTATAAAACCAATGTCTTCAATGATGAAAAACAAATTTATACTGCTGCAGTAGAGGCTAATGACGCTGAGAAAATTAATCAGTTTATGCGCGATTATCCCGGTTCACAATGGAGTCGTGAGGCGGTATATTACAGGGATAAAATAATCATCAGTGATGCGAGAGAGTCAAATGATATACCGGCAATAACTCTTTTTTTAAAAAACAATCCTCATAGTTCATGGTATCGATATGGTATTTATTATCGTGATCAGATGGCTTATGCTCAGGCGAAAAATATTAATACCATTGCATCCTATACGTCTTTTTTAGAAAACCACACCGGTAGCGACTGGCAAGTACATGCTGAAAATTCTGTAAAGCGTTTAAATAAAGGCTTGATAAAAAGTAAGTCTAAAAAAACAATTAATAAAAAGATAGCTAAAGTTAATGTTAGCTCTTCTGATGATGTGCAGATGGTTCCTGTGCCTGTTCCTGAATTAAGTGTCAAAGCTGAGCCACAATCAAAATTAACAACGTCAGAGAGATTAAATAAAGCTGTCGCCATATATGATTCAATAAGAGAAGATAAGGAAAGGCAGGCTAAAATAAAAGCTAAAAAAGTAGAAAAAATAAAATCTAAAAAACGTGCTTGCAATAGATTAAAAGATCAAATTTCTCGATACGATGAACATGTATCCTGGTATGACCTTGATGGTAATGGAGATCGCCGATATTTAAATAATCAGGAAGTGGAAAGCAAAAAACAAAAATATATAGAAAAGTATCAGCGTAAATGCGTGAAATAACTGTACTGGCTGAGTTTAACAGGGCAGGAGCTTCATTCGTCATGCCAGCATGCTTCATACTTTAAAGCGGGTAAAGCATCTAGGCCCCGGCATATATCTTCCTGCGGGTGACGGAACAAATGGCGAACAAATGAGGTCAGGGCATAATTATTTCTAATATTAGAGTTAATTGTGCCCTGACTTCAGTTTTTTATTACTTAGCCTCACGTATGTTCTGATGAAAACATCACAGTCCATATGAAAGCTGGGTGGGTCGACGCACAAAAGAATTTAATAGACTAATATTCTCTGGATATATTAATGGTAATAATTTGATTAACAGAAAACCTTATACAGCAGTTAAACGAATATCTAAAGCAACTGTATGGGGTAAAGTGAATATTCTTAGTGCTGTTGAAATGGGTATATGTATAAGCAGAAATAAATCAAGTTTATTTAGATAGCATTGGATCAGCTTTAAATTATGGAATTAACGAGCTGGCTAATGTTTTATACAGGTTTGATAATCAAAATAATTAATCATCTCAGGATCTGTGACTACATACTTAGTGAAACATTAACTAATACTTAAGTAATAATAAAATGAAAATAATAAATAGAACTATCACCCGTAAAAAAAGATCACCTAATAATGATATTGACGATCTGGTAGAAAGATATAAAGAGACTGCTCTTACAGTTCGTAGATCAATGATGTTAATAATAACATTTACTGTTTTTTGTCTTGCCGTTTTGCTGGTTTCTGATGAATATCTAATTCCTGAACTTGGGAAAACTATAAAAACAACATTATTTAGCCTGCCCTTATCGGTTAAAGCTTTTGTTTTTATAGGGCCTGCTATTTTAATGGTTACTACATTTTATTTTAATACATTTCTTAAAGAACTTAAGAGCAGCGAAATGAATGGAGTTCCTGAGCATAAAAAACTTCCACTCTTATTAACGTTTAACACTAAGCGCTCAAGGTTTTTATCTATATATCTAAGCTCGTTTAATGTACCAATTATAATGCTTGCTTATAGTATTAAAATTAACCCCCATCCAGATGCGATATATTTTTATCTATTCACTCTAATTGTTATAACGGTAATTTTTATTAAATCACTGCCCATTGATCTAAAATTCAAATATATATTTATGATATTAATTTTACCGTTATCAGTAGTATATCTTAAATATATCGAATATTTTGATTTGCCTAATCGTGGTTACCAGCTTAATCACCTGGTTATAAATAATAAATTCGATATGTCTCATCGTAATTTTAATAAGGCATCATTAAAATACGCGAAATTAGAGAATTTAAAACTTAACTATTCTAATTTTGCTTATGCAAATATGACTAATGTCAATCTGACTGGAGCCGAACTGTTTAGAGCCGATCTGTCTGGAGCTAATCTTTCTAGAGCGGATCTGTCTGGAGCTAATCTGTCTGGAGCAAAACTGACTGATGCCGATCTGATTGAAGCCAATCTGATTGGTGCCAGTCTGTCTAAAGCCAATCTGTCTAAAGCCAATCTGGCTGGAGCTGATCTGGCAGGAGCTAATCTGTCTAAAGCCAATCTGTATAAAGCCAGTCTGGCTAGAGCCGATCTGGCAGGAGCTAATCTGTCTAAAGCCAATCTGTATAAAGCCAGTCTGTATAAAGCCAACCTGACTGGAGCTAATCTAACACACTCAAATATAACATGTGAACAAATTTCTAAAGCTAAAAAAATAGATTCTAAAAATAAATCACGGATATGTAAAAATAAAAGTCAATAAAACCCCGCTGATTGATTTTAACTTTTTATAATGTCTTAGATTAATAAACAAGTGGGGTCAGAGCACAATTGTTTCTAATATTAGAATTAACTGTGTTCTGACCCTAATTATTTTAGATGAAATAGTGGTGGAGTTTGATGTGAGTTATGCGACAGTTAGTCGTGCAGTTAATAACTTTGAAGCTTGTGTGAAAGGTACGGTCTGACCCCGATTCGGCGATCCGTGCGCGATTCGGTTTAGACCCGGATTTGTGTTATGCCAAATATGTCCCTGTAAAAGAACGTCTCCAAAGTTCCATTATTAGTATAATTAAACAAGCATCAATATGATAATGGTTCCAATCATTCCACCCACTATTGAAAGTGCGTGATTTTTAGAATAATTGTTAAACAATCCTGTTGTCACTGTTATAGGAAGGAGAACTAACCTTATGGCTGCTCGGATTACACCAAAAAATAGATTTGTTTTCGCCATGTTCATCATGGCATCACCGTATCCATAACCGAAGAAGGTCCATCCATCGCACACAAATATGGAGGCTATGCGGTCACCCAAACTCAGATTGTTTTTTCCTGCGAAATTAAGGTGATTTATAACATATAGTGGTGTTCGAAGAGCATAATAATATAGTAGTGCACTAATACCATACGCATATAAAACAGGGTTTTCTTTTTGAAACATAAGCGTTGCAAAAATGAGTGCGACAATTAAGGTGCCCCAGCCACCAGTAAATTTTCTTTTTTTAGATATTTTGATTGCTGAATCAAGATCATCTAACCGTGTTAACACATATGGATTAACTGGGTTTAATGCCCTTGCTTTGGTGGAGTACTCTTCTGCATTCTGAATATGTTCATGAGTCAGTGCATAATCCAGATTATCGTCATCTGCATGGTGCCAGTCTTTGGTGGCTGCAATTGAATAAATATCAGCTAAATTATTCCGGATAGTATCGTCATCCGTATTGGTTCGGTACATTTCCTCAACTTGCGCCAATGCATCATCGACTTCGCCTAGATTCATTTTTGCTTTGCATAAACTGGAACTGTATTGCAAATTATCCGGTTCAATATGCAGTGCCCGATTAAATTCACCGAGGGCTGCTTCATCGTTACCCATGTCAAAATAGATATTACCTAAAGCATTGTAATATTTTGCATTGCTCGGCTCTATACTAATGGCTTTTTTTACATCTGTGGCGGATTCTTCTAGTTGCCCCCACATTAGGTTTGCATATCCGCGCATGAAATAGGCTTCATCCGAATCAGGTTCTACTGCTACCCACTTGCTCGCTTTTTTTAGTGCTTCTGGGTATTTTTGTTGCTCAATCAAGCTACGGATTTTTGCACCCAGGTCTATGGTATCTGTATCAGTCATCTTAAACCTCCTGTTTATTCATAATGATTTCATAAGCTGACATTTTTTGAGACCAGCGTAACAGGCCGTAAAAAAGGGTCAGGCTATTGATTTGTATGTTTCTATTCCCTGAAAAAAGATTAAAATTAAGCTCGTAACCTGTCGTACTAAGTTACTGATTTAGTAGCCGAAGATTTATTAGTCTTAGAGGCCGTTAACAAGCAGGGCATTAAATCGACCCGAAACATTAATCTGCACAGTCGAATAAGCTTAAGGTTGGAATTTAGCAAGGATGAGCCCTTATGGCAAACTTTAATAGGTATTGATGCTGGTAGACCTGAACAGAATAAAAAAATAAAACGGACACCCATCGCAATAAAACGGACACCCATCATAAAAAACGTAATAAAACGGACACCCATCATAAAAAAGGCTCAGATCAACCTAAGTCTTTGTTTTTATAAAGCTCTAATTGTGTGTGACTGGATATGTTATCTGGATAAGTGACTTACTTTTCTTGATGAGTCGCATGTACCTTACATTTTATTTTAACTTTTCAGAATTAAAAAATCTTAAAAATATCCATGCTTATGTATCCAGTCAACCCTTACGCACATATCTAAGATAGGAAGAATGACGGGGCAATAAATATTAATCAAAAATTATAACGTACCTCCGCAAATATTCTGTCATTGTCTTCAATCGCGCGGTAAAAAGGGATGAGGCTGTCCCCCCCGATATAATCAACTACCCCGAGGTTAAGCGATACGGAATCCGTGTATTTATAATCTAACCACAGGCGTTGAAAACCACCATCAAAACTGTCGCCCGGGCCATTACCGCCTGCCAGAGAAAGCAGGTAATTGACGGTGGCATTGTCATGGTCAAATGTGTACGAAGAACGAAATGCTATTTGCATGCTGTCCTGTCGAACAAAGTCGGGAATGGTGCCCTGTTGTGCTGATTCTTCCAGTGTTAATGTCAGCATGTGTTCTTCATAATTGAAAATATGGCGATTAGCCAGCTCCAGTGAAATGACGGTGTCTTTTATACCCATGTAATCAAAACCGATGAGCATATCGAGGCGATTTTTTTTATCGGTGCTGCGATAATTAATGTCATTAATTAAAGCCGATTCCGCCTTTAACAGCCAGCTGCCCGAGACCACATTACCGGCAATACCCAGCATATTTATTTTGTCATAATAACGCACCGGGTCGGTATTGATGAGTTCAATATTAAAACGGTTGTCGAAAACATTGGCGGCGTACAGGGATAAATCCCAGCCGGAAAAACGGCCATCCAGACTCATTGCGTACTGGGTGTTTTCAATATTCCACGAAGGCTCTGAGCGATCGGGAAACTGTGAGTAGGGGATAGGTGTACCGAAAGCGTCACTGGGACGATAGTCGCTGCCAAATGCGGGCTCAATTTCAAGCCGCGGTTCGTGGATCAGGATTGTGCTGAGGGCCCAGTCACCAAAAAAATAGTCAAGGCGTGTCATGGTTTCACTGAGTCGTAAATCTTCAATATCGACCATACCCGCTTCGCGGTTGTCCAGAGGGTTAATAATATCAGTGATGCGAATCGAATCCGACTTACCCCAGATAACCACCTGACGGCCAAATTTTAAATCCAGATCTTTGCTTAAATATCCCTGTATATAAGCATCTTTTAGATCATAAAAAGATTCATAGGTGTCCAGTACATCGTCTGTGTAATCATCCCGGCCATTTATTGTCCAGGCCATATCGTACCAGGCCACGAGATCTATTTTCGATTGCCAGTTATCGCCGTGTTTCAGCTCCAGTGTTAGTCCGCCTTTAATCCGAGCACGTGACAGGTCACTAAAGTCCATTGGCATGTCACCGGGGGCGACAGTGCTCTGGCTGGATTGTGCGTAATTATAAGCGCTCATAAATGAGGTGTAACCGCTAAATGTATACCCGCTGGGTTCTGTTTTTTTATTTGTGATAGCAATGCTGCTGTTGCTGGTGCTATCTTCAAAACCACTTTCATCTAAATCGCTAAGCGAATCGTCAGTTGCAGCTTCTGTCGTTTTTTTTACATCGCTGCCTGTGACTTTATCAAATTCTTCAAATCCACTCATGGCCTCGTCCAGCTCATTTGCCAGTAAGCTGGTGGAAAACATAATAAGGAGCAGGCCGCTTATAATGTTAAATATGAAAAAGCTGTTGTTACGCGTCATGGGTTAGAGACCTTTTTCGATGCGTCTTACGGTAAAGAAAGATTCATCTAAATCCTGATTAAATTTAACATTACCCAGTTTTAAAACAGTACGGTGCAGGGTGCTTTTATCCTGCGTGGTTTTCATTTCGATTTCGGTGGCGACCCAGATGCCATCAATCTTTTCAAGTTTTTTCACATCGAGATATTTTTTCTTACCTTTGCCCTGCAGAATATGCAATGCCCGCACCACCACATAGTTATCCTGTCGGACAAACATATACGATTTGGTGTAGCCGGTTTCATCAATGACTTTCTGGGTTTTCGGGATGCTTTCCATTACCCATACTTTCTCACCGCGAACTTCGGTTTCTTTGGCAATGCGATAGGTATAGTCTGATACATCCCGTGATGTCATATCGGAATAGGTGAAATCAGAGCCCATAAACGAGCTGCTCTTATCGCTTGATGCAATGCGTTTGGTTTTTTTCAGTGCCGGCAGGTAAAGCCACTGGTCATCATCTTTATCTGAGTGATCATAATCATAGGTTAAAAATGCCGTGTTTCTAACATCGGCGGGGGATAAAAAGAAAATGACAGTCTGGATATCATTACCTTTATCCATAGAATAGTTTTGCATTTTACGCACACGCGGGTTGTTGTGCTTATCGATTAAAATCATTTCCATGGTCATTACCGATTTGTCACCTACATCGCGCTCATCTACCCGTTTGGCAATTTCGTCTGCCGTAATTGCGTTAACCGACAATGAAAATAAACTCAGTGGTAGTAGTGTAAAAAATACAGACAGTAATTTTTTTGTTCTCATAATGTATCTCACTGGTTGATATTATTTTATTAATAAAGATTCAGAAATAGTTTTAAATATTTGTGCAGCAGTTGACTTTATATCCATGTTTTTAAGTTGATTGCAGTCGTCATTTTTGGGTAGAGATTGTCGTAATGGCATAGTGGTAATAAAAAGATTAATGGTGCCGAGTATCATAAAATGAATAATCAGCGGATTAGCTGGTTTGAATATTTTCTGTGATTCACCCAGCTGCAGTAATTTATTAAGGGTAAATAAAATGCGCTGCATCTGTTTCCGGGCACGGTCCGGCATATTGGCTCCGCTGGAAGCCATCTCGCGCATCAGTATGGCTGAAAAATAATGGTTGTCAGCACTGGCCTGAGCAAAGGCATATATATGAGATTCAAGTTTTTTAAGTGGTTCATCTTCTGCCTCAACCGCGCTAATGACGGTATCTGCGATTGGCGTAAAAAGTGCGGTCAGGGTGTTGTCATAAAGGGTCGCTTTATCTTTATGGTGGTAATAAATGCTGGCTTTGTTTACCCGGCACTTCTCAGCAAGCTCATCCATTATGGTGCCCGCATAACCATGTTCTGCAAACATGCTGGCGGCACAGTCTAAAATCTTTTGTGATGTTTTTAGTTTTGTCATAGCGTATTTTTATAATGTGTTTATTTTTTTGGGGTTGAGAACCAGTTTCATCATGGCGCCGATTAATATCAGGTCTGCCAGCATCGCGAACAATACGATGGAGCCGGTAATCAGGCCAAAGTTATAAAGGTTGGTCATGCTGGCAAACATGAAAACAAAAAAACCGGAGCTCAGTACAATGGATGTAATGAATATGGCGCGTCCGGTTGAGTTTATAGTGAGTAACACCGCTTCATCCACATCGCCGGTTTGTGAATAGTAGCGATTGAAATTATGCATAAAGTGCACGGTGTCATCCACCACCATTCCAATAGCAATAGCACCAATTAAAATAGTGAACATATCCAGTGGCATATCAAGCACCACCATTATCGCAACACCAATCATAATGGGTGTCAGGTTCGGGAACATGCTGAGCAGGCCGAATTTCAAATTACCTAACAATATAATCATCAGAAGTGCAATAACACCGAAGGCAATAATATAACTTTCGATACTGCTCTTAATTGATTTTGTAATGGTGTCAGATAGTATGGGCAGGGTGCCGGTGATGGTAACCGATGCGGTACCTTGAAATGCATCGTTCAGCATAATATCGAGCTCATCCATTAGATCAACATATTCAATGGAATCAACCCAGGGGGCTTTAATGGATAAACGCGTTTTTGAAAACTGCGAATCGACTATATCCTCCAGATCATCGCTGCCGCTATTTTCAAACAGTAAAAACTCCTGTGCGATTAAATCTTTATCCTGCGGAATACGGTATTCGCTGTCCTGATTTTCATTAAGCGCTTTGTTTATTTCTTTAATAACATCATTGATGGAGACAATTTTTCCAATGAAATAATTTTCACCGCGATAGGTGTAAATTGTTTCAGTGACTTTATCAATAGTGTTGAGAAATGCGGGTTCGTAAACACCGTTTTCTGTACCGGTGTCGAGTATGACTTCGATTGTGATTGAACCTTTTAACTCTTTATCAATAATTTCTGTGTTGATACGCACTTCGTTATCAGCGGCAAACCAGTGCAGTGGATTATGCGAAAATTGCATCGATGATGCCAGTGCACCGGATATCAGGATAACCACCATCGCAACGCTAACGATGGATTTCGGGTAGGTAATTGAAAAAACACCGAGGCCGTGCACCAGTCTGTCTAGCAGCATTGGTTTTTCATCATCCGCATGTTGCAGGGTTTTTACCGGCAGTAACGCAATAAGCGCAGGCAGAAAAATCAGTGTTAACATCAACTGAAAGCTGACGCCCAGCGCAGAAAAGATACCCAGGTTAGCAACCGGCGCAATATCTGAAAATGAAAAAGATGCCAGGGAAGCAGCGGTGGTTAATGACGTCATAAATATCGCCAGACCCGAATGCCCGAGGGCATAAGCCATCGCTGCTTTTTTATCTTTAACCTGATCATATTTTTTATAAAAAATGGCCAGCAGATGAACCGAAGCACCGACGCCAACCGCCAGTAGCAGTGACGGCAAAATTTGTGTCATGGCGGTGATGGGTGCGCCGGCCAGTGACATAGATCCAACGGTGGAAAGCAGTGTTAGCACAACAACAAACAGGGGTAACAAAATGCCACTGATACGTTTGAACATCACCAGTAACAACAGCGCGATGGTAATAATCACATACAGAATAAAAGTCGACATATCGCTAATCAATGACGCCTGAAGATTTTTAGTGACGATAGGTGAGCCAGCGATATATATTTTTAAATCATCACTTTCGTACTTGCTGAGTATTTTTTCGATAACCCCAATCAGTTCATTGGTCTCCAGCACATTAATAAAATCACGATCTTTAATGCCTGGATTGTTTGCGGATTCTCCATCACTAAAACCGCTGATATCCATTTCGTCATCAAAGCCACTATCCAGCATCTCACTTTCGGTTTGTGCTTCTACGCCGATAGATGTGTAGGTTTGGGTGGTTATCATAATGGTTGTAAAGGTTGCATCTTCGCTGAGGTAAAGGTTTTCATAGATGGGGTTGGCGAGGGTGAACTGTTTAATTTTTTCCAGTGCCTCATCTGATTCCGGAATGCCATCTTCAAATAAATCTTCAACAACCAGCTCTTCTTCGTTTCCGGTTGTTTTGCGGGCATTTTTCAGGGAGCTAACGTCTTTGATATAAGGCGCGTTATTCTCTATTTCATTATGCAATGCAAATAAGGTGTTCAGAAATGCGCGGTCAAAGACATCTTTCGATTTATCTGATGTTTTCAGGGCAATTATAATCTTTTCATCCCGGCCAAACTGATTCCTGAAATCATTGTATGCCAGTATCTGCGGATCATCTTTGTAGAGAAAACCTTCAGTCGAGGTGTCAAATGTGATGTTTGGCAGGTTGCTGGCAAGGCCAATGATCAGGGCAAAGATAACAAACAGTGTCTTAAGCCTGTTTTCGAA
>CAZFUY010000068.1:0-2339 GCA_964522445.1 uncultured Thiotrichaceae bacterium | reverse complement strand
GACTGAAGGGGAGGTGTTACGGCGGAGATAGCGTTTATAGCCGGATGCTGTTTTGTGTATTTTGTGGGGGCAGGGACTTCTACAGACAGCTCAATTGAGTATCCGCTGTTTCTATTCAGGCTCTTTAATGTGCCCGTGCCGGATATGCAGGTGTATGGTTTATATTTGAGTTCAAGCTATGGGATATCAGAAATATAAAGCTCATATAGGCTTATTTATAATAGTGCCGGGAATATTAAGCTAATTTATCGGCAGATTAACAGGTAAAAGCTTAAGCTCACCCATCTCATCAACAGACTCTTCGGAGCAGGTAACTAGCGTACTGTTTATAAATTTTGCCTGCTGGCAATATGGTTTGTTAAAAACGATGCTGTTTGTCTTCGTGTTATAAATATAGACAGTGTGTATATAATGATTAGCGGCTATACCTGTCATGCATTGAAAAGCGATTAATTGTTTATTCTGGTCAGTTGCTAAAAAATCCCAGCATTGTTCAGTTATAAGATGTTTGTTAGCTGATTTTTTATTAATTAAATAGATAGCAGATTGCCTGCCTTCAGCTTCACCATTAGCATCAACACTCTTGCCGATATTAAGGCGTTTTTCAATTAAAAATGAAATGCTTTTATTAAAAGGTAGCAGTTGTGATTTCATATCATCAAATGACCAGTTGATTGTATCGTCTGGCAGGTTAAAGATAGAATAATGAATCAGTGCATAATGGCTACTTAATAAGGAGTTTTCTTTTACATTGCACTTTTTAAAATAAGCGTCAGGTATAAGTGTTTTTGCCAACTTTAAGGCTTTTTTAGTAACCTGCTTATCACTGGATATTTTGGAAACATATAAAATCAGATCAGGTTTTAAATTTCTGCAATCACTGCTGCTGATGACTTTCAGGTCTTTAAACTGTTTACTTAAAGCCGGGTATTGTTTAATTGCGTCAATGCTTTCTATTTCAGTAGCAACAACGCTTAAGTAAACTAAACCCGCATTAATATCGGGTGCCGCACTTAAGGCGATTCCAGGTATTGGAAAAATGATAGAGCAAACAATCAGCTTCTGTAATGGTTTCATAATCAAATTAGATATCGTTGTGTTCACTTGTTTCCCACTTTCTTACTTTCAAGCTTAATGCTTTTTAGTTTGCTGTTAGGGTGCATCTGGGCATGTGTACGTACTTTATGCCTGTCCGTCATACCCGCATGCTTCTGGCGGGTATCCAGTGGCCTGCAATTTCTGCCTGAGAAAAAATGGATGTGTTCCAGTCTGATCTCAGTTCATGTCTTAATCTATCGCTTCGTCATATCACGATGATATTTAAATGATCGAAAATATTAAATTGCAGCTAATATTACAGAGCAACAATGCATGTTGGGGAGGATGTTGTCTGTATAAAACTATTTAATATTAAATCTCTGGCTTTTTTATTTGTCTGTTATATTATTTTTAACATCAATAGTTGCAAGCGGACAAATATCATTATCAGTCATTAAGTTTACAACCAGGTACTGGCGCATCTTAAATGGCTCGTTTTCAGTTCCCCATGATAGCCTGAATATCATATATTTAGGCTTGTTGTTAACAAGGTGCCACTCTATTGCCATTGTCTGCCTCAATGGGGTTGTCATTACTCACTTTATAATCGTGTTTAATTAGGGACATTGTAATGCAGCGAGTAAAGCATCCACCAAACTCCTTTAGCTCAGAAAGTAAATTTCTACTTTTTAGATTGTTAAGTGATTTTCTTAAAAAGTTGTGCATAGATAAACTACACCATATTTAGCTTACTTCACCACTGGGCTGCAATTTAGAAAGAATTGATGCAGCATTTATGTTTTGCTTTTTTCATATTTTTAAAAATGGAGTTCGAAATATCAGCTGGAAAATCAGTCGGTAACTCACTGGTTACATGGCTTATCACATCGTCTAATGTACAACAAACTTCATTAATTATTTGAGACATTAATGCTTTAGGAAACCGTACTTTCTCAGCTTGTGATAACCAATGTCTATGTTGGATGGTATGCCATTGATAGTGTGTGTTTTTACTGTGAAGTGCCATTGCCATTCTTGTTTTTTTTAATTCGAGTTGCCTTTTTTCAATTAGGGGATATACCGATAATACATCATATATCGGCGTTAGTTGATATCGACCTAATGGCTTTAAAAACACACTGAAGTTTTTTGCATGTCCATCTGTTGCTCCAAGTAACCAAAATATAAAAAGTGTTTTCATAAATTGATAACGATCATCTTGTGGCTGGATAGACCCATTTAACGTATCCATAATATTCAGTATATTAGGCCCGCCATCTTGCTCGTATTTTAATCCAGGC
>CAZFUY010000067.1:0-17316 GCA_964522445.1 uncultured Thiotrichaceae bacterium | reverse complement strand
CTTGAAAAACCAGTGCGTTGTCCCAATATATGAAACTAATAGTATGCTTGTCATGTCATATTTTAGTGATATGCTTGCACGACACTATAATGACTACTTAAATTTATATAATAGGAAGATCAATGAACCATCAAAATATGTCTTTTAGCCGTACTCAAGAATCAGTTCTTGCGACAAATAGTGTTCTTAAAAACACCTATTTGCTACTTTCAATGACGCTAATATTCAGCGGTATTTCAGGTTTTGCAGGTGTTGCTCTCGAAATCGGTCATGGCACAGCCCTGATTGCTGATATCGTGGCCATTGGTATGCTCTGGTTTGTGCTGCCACGCACAGCAAACTCTTCTACAGGCATTCCTGTTATCTTTGCCATTACAGGCTTACTTGGCTTTGGTCTCGGCCCTGTTCTTAACTACTATATGTCTGTTAACCCAAGTATCGTTATGACAGCTTTGGGCGGCACAGGTGTTATCTTCCTGGCTCTTTCAGGCTATGCATTAACAACACGTAAAGACTTTAGCTTTATGGGCGGCTTCCTGATGGTAGGCATGTTTGTTGTTATTGGTGCTGCATTATTGAATATCTTCTTTCAAATTCCAGCACTATTTCTGGTTGTAAATGCCGCTATTATCCTGATCATGAGTGGTTTTATTCTTTTTCAAACATCATCCATTATTCATGGTGGTGAAACTAACTACATTATGGCAACTGCCAGTTTATTTCTCTCACTTCTGAATATGTTCCAGGCTCTACTTCACCTTCTTGGCGCATTTTCTGACGATTAATAAATTCTTTTCACTGTAAAAAAGCCTCATTTTTATGGGGCTTTTTTATGATTAACAAGACTTAAGATATGGACTGGACAAAAATAGGTAGTGCTTTACTTCTTATTGCTATGCTGATTTTTATATTTCCCAGCATGCGGCATGCCGTAAAAAACTCTCCTAAAGGCAGTTTAAACGACTGGTTAGGATTTCTTGGCCCTGTTTTAGCTATAGTTGCTTTTATTATATTACTTATATCAATGGTTTAACCTGGATTATTATTGAGGCTTCCCCCCATGCAAGAAGAACATCCATTTGCCCCTTTTGTACGCATTCTTGGTAAAGGAAAAAAAGGCTCTCGCGGTTTAACCGTTGATGAATCCTTTGAAGCCATGACCATGGTTCTCAAAGATGAAATTACTGCCGAACAGCTTGGCGCATTTTTAATGCTGCTGCGCGTAAAAGAAGAAACACCTGAAGAAGTAGCAGGTTTTGTAAAAGCCATTCGTAACTTCATCAACTCAAAACAGATTACTGAAGCTGATCTGGACTGGTCATCTTACGCCGGTAAACGCCGCCATTCTCCCTGGTATGTATTAAGCGCATTATTATTAGCAGAAAATGGTATTAAAGTTTGTATGCATGGCGCTGAAGGCCACACCGCAGGACGTATTTATACCTCTGAAGTTTTAAAGCCATTAGGCCTTAACACCAGTAATTCTATTGATGATGCAAAAAAACAAATCCAGAAAAATAATTTTTGCTACCTTCCTCTACAGGCAATAAGTCAACGCTTAAAAGATATTATTGAGCTACGACCGTACCTTGGACTTAGATCACCTATTCATACAGTAGGCCGAATGATTAACCCTTTGAATGCACCTTATTCGATCCAGGCAATTTTTCATCCAGGCTATCAAAAAGTACATCAGCAAGCGGAACAAATTTTAGGTGATGCAGATATTGCTGTATTTAAAGGTGAAGCCGGAGAAGTTGAACGTAACCCGGATACTGAATGTACAGTTTCATCTGTTATTAATAAAAAAATGTCAGATGAAGTCTGGCCCGCATTATTTAAAAAACGCCATATGAAAGAAGAAAGCATTAAGCCTGAACGCTTACATGACATATGGTGCGGTAATGAGTCAGATGAATATGGTGAAGCAGCTATTGTATCAACTGCCGCTATTGCACTATGTTTAATGGGTAAAGCTGGATCACAGGATGAAGCTATGAAACAGGCTCAAACCATGTGGCAAAACAGGGATAAATCATTGCACTAAAATTTTTAGATTAATATTCAGGCTGGCTTGAAAAATTAGAAAGAATAATAGAATACTATTATTCTTTTATTCACTAAGAACTTTTATTTCAGGCCAATAACCTGATTCTTCTTTACTGACTGAATAAGCATCCGCAATCCAGTGCCCCGTTACAGCAATTAATTCATCATCCAGATAGATTAAAGGAATACACGGCCTTAGCCAGGGAGGCACTTCTGCTTCCTGAAATAATTTTTTTAAACTATGAGTTCCATCTCTTCCGGCTGGTTTTATTTTTTCACCGCCTTGTCTAAAAGACACTTTCAAAGTTTTGCCTATAATATTTTTTATTAGCCCTTTACCCTGACAGCACCTCATAAATAATTTCCGGTTAATTGAATCCAGAATCAATGGCTCTACACCATCCCACTGAAATATCTGTTTTTCATTATGATCAGTAACTGAGTTAATATAAATTCTATTTTTATAGCGATGCATCTCTACACCTGACCATCGAATATTCGGTGTGGAATCCTCACTTGAATAAAGCAGTTGTTGAATAATTTGCTGCATAATCTTACGAGAAGGAATATCAAACTGCTGTTTTCTGATCCAGTAACGCAATAAATTACGCAATCGAATTTCTTCCAGTTTTTTTAAGTCATCAATACATAAAATATTATTTTCTAAATCGATTTTTGATAAATCTTCAGCGGCCAATATTTCAAGTAATTTTTTATTTTCTGACTGCAAATCAGCTGAGTTTGAAATTGTCTTTTCAATAGACGGCCAACGCTGTTTTAACAGGGGCGTTATTTGATTACGAATAAAATTTCGGTCATATTTATTGTTCTTATTACTGGGGTCTTCAACCCACGGCAACTGATGTTGCTGCGCATAATCCATAATGACCTTTTGAGAGAAATTCAATAATGGCCTAACATGCCAGCCGGCTGAGAATTCAGCATAAAAAGGCATAGCCGCCAGCCCTGCTGAACCCGCCCCTCGAAACAACTGTAATAATAATGTTTCTGCCTGATCATCCTGATGCTGTGCCGTTAATAAGCAATGATTTTTATTAATCAGTTTTGAAAGAGCGGCATAACGCGCTGTGCGTGCAGTCGCCTCAGGGCTTTCACCCCTTGCTGCATGCGCATAAACAGAAAAGGACTGAAAAGGAATATTTAAACTAAGACAACTTTCTTTACAATGTTGTTGCCATTGTCTGGATTCTTTCTGCAAACCATGATCAATATACACGGCTCGCACATCTAATTTATATTGTGATTTTAATTGAGACAATAAATGCAATAAAACCTGGGAGTCAACACCACCACTGTAGGCCAACCACCAGGTTTTTATTTCGGAATAGTCCGGGAATGTTTTTAAAGACTTAAAAAGCTTTTGTGAATCAAGATTCGCTGAACTGACCATAATTCATCAGGCGTTGATAGCGCGTTTCTAAAACCTTATCAAGCCCCATTTGATCGAGATTTTCCAGTGCATCAATTAAAGCCTGTTTAATATTACGCGCCGTGCTATCAACATCACGATAGGCGCTACCCAACGGCTCATCAATAATATGATCAATTAAATCAAGCTCTTTCAATCGCGCCGATGTAATACCCAGTGCTTCAGCCGCATCTTTCGCCCTATCTGCACTTTTCCATAAAATAGATGCACAACCTTCTGGAGAGATAACGGAATAAGTGCTGTACTTCAACATCATTACTTTATCACCAACACCGATAGCCAGCGCGCCACCTGAACCACCTTCGCCAATAACTGTACAGACGATAGGTGTTTTTAATGAAGCCATTTCAAAAAGGTTTCGCGCAATCGCTTCAGACTGGCCGCGCTCTTCTGCGCCGATGCCGGGGTAGGCTCCAGGCGTATCAATAAAGGTAAGCACAGGCATCTTAAAGCGCTCGGCCATTTTCATTAAACGCAGGGCTTTTCTATAACCTTCTGGTCTTGGCATACCAAAATTACGTTTAATTTTTTCTTTGGTATCACGTCCTTTTTGATGACCAATTATCATCACAGGTCGCCCATCTAATCTTGCCATTCCACCAACAATCGCCTTATCGTCGGCATAAGCACGATCTCCATGCAGTTGCTGGAAATCAGTAAAAACACGGTCAAAATAATCAAAAGAGTAAGGTCGTTGTGGATGTCTGGCCAGCTTGGATGTTTGCCATGGTGTCAGTTTGTTAAAAATAGATTCCGTCAAACTCTTGCATTTTTCCTGTAGACGGCTAATTTCATCACCGATATTAATTTCGGTATCATCGCCTACATAACGTAATTCTTCTATCTTAGCCTCAAGCTCGGCTATTGGTTGTTCAAAATCAAGGAAATTGGGGTTCATTGCATTTATATATCTTATGTAAAATTCCGGGATTACAGCTATTCACGTAATTAAGTTGAATAATACCGCGCCTACAACAAGTAGCCAAGGCTAAACGCCTAATTTGTGATAATTTACCGAAAATAGCAGCAAATTCTCCCCTGATCTATACACATTTAATTTTTTCAAAAATAAGCAATCTTTATCTCTCAAATCTGATATTTATCGGCTACACTTATCATAAATTAAGTACTAATTATTGGTTCGATGGAAACAGGATAGTATGAACCGGAAAACACCCATAGAGCAAATACTCAGCCAACAAGCCTCTGTGCCACACCACTGGACAGCAACTACACACTTTGGCAGCCTCAGTTGTTTCTCTTTCTGCATACTTAACAAGTAAATATTATGGACGAAAACTCTAACCCCTCAGCGACACCAATAACAAAAATTATCATTGCAGATGATGACCCTTCTATTGTTTTATTACTAAAACATATTTTACTCTCAGAAGGTTATAACGTCACCGAGGCCAAAACAGGCAACGAAGTTATTGAACACTGTAAAGAAACATATTTTGATCTGGCCATACTTGATATTGTAATGCCGGATATGAATGGCATTGATGCCTGCCGCTTTATTAGAAACCAGCTTACTGAGTCACCTCCTGTATTAATGATCACATCTCTGGATGATGATGTTTCAATTGATCAGGCATTTAGCGCAGGTGCTACAGACTATATAACTAAACCTATTAACTGGTCAGTATTTAAGAATCGTGTTAAACGACTTATTGAAGCAGAAAAAGCACGTAAAACAGTTAAAAAACTTGAATATCATGATCACCTCACCGGTTTACCTAATCGCACCCTGTTAATGGATAGACTGGAATTATCCACATACAGGGCAAAGCGTAATAAAACACATGTTGCGCTAATCATGATAGACATTGATAATTTTAAACTTATTAATGAAACACTTGGTCATGATAATGGAGACATGCTATTACAATCTGTCGCCAAACGTTTGCAGAAAGATTTGCGAGAAACGGATACTTTATCACGCACGGATGGCGATGAATTTAGCATTATTATTGAAAATATAGAGCATGCCGAGAGTGTTGCACTGATAGTAAAAAATCTATCCAGGTTACTGGAACACACAATAACCCTGGCAGATCAGTCCATACATATAAAAGCCAGTATTGGCATCGCCCTGTACCCACAGGACGGAGATGATATTGGTACATTATTAAGAAATGCAGACATTGCTCTTTACCGAGCAAAAGAACGAGGCCAGAATCTTTATCAATTTTTCTCACCTGACTTAAGCAAACGTGCATTACGGCGACTGGATCTCGAAAACAGCTTAAGACATGCTATCGAAAATAATGAGCTTGTTGTTTATTACCAGCCAAAAATTGAATTAACATCAGGCAAAGCAAGTGGCATGGAAGCACTGGTTCGCTGGCAGCATCCAGAAAAAGGCCTGATACCACCTGATGAATTTATTCCCATTGCAGAAGAAACAGGTTTAATTGTACAACTAGGTGAATGGGTTATCAGAACAGCCTGCAAGAACTTCAGCCAATGGAAAAAAGACGAACTCCCCGTAGATAATATTTCTATTAATGTATCAGCACGTCAATTTAAAGAACAGGATCTTGTTTCATTATTTCAGGAAGTGCTTCAACAAACTGAACTGGATGCCAATTATATAGAAATTGAACTCACTGAAAGCGCATTACTCAACAACGAAGACCATGCAGAATCTAAACTAAATCAGTTACATAATATGGGTATAAAAATATCCATTGATGACTTTGGAACGGGTTATGCCTCTCTTTCTTATTTAAAACGACTGCCTATTGATATTTTAAAAATTGATCGCTCATTTACTGACGGCATACTAAACGACCCAGATGATATTGCTATTATTAATGCCATCACAGGACTTGCCCAGGCAATGAATCTGCAACTGGTTGCAGAAGGCATAGAAACAATTGAACAACTGGAAAAAATAAGGGAGCTTGAAATTAATTATGGACAGGGTTATTACTGGAGTCCGCCTTGCCCGTCTGAGAAGTATAAAGATATGTTAATTCGTCTGGAGAGTGAGCTATAAATCAAAAGAAAGATCTTGTCATCCTGAGCGAATCCGAAGGATCTTATGCTTTACAACACCAGCCCCCTCGACAAACTCGGGAAGACAATAAATAATTCTTCAAAAGCAAAAACACTTGCCACACTTTGCTTATAATTTTCAATTTATAACTTCCCGCAAAACCATTGTCGCAAAAGCTCCCGCAGGTAAAGAAAAATCAATATACAGGCAAGTCTTATCTTCCAGAGACCAGTTTAAATTATCAACTAACAGCCTCAATGAGCGCCGTTCCTGTTTAAGACGAGCACTTTCAAGGCCTTCACAAAATAATTTATTTTGATCTGCAATATTTTTTTCAATTATCAGACACTCAGCCAAAGCCATACTTTCACCTTCCCCCCAAAGCACTCCCGTAGGGTGAATTTGCATTGAAGATAATCGCTCAGCAATATCTGCACTTTCATCATCAGGAAAACAGGCACTCTTACCCTGTAGCATAAAAACATCACCCGGCAGATATTGATTCCAGTTTTTCTGCTTAATTCGCTCTGATAAAACCTGATTAAAAATCCATGAACGAGCAGATGATAAATACATGCCTCTCTGATGTTTTTTTATACGCTTTAACTTTCTTTGAAACAGCAACTCAGCTTTAGTTAAGTTATTCATTCCAAAACCAAAACGCTGTTCACCAAAATAATTGGGAACGCCCTGTTCTTTTATCAGCTTTAGCCTTTCTTCCAGCTGATCTAAATCACCTGATAATTCCCTGATGCACAATTGAAAACGATTACCTGACAATGCGCCACGCTTAAGTTTTTTATCATGGCGTACTGCTTTTAAAATTTTAACGTCTTCACTTTGCAGTGACGACAAATCAGGATCATCAAGCCCCGGCAGATGAATACTGAACCATTGAGTCGTAATGGCATGACGATCTTTCATGCCGGCATAGCTCACCGCCATAGATTTAACTGCTGACAATTTAGCCAGTTGTTGAGCCAGCCAGTCAGTATTACAACCATTTTTTTCTATATGCAACCATAGATGCTCTCCCTGCCCCGAAGGTTGAATGGGCATAATTTCATCTACCATAAAGTCAGCATTTACTGATTTAATAACGCCTGTTACTGGCGCATCACCATATGCCTTGCTTAACTGATTAAACTCATACACCATATACACCCTGCTTTTACGCATAAAAAATAGATGATTAAGTATAAGTTATTTGCAGGTCAACTAACCATGGTTTGACAAAATTAAGACACTTGTCATACTACTTTACCCAGTTAATAGAGAACGACTAAAAAGGGCTATCATGCTGCCAGGATATACAAAGTGGATTTTAAAATGGCGTTACTTAATTGTTTTAATGTCATTTATCGGCGTTATGATTATCGCCAGTGGCGCACAAAATCTTGCATTTAAAAGTGATTACAGAATCTTTTTCAGCAAAGATAATCCCCAGCTTAATGCATTTGATAATATGCAAAACACCTACACCAAGGATGATAACGTCCTTTTTGTTATTACACCCAAAAACAAAACCGTATTTTCAACCGATACATTAATAGCAATTAAAGATATAACCGAACAGGCATGGCAAATTCCCTATTCTATTCGTGTTGATTCAGTTACCAATTTCCAGCATACCTACGCAGAAGAAGATGATTTAATTGTTGATGATCTTGTCAGCGAACCAGAATCTATGAGTGCAGATGATCTGGCCTATGCAAAATCTGTCGCATTAAATGAACCACTATTAATTAATCGTTTAGTTTCAGAAAACACAGAATACACAGGCGTTAATGTCACCATTCAGCTTCCCGGCATTGATGAAACAAAAGAAGTTCCAAAAGTTGTTATTTCTGCACGCAAAATAAAAGCAGATATGCTGGCTAAATACCCCAATATTGAAATCAGATTAACCGGCATGGTGATGATGAATAATGCATTTACTGAAGCCAGCATAAAAGATGGAATGACATTAGTACCCTTGTCTTTTGGCGTTATCATTGTCGTATTATTATTATTACTTCGAGGCTTCAGTGGTACAGCCGCCACCGTTATTCTGGTCGCATTTTCAATTATGACGGCCATGGGAACAGCCGGCTGGTTAGGCATGTTTTTAACCCCACCCTCAGCATCAGCCCCCACAATTATTTTAACTATAGCAATAGCAGGAGCAGTGCATTTATTAGTTACCATGCTGCAGGAGATTCATAAAGGCATGTCTAAAAACGATGCTATCGCAGAAAGTATGCGCGTTAATTTTATGCCTATATTTGTTACAACATTAACAACGGCTTTAGGATTCTTAAGTTTAAATTCAAGTGATGCACCTCCATTCAGAGATCTGGGTAATATTGCTACCTTTGGTGTTATTGCTGCATTTATTCTAACCATTACGTTCTTACCCGCCATCATGTCTATATTACCTATCAAAGCAAAACACTTTGTTGCAGGCACAGGCATAATGACCAAGTTAGGTGATTTTGTTGTTAATAATCGAAAAACATTACTTTATGGATTAAGCACTGCTGTACTGATTCTTATTGCAATGATTCCTAAAAATCAGTTGAATGATATATTTGTTAATTATTTTGATGAGTCTGTTGAATTCCGCCGTGATACAGACTATGCCACAGAGCATTTAACAGGTACTTATACTATAGCCTATTCATTAGACAGCGGCGAAGCAGAAGGCGTAAGCAAACCCGAATTCTTAAAGCAGGTAGAAACATTCAGCAACTGGTATAAACAACAACCAGAAACACTTCATATCAGCACCATTACAGATACATTTAAACGCCTAAATAAAAACATGCATGGCGATGATAATAAATATTATGCATTACCAGAAAATCGTCAGCTTGCCGCACAATACTTATTGTTATATGAAATGTCCCTGCCTTATGGGCTGGACTTAAATAACCAGATTGACGTTGCCAAGCAAACGACAAAAGTTAATGTAACGCTTAAAACTATTTCATCAAATCAAATCCTTGAACTGGAAAAACGTGCCAAAAACTGGTTAAAACAAAACACGCCTGATTTAGTTACTGATGGAGCCAGCCCTTCTATTATGTTTGCACATATCGGCAAACGTAATATTACCAGCATGTTAACAGGCACAACCGTTGCTCTATTTTTAATTTCACTGGTACTCATCTTTGCATTAGGCTCATTTAAATATGGAATGATTAGTCTCATTCCAAACCTGTTCCCTGCCGGTGTTGCATTTGGTATTTGGGGGCTTGTTGTGGGTGAAGTTGGGCTGGCTCTATCTATAGTTACTGCAATGACTCTGGGAGTTGTTGTTGATGATACGGTACATTTTATTAGCAAATATATTCGAGCAAGAAAAGAAAATAATTTAAATAGCCATGACGCTGTTCGTTATGCATTTAAAAATGTAGGCGTTGCACTCTGGGTGACATCTCTAGTTTTAGTGGCTGGATTTATGATACTTTCTTTATCCACATTTGAATTAAATGCAAGCATGGGATTAATGACCAGCATAATTATAGTGGTTGCACTCATTCTTGATTTTTTATTATTGCCCCCTCTACTTATGAAAATTGATGCTGCTAAGGAAACAGACTAACTTATGAAATATTCAACAATCAAAACACTAAGTCTGGTACTAACTCTGTTACTTTCTTTTAATGTATTTGCAGAAACAGCCGAAGAAAAAGGTTTGGCTATTGCAAAAGAAGCCGACCTGAGAGATACCGGCTTTCAGGATTCCATAGCCAATATGACAATGGAACTAAAAAACAAACAGGGTAAAACCAGCATTCGTGAAGTACGAGTCAAAACATTAGAAGTCAGTGGTGATGGAGATAAAGGCCTGTCTATTTTTAATAAACCTCGCGATATAAAAGGCACTGCTTCACTCACATACTCACATGCACTCAAACCAGACGAGCAATGGTTGTATCTACCCGCATTAAAACGTGTAAAGCGTATTAGCTCTAAAAACAAATCCGGGCCTTTTATGGGCAGTGAATTTGCCTATGAAGATATTTCATCTCAGGAAATCGAAAAATACACATATAAGTATATTAAAGATGATGTTTTAAACGGCATCAATTGTTTTGTTATTGAGCGTTACCCTGCATACAGGCACTCAGGCTATACACGACAGATAGCATGGATCAACAAACAGGAATATCGCCCTGAGAAAATAGTATTTTATGATCGTAAAAATTCATTACTTAAAACACTGCAATATTCAGATTACAAACAATACCTGAACAAATACTGGCGTGCCGATAAAATGCACATGGTAAACCATCAAACAGGTAAATCAACTTTACTAAGCTGGAAAAATTACAGGTTTAAGACCGGCTTAAGCGATAAAGACTTTAGTCGTAATAGTTTGAAACGCGCTAAATAACGGTCATCCTGAGCATCCAGGAATGAAAAAGTATTCAACAGTATTAATTCCACTACTACTATCCAGCACACTCCAGGCAGCCGAATGGTCTGGCAATATAGCTGCTCAATCCCGCTATTTTTCACATGAGCCACTGCCCCAAAATAGCGAGCAGCATAATAACTATCTATCTGTATCTGCCGAGCCAGAGTTTTACCATAGCTGGGACAACGACAACCAGAGCCTGACATTTAAACCTTTTATCCGTATTGACCAGTATGATAATGAACGCACACATGCAGATATACGAGAACTGGTCTGGCAAAAGGTGTTTGATAACTGGGAGCTAAAAGCTGGAATCAGCAAGATTTACTGGGGCGTTACTGAATCTCAGCATCTGGTTGATATTATTAATCAAACCGATTCTATAGAAAATATCGATGGTGAAGACAAGCTGGGTCAACCAATAATCCAGGCAAGTTTTGAAAAGGACTGGGGAATTATTGACATATTTATCCTGCCCGGCTTTCGCGAACGCACATACTCTGACCCACAGGGTCGCCCCAGAACATCCCCTTATATTGATGCTAACCAGGCTCAATATGAATCACCTGATAAACAGCATCATATCGATTATGCCCTGCGCTGGTTTCATATAATGAATGACTGGGAGATTGGACTTTCCCATTTTAGCGGCACCAGTCGTGAACCAGTTTACCAGTTAGGCAGCCTGAATTCTCAACCTGTTCTTGCGCCTTTCTATCCTCAGATAAATCAGTCCAGCATCGATATTCAACTCATCACTGAAGACTGGTTATGGAAGCTGGAACTCATTTCCAGAGACTGGTTAAATAAACAATTCTTTGCCTTAACTGGCGGTTTCGAATACACCTTTATTGGCATTATAGAAAGTGATGCTGACCTCGGACTTGTAGTCGAATATCTCTATGATGATCGCAATAAATCTGCCACCACTTTCTTTGAGAATGACATTATGATGGGGCTGAGACTGGCCTTGAATGATGCCCAATCCAGCGAGGCATTGCTCGGTTTTATCATCGATGCAGATACACAGGAGACACTGATTAGCCTGGAAGCAAGCAGGAGATTAGCCGATAACTGGAAGCTGGAATTTGAAATTCGTAGTTTTCAACACGTAAAAAACAGTGGTTTATTATATTCATTAAAGAATGACAGCTTTATGCAGCTGGATATTTCATATTACTTTTAATATCAACAAGTTAAAACTAATACATAAAGTAAATTATCATTATAAATCCTTATTGAAGTAGCAATAAATTCACATTTAACCAGACTTATTTCTTCCAGTTTTTTCTCATTCTGCCTACCCCACTTTATTATCATAAAACATGAGCAGAACCATAAAGCCCCGCCACAAAGGGCTTTTAAAGCATTACCATGTAGAACACTCTCCCCACCTACATTGTTTCAAACCAGAAACCATCATCAATAAGCCGCTATAAACACTCTTATAAAAAATATCATTTCTAAAAACATTCGCCACCCTAAAACCACACGCCGATGACAATAGTAATTAAATCATTTAAAATCAATAAGTTAAAAAACATACATAACACAGTAGAGCAATATAAAAACAGCATTTAAGCATTATTAATAAATATTATTCATATTCAATTAGCTATTGATTCTAATAACAACAAATATTAGAGTTTGCTAATTAATTATTTGGGAATATCCTTATGAAGAAAATAATAATCAGTTTTTTATTACTACTGGCCTGCCTCCCCCTGCAGGCAGAAGTAACCAATCTTTCTAATCAGCAGCTAATAAAAATGATGGAGAGTGGCGTACCTGTTATTGACATTCGCACACCAGAAGAATGGAAAGAAACGGGCATTATTAAAGGCAGTCATCCAATAACTTTCTTTGATAAAAATGGCAACTACAACCTGAACACATGGCTAGATAAATTATCAAAAATCGCAGGCCCAGACGACCCATTTATTCTAATCTGTCGCAGCGGAAATCGCACAGGAAAGGTCAGTCATTTTCTTGATCTAAAACTGAACTACAGCAAAGTGCATCACGTCACTTATGGGATAAATAGCTGGATTACCGAAGGCCATTCAACAACAAAAATAGTTAATTAAAAACTGAGTAGCAACATCATTTAGAACCTGATTTTCTTGGGGACAAACCTCGTTTTTTGAGGTCTGTCCCTGAGCACGATTAACCAAACGATAATATACTACAACTTATGTCTGGCATGACGGGCACATATATCCCATACGCCCACAAAAATTACCTTTCTCAATTTCTCCACCACACTGATAACAAACTTTCCCTGCCCTTCGATACACATAAAATCGATAATCTTCAAATTCTATTCCCTGTTTAGCCAACTGCTTTGCTCGTGATAAATCATTGGTAATGCCTTCCGTTTTGTATGATTGCAATATCAGCTTCAGAATATTACTGGCTAAACACTCTATTTGTTGTTCACTCAAATCACACAATCGTTTTTTGGGGTGTATTGAAGACACATGCAGCGCTTCACAGCACAGGTAGTTACCCAAACCAGATAATACCTTTTGATCCTGTAGCAATCCCATTAAACACCGCCGAGAAAACTGTTTCTCTGATAACCGTGCATGTACATCATCAACGCTCATATTTTTAGTTAATAACTCAAGCCCAAGCTGGCTTAAATAACGATGATTTTGTAATCCGTCTTCTGTTAATACTTCAATATCGGAAGCGCTGTAAAGCAAAGCAGAATAATCTGTCACATGAATCTGTAAACGCAATTGCCGATTAGTTTCCGGGTATTGTTTGTAAGGAACAATCAACCATCGACCATATAACTGGTTATGACTATAGATGGTATAACCATTACTCAGGTGAATAAGCATGGCTTTGCCTTTTGCTTCAAGCACTTTAATCCGGCTATTTTTAAGCATAGATTCAAACACTTTTAATTCATCAAAAGCAAAAGTGATTTGTTTAATTTTTTTCTTTTCCAGCACCCCGGCCAACTCATCTCTGGCTCGACGTATTTCAGGACCTTCTGGCATTTATAATTCTCTGTAATTTTTTTAAACAGCCCCTAAAGATAATTTCCTTAACTGCTCAACTTTATCTCGAACCGCTGCGGCTTCTTCAAATTCTAAATTTTTAGCATGCTCATACATCTGTTTTTCCAGCTTATCCATTTCTGCGCTTAATTTGCCTGGCGACATATGCGCATAGGCGGCCTGATCTTCTGCCACTTTTAAATATTGCTGCTGATATTTCTGTTCATAACCTGCCCCCATAATATCAGTGATAGCTTTTTCTATGCCTTTGGGGGTAATACCATGTTCTTTATTATGGGCTTTTTGTTTGGCTCGACGACGCTCTGTTTCATCCAGCGCTCGTTTCATTGAGCCGGTAATTTTATCAGCATATAAAATGGCTTTGCCATGAAGATTACGTGCAGCACGTCCCATGGTTTGTATTAATGACCGATCTGATCTTAAAAAACCTTCCTTGTCTGCATCTAAAATCGCAACCAGAGAAACTTCTGGCATATCTAAACCTTCACGCAATAAGTTAATGCCTACCAGCACATCAAACTCACCCAAACGTAAATCACGTAAAATTTCCATGCGCTCAACCGTGTCGATATCTGAATGCAAATAACGCACACGCGCACCGTGTTCAGATAAATAATCGGTTAAATCTTCTGACATACGCTTTGTTAAGGTGGTAATTAATACACGTTCATTTTTATCGGCTCGCAAATTGATTTCAGACAACACATCATCCACCTGTGTTGCTACCGGGCGAATTTCTACTTCAGGATCAATTAGTCCTGTGGGTCGCACTACCTGTTCCGCAATCTGTTGACCATGCTCTGCTTCATAAGATCCGGGTGTTGCAGATACAAAAATTGTTTGCGGTCTTAAAGCTTCAAATTCATCAAAACGTAAGGGGCGATTATCTAATGCTGATAATAAGCGAAAACCATAATTCACCAGATTTTCTTTACGCGAACGATCACCTTTATACATGCCACCTAACTGAGGGATAGTCACATGACTCTCATCCACAATAAGCAATGCATTATCAGGCAGGTAATCAAATAAACAGGGGGGGGGCTTTCCCGGTGCTCTGCCCGATAAATAGCGCGAATAATTTTCTATGCCCGAGCAATAACCTAATTCACGAATCATTTCGATATCGTACATGGTGCGTTGTTCCAGACGTTGCGCTTCAACCAGTTTGTCATTGTCTCTAAAAAAGGCCAGCCGCTGTTTTAATTCTTCTTTAATTTTAACGATGGCTTCTTCGAGAATATGACGGGGTGTTACATAATGTGTTTTAGGATAAACCGTCAGGCGTGCTACTTTACGCAACACTTCACCCGTTAATGGATCAAAGTAACTTAGCTGCTCAATTTCATCATCAAACATTTCCACACGAATAGCTTCATTCTCTGAATCAGCGGGATGAATATCAATCACCTCGCCTCTTACACGATAACAACCGCGTTTTAATTCCAGATCATTTCGCGTGTACTGCATCTCTGCCAATCGACGTAACGCATCACGCTGATTTAATATATCGCCTTTGACCAGGTGTAGCACCATGCCCAGATAAGATTCAGGGTCACCTAAACCATAAATAGATGAAACAGTGGCAACAATGATTGTATCCTGCCTTTCCAGCAATGCTTTGGTTGCCGATAAGCGCATTTGTTCAATGTGTTCATTAATCGATGCATCTTTATCAATAAACGTATCACTGGCCACCACATAAGCTTCGGGCTGGTAGTAATCATAATAAGAAACAAAATACTCAACAGAGTTATTAGGAAACAATTCCTTCATTTCACCATACAGCTGCGCAGCTAATGTTTTATTAGGCGCTAAAATAATTGCTGGGCGCTGTGATTTTTCAATTACATTCGCCACGGTAAATGTTTTACCAGACCCTGTTACGCCCAGTAAAGTTTGCGCAGCAAGGCCATCTTTTAAACCTTCCAGCAATGTTTTTATCGCAGAAGGTTGATCTCCAGCAGGTTCATGTTCAGTATTGATTTCAAAACGCTTCAACATTGTCTACAATTACACCTAATTAATTAAATAATTTACTTTCAGGAACAGGCATCTTGGCTACTCAATTATCCAACCGTATTCAGCGAGTTAAACCTTCGCCCACGCTAGCCGTAACCGCTCTTGCTCAACAACTTCGAGCAGAAGGCCGCGATGTCATTGGCCTTGCCGCTGGCGAACCAGACTTCACAACACCCGAGCATGTGAAGCAGGCCGCCATTAAAGCAATTAATGACAACTTTACCGGCTACACACCAGTCGATGGCACACCCAGCCTGAAACAGGCCATTATAAACAAGTTTGAGAAAGATAACGGCCTAAGCTACGCCCCAGATCAGATTCTTGTTTCCTGCGGCGGCAAACAAAGTTTCTTTAATATGGCTCAGGCCATGCTAAACCCTGGCGATGAAGTGATTATCCCAGCACCCTACTGGGTGTCTTACCCTGACATGGTTAAACTGGCTGATGCAGAACCGGTTATTGTCGAAGCTAGCCAGGCACAGGGATTTAAAATCACAGCCGACCAGCTAAGAGCCGCAATCACAGAAAAAACTCGCCTGTTTGTTATTAACAGCCCATCAAACCCATCGGGCAAAGCCTATAGCACAATAGAACTTAAAGCACTGGGCGAGGTGCTGGCCGACTATCCAGATATTCTTATCGCCACTGATGATATGTACGAGCACATCATCTGGACAAAAGAAGGCTTCTGCAACATTCTTAATGTCTGTCCAGAACTATATGACCGCACCATCGTACTTAATGGTGTATCCAAAGCCTATGCCATGACCGGCTGGCGTATTGGTTATGCAGGAGGCCCTGCAGACCTTATTAAAGGCATGAAAAAAATACAGTCACAAAGCACATCAAACCCAACATCTATTTCACAGGTGGCCGCACAGGCAGCACTGGAAGGCGATCAATCCCGCCTGGCAGAAATGAATCATGCATTTAAAGAGCGCCATGACTTTGTGTATAAAACACTCAATGCCATGAATGGTGTAGAGAGCATTGCCAGCGATGGCACTTTCTATATCTTCCCAAGTTTTAAAGGCGTGATGGAAAAGATGGGCATAACCGATGATGTAAAACTGGCCGAGAAGCTATTATCTGAAGCCGAAGTCGCACTAGTACCCGGCTCTGCATTCGGCAGCAATGGCCATTTACGCATCTCTTTTGCCACAGATATGACAAGTCTGGAGAAAGCACTTGAAAGGATTGGAAATTTCATCGCTTAATAATGGATTTTTGGTTGACCGAATAGGGTCAAAACGGTAGGATAGCGCCCCTCAAAGACATCGTCTTTTATCAACTATTCCCTGATAGCTCAGTTGGTAGAGCAACGGACTGTTAATCCGTTTGTCCCTGGTTCGAG
>CAZFUY010000066.1:16517-17763 GCA_964522445.1 uncultured Thiotrichaceae bacterium | reverse complement strand
ACCCAGTCTATGTTGAGTTTATTGGGAGAAGAATTTTCTCTGGATAAACTGGAAAAATTACAGGACGGTTTAGCTCAATTAGAGCGGCATACACGTGAGCTTCAGGAAAGTGTGATGCTTATTCGTATGCTGCCAATCAGTTTCTCTTTTAGTCGTTTTCCAAGATTAGTGCGTGATTTAAGTGCCAATATGGGCAAAAAAATTATTTTACAAATGTCGGGCGAGAATACTGAAATTGATAAAACTTTGATTGAAAAAATTGGTGACCCACTGGTGCATCTAGTTCGTAATAGTATTGATCATGGTATTGAAATACCAGAAGATCGAATTGCAGCAGGTAAAGATGAGACGGGTACTATTAATTTAAATGCGTATCACAAAGGCGGTAATATTGTTATTGAAATTATTGATGATGGTAAAGGAATAGATGCGGATGTTATTTTAGAAAAAGCTATAGAAAAAGGACTGGTAGCTGAAGGTGCAAATATTTCTCAAAAGCAGATCTTTGATCTTATATTCCAGGCGGGTTTTTCAACAGCAAAAGAAATTACTGATGTGTCTGGCCGTGGTGTTGGCATGGATGTCGTTAGAAAAAATATTCAAAGTCTTGGTGGCTCAGTTGAAATCCAATCAGAAAAAGGTGTGGGCAGTACGTTTACTATTCGTTTGCCATTAACGCTGGCAATATTAGATGGTCAAACAATAGTTGTAGGTGATGAAAATTATATTATTCCTTTAGTTTCTATAATTGAATCCATACAAATACGCAGCGATATGATTAACAAAGTTGCAGGTCGTGGTGAAACATTCAAATTAAGAAATGAATTTATGCCTGTTGTGCGTTTAAGCAATGTGTTTGGTATAGAAAATCCAAAAGCAGAAAAACTGGAAGATGGTTTAATGGTCGTAGTTGAAGCAGAAGGTAAGCACTTTGGATTATTTGTTGATGATTTATTAGGTCAGCAGCAGGTGGTTATTAAATCTCTGGAACAAAATTATCAGCGAGTTGATGGCATATCTGGCGCTACGATATTAGGCGATGGTTCGGTAGCTTTGATTTTAGATATACCTGGGTTATTGCGTATGATGGTTAAGCATTAATGATCTTCGGGGTCGGAGTTAAACTTGATTGTGGTTATAAGGTTTCTGAGCCTATAAACTCCGTCAAATTTGACTCTGGCCCCTGGCGCAAAGATGTTTAAGGAGGATATATGAATACACAAGCATTAGCTGAAGAAATAGAAGA
>CAZFUY010000066.1:0-16417 GCA_964522445.1 uncultured Thiotrichaceae bacterium | reverse complement strand
GTTTTATCGATATTAGTGGTTTTTCTGAAAAGGAATTAGTTGGTAAAAATCACAATACGGTTCGTCATCCAGATATGCCTCCGGAAGCTTTTCAGGATTTATGGGAGACCATGAAGCAGGGGCGACCCTGGTTAGGTTATGTTAAAAATCGCTGTAAAAATGGAGATTTCTACTGGGTAGAAGCCAATGTTGCACCGGTATTTCGTAATGGCCAGCCCGTTGAGTATTTATCAGTTCGTTATAAACCAACACCTGAGCAAGTTAGAGATGCTGAGACACTTTACCGCAGCATAAGAGAAGGCAAAGTGGTGCTAGGGGCTATTAAACTTTGGCAAAAGCCTGTTGCCTGGTGGAATAAATTAAAGTTAAAAAATCGAAATATAGCACTGGGTTCAGGTGCTTTAGGTTTGGCAGTATTGAGTGCGTATGCTAACAGTCAGGGAATGGCTGGCATTGGTTTATACAGCCAATTAGCTATTCTCCCCCTGGTATTGTTGCTAATGCAAACAATGCGTAATGTATTAACTCAGGTTGAACGAGCTGATGTTGTTATGAAACGCATGGCTGAAGGCGTGTATAACGATCAGGTTGAATTGCGACGTGAAGATGAAGTGGGATCAATGTTGCGTTCACTTAAAATTATGCAAATTAATTTATGTCACAGTATTGCAGATGCTAATGATAAAGCTGATTCGGCAATGCGTATTCAACAGGCACTGGATGGTGTAACCAGTAACGTTATGGTGGCAGATACAGATTACAATATTATTTATATGAATAATACAGTTCAGGAAATGTTCAGTGGCATTGAGTCAGACCTGAAAAAAGAGCTGCCAAATTTTAATGCGGCAACATTGATGGGAACTAATATGGATGTATTCCATAAAAATCCAGCGCATCAAAGATCAGTGCTTGATTCATTAGTTAATACCTATAAGGGAACTATTGATATTGGGGGCCGTACACTAACGGTAACAGCTAATCCTGTTGTAAATGAAAAAGGTGAGCGCCGTGGCACAGTTGTAGAGTGGGCTGATCGAACTGCAGAAGTTGCTGTTGAAGAAGAGGTTGCAAATATTGTGGTTGCAGCTCAGTCAGGTGACCTGACTATGCGTATAGATATGGAAGGTAAAGAAGGTTTCTTCAGACAACTAAGTGAAGGTATTAATCAGATGATTCATGTGGTTGCAGAAACATTTAATGATGTAGGGCGAGTTATGCAGGCGATGGCAGGAGGTGATCTTACTCAAAAAATTACTGAAAATTATTCTGGAACCTATGGAGAAGTAAAAGACAATATTAATACCACGCTTGACAAGCTGGAAGATATTCTTGGCAGGATTCGTGAGTCTAGTGAATTTATTCGTAATTCGAGTGAAGAAATTTCAGCAGGTAATAACAACCTGTCTCAACGAGCTGAAGAACAGGCATCAACGCTGGAAGAAACAGCATCCAGTATGGAAGAGCTGACCAGTACTGTTAAAAATAATGCAGATAATGCACAGCAGGCAAATCAGTTAGCTGACAGCGCAAGATCATTGGCAGAAAAAGGCGGTAGTGTTGTAAAAGAAGCTGTTATGGCAATGGATGAAATCACCTCTTCCAGCAGTAAAATTGCAGAGATCATTAGTGTTATTGATGAAATTGCATTTCAGACAAATTTGCTGGCCTTAAATGCTTCAGTTGAAGCAGCACGAGCAGGTGAACAGGGGCGTGGTTTTGCTGTTGTTGCAACAGAGGTTCGTAATCTTGCGCAGCGAAGTGCAACAGCTGCAAAAGAAATTAAAGATCTTATTTCAGAAAGTGTAGAAAAAGTAAATACGGGTGGAAAACTGGTAAATGAATCGGGTGAAACACTTAATGAAATTGTTGATAGTGTTAAAAAAGTAGGTGACATTATTTCGGAAATAGCAGCGTCATCACAGGAACAGGCTGCGGGTATAGAAGAAGTAAATAAAGCCGTAACACAGATGGATGAAATTACACAACAGAATGCGGCATTAGCTGAAGAGGCATCTGCATCAAGTGAGTCATCCTTACATAAAGCAACCGATATGAACAAAATGGTTGGTTTCTTTAGTTTGAGTGGCGGTTCTGGTCGTGTTGATTATGATAAGCCTGTTGATGTTCAAACATCTGCTCCATCTCAATCAAGAAGTGTGCCGCAACGATCCCCTGTTCAATCACAGGTATCTGGTGGTCCTTCAGCATCACTGGATGATGATGAGTGGGAAGAGTTTTAATAATACATTATATAATATAATTATTAACCCTGGTTAGTTCAACATTAATTGAGATAAGACCATGAAAATTAATCAACCAGTTACAGAAGTTGAAAATGAAATGAAGCCGGGTACAACGATTGTATCCACGACTAATTTAAAAGGCATTATTACATCTGCAAACCAGGAGTTTGTAGATATTAGTGGTTTTTCTGAAAAAGAATTAATTGGTAAAAACCATAATATGGTACGTCACCCTGACGTGCCTGCTGCAGCTTTCCAGGATTTATGGGAAACCATTCAGGCAGGAAAGCCCTGGGTTGGTATTGTAAAAAATCGCTGTAAAAATGGTGACCACTACTGGGTCAAAGCCAATGTGACACCTGTTTTTAGAAATGGCCAGATTTCTGAATATGTATCTGTAAGAACAAAGCCTTCTCGTGATGAGATATCACAGGCTCAGATATTGTATTCACAAATTAATACAGGCAATTTACCCGCAACACCTTTTCTGGAAAAAATAAATTTCTTCAAAAAATTAAAAGTGTCACAAAAATTGATGCTGGCTGGTTTGTTGTCATTGTTGATCGTATCTTTTCTTGTCTTAAGATTATTTATTCTTGGTAGTTCAGAAATAGCATTTTCTGAGAAAAAGATATTGGGTATTAAATATATTGTAAGTGTACGCCAGATTATGCAAAACATGCCACAACATAGAGGCATGACGAATGCTTATCTAAATGGTAAAAAAAGTTTAAAGAAAAGAATACTGGATAAGCGTAAACAGGTTGATGAAAACTTTTCATCTTTAGCTAATCTGGACAAGGATATTGGTGAGGATCTAAAAACAACAGCAGAACTGGAAAGAATTGTATCAGAATGGAATGAGCTAAAGCTGCAGGCATTTTCTCTACCTGCAAAAGAAAGCTTCTCACGTCACACGAAGCTACTTGAAAAGATAATTTCATTTATTGCCTTTGTAGGTGATAGTTCAAATCTGGTTTTAGATTCAAGTATAGATACCTATTATCTTTCAGATATTCTGGTTAACAGAATTCCTGAATTAACAGAAAAGTTGGGCCGAGTAAGAGGTTTAGGTGCAGGTGTTATAAGCAGGGGAGGCTTTAATTCAGGGCAAAAGCAAAAATTGCTAAAACTTCAAGTCGGTACAAATGTTTTAGGCGATGGAATAAAAAGAGCAGTCACTAATGTTTTATCAGCTAATAAATCACTGGAAGCTCAGTTAATGGATAAGGCAAATAAAGCGCGTGCCAGTATTGGAGGTTATGATTCTGATATTGATAAATTATTATCAGAACGCTTTAGTGAGTTAAATGCAATTGTATTTTTTGATAAGGGAACAGCGGTAATAAATAATAGTTTTGCATTGTTTGATGCTTCATCAGAGGTTATGGAAGAGATATTAACGACTCGTATTAATGATATGAGAACCCAATTCATATATATGATGCTTGTTGTATTTGCAATTGTCTTTGTTGTTGTTTTCGTTAGCATTATGATAGTGAGAAATATACTTAGTGCATTAAGAAATACGGCTAGTGAATTTTCATATATGGCAGAAGGTGATTATGTTCGTGATATAGATATTCATCGGCATGATGAGATAGGTGATTTATTGCGTTCATTAAAATCTATGCAAATAAAATTAGGGTTTGATATTAATGATGCAAGAAATCGTGCTGATTCAATGTACCGTATTAAATCAGCGCTCGATAATGTTTCAGCAAATGTTATGGTGGCAAATATAGATAATGAAATTATTTATGTAAATGAATCATTAATGTCTATGTTTAGAAATGCTGAGCCAGACTTAAAAGAAGATCTTCCTGAGTTTAATGCAGAAACAATATTAGGTTCAAATATGGATATATACCATAAAGAGCCTGAAAAACAGCGGGGTTTAATTGCCTCACTTAGCGAATCTCTGAATGCTAAATTTATTGTTGGTGGCCGGTCTTTAGAATTTACTGCAAATCCGGTGCTTAATGATCAGGGGATCAGGTTAGGTACAGTGGTTGAATGGAAAGATAGAACAGATGAAGTTGCAGTAGAGAAGGAAGTTGATGCTATTGTAACGGCGGCTCAACAGGGAGATTTGCAACAGCGTATTGACCTTGACGGTAAAACTGGATTCTTCTACCAGTTAAGTGGACGTATTAATTTATTAATAGGTGTTATTGAAGAAAGTTTTAATGATATGGCTCGGGTAATGGGAGCTATGTCACAGGGTGATTTAACTCAGGAAATTACCGAAGAATATGGTGGTAAGTTTGGTGAGGTTAAAGACAGTATTAATAGCACTATTACTAATTTAGAAGGAATTATAAAGAAAATATTGTCCACCAGTGAATTTATTCGTAACTCCAGTGAAGAAATAGTTGCAGGTAATAATAATCTTTCACAAAGAGCGGAAACGCAGGCATCAACGTTAGAAGAAACGGCATCCAGTATGGAAGAGTTAACCAGCACGGTTAAAAATAATGCAGATAATGCGCAGCAGGCAAGTCAACAGTCAGATCATGCAAGAATAATTGCAGAGCAGGGGGGAGAAGTTGTTAAAGAGGCTGTTATTGCAATGGATGAAATTACTTCTTCCAGCAGTAAGATATCAGAAATTATAGGTGTAATTGATGAGATTGCATTTCAGACTAATTTACTGGCATTAAATGCATCGGTTGAAGCAGCAAGAGCGGGTGAGCAGGGCAGAGGTTTTGCCGTTGTTGCTACAGAAGTTAGAAACCTGGCACAAAGAAGCGCCAGTGCAGCAAAAGAAATTAAAGAATTAATTAATGATAGTGTAGACAAAATTAGTACCGGTGCTGAATTAGTAAATAAATCAGGAACAACTCTGGAAGAAATTGTAAGTAGTGTAAAAGGTGTTGGTGTTGTTGTTTCTGAAATTGCGGCTTCATCTCAGGAGCAGTCAGTTGGCATTGAAGAAGTAAATAAAGCGGTAACACAAATGGATGAAATGACACAGCAAAATGCTGCCCTGGCAGAACAGGCTGCGGCTTCATCAGAAGCATCTTTGCAAAGTGTTACTGATATGACAAACCTGGTGTCTTTCTTCAACTTAAAAAATTAACTGAATATTTTAAAAGGTTAAGGTGCCATTATGACTTATCTGGATAGAGAAGATGAATCACATAATAATCAAATTTTACAGTTCCTTAGTTTTACTTTAGGAGATGAAGATTATGGTGTTGATATTCTGCGTGTACAGGAAATCCGTGGCTGGGAAGAAGTTAGAGAAATTCCAAATACACCAGATCATATAAAAGGTGTTTTAAATCTTAGAAGTTCAGTTGTACCAATTATAGATCTTAGAATTCGCTTTGGACTACAGGATATAGAATATAAAACGACAACAGTAATTATTATTCTGGCGGTAGAAATAGCAGATAAACATAGCGTAGTAGGTGTGGTTGTCGATGCAGTATCGGATGTGCTTGATGTTGATAGAGGCAATATTAAAGACGCACCAAATTTTGGTTCTAAGGTAAATACAAAATACATTAATGGTATGACCATGATTGATGAGCGCATGGTTATTTTACTGGATACGGATAAATTATTAGACCTAGAAGAAATGTCAGTGTTAACAAGTATTGCAGAATAATGTAGGAGCGGCTTTAGGCGCGATTTTTCTACAAGTTGATATTGTTTCGCGGCTAAAGCCGCTCCTACAATTAAAAAATGCCATAAAACTAGATGAATAAGCCAAGAATAATTGCAGTATTAAACCAGAAAGGAGGTGTTGGAAAAACCACCATCACCACAAATCTGGTGCATGGTATTGCAAGAAAAGGCTATCAGGTACTGGCTATTGATCTTGATCCACAGGCACAATTAACAACAAGTTTAGGTGTGGATAAATATGATTTCACAGGTTTGGATGAATGTTTGCTAAAAGGTGAGTTATTAATAAATGCATCACATCCAGTACGAGAAAATCTTGAGCTAATACCTGCCGGTGCTGATTTATCAGAGGTGGAAAGATTAGCTGAAGGTGGAGCATCCAGAGGAATGTTATTAAAGGATGTGCTTAAAGATAATATTGAGAAATATGATTATGTGCTGATTGATTGTCCGCCATCCTCTGGATTACTAGTTGTAAATGCAATATTTGCTACCAAAGAAGTGCTTATTCCTATGACGGGAGATTACCTAGCCTTACAGGGCTTGTCTCATTTGATGGCAACACTTAAAAATTTTGAGCAGACATTGAAACATGAATTAAAGCAATGGTTAGTGTTAAGTCGTTTTCAGGCAAGAAGACGATTGTCACAGGAGGTACGAAGTAAATTAATAAAGCATTTTCCAGATAAAGTACTGGCAACTGAAATATCAGAGTCTGTTGTTTTAGCAGAGTCACCAGGTTATGGAGAAACAATTTTTGAATATAAACCCAGTAGTAAATCAGCCATGGAATATGAATCTCTAGTTGATGATTTAATAACAGGAAGAACACAATAATGGTAGCTGCGCCCAAAAAGAAGTCCAGTAGAAAGAAAAAAGATAAATTAGGCCATGATCCATTGGCCTGGATTAATGATGAAGATGTTGAGAAATTAAAAAGTGAAGCAGAAGAAGATAATGTTTCTGATAAAAAAGAAATAGAAGCCATTGAATCAGATGGAATTAAACCTATGCAGGAAGAAATTCAGGAGGATAAAATTATGGGTAAACAGACAGTATTTGAATTGCCTCCTTATTTTGGTATTGCACAGGTAGCAGCAACAAAAGAATCAATGCAATCTTTTTTAGAAAATTCTACGGATGAAATTGAAATAGAAGCAGGTGATGTTGAATCAATTGATACTGCTGCACTGCAATTATTGGCATCATTTATAAAAGAAGCAAAATCTAAAGACAAATGTATTAAATGGAGATTGATTTCTAATAAGTTAGAGGATTCTGTTAAATTATTAGCAATGAAAGAAGAATTAGGTATTGCTTAGCAATCAGTAATAATTATGCCAATAGTAGAAAATAAAACTAGAGAATTCAGATTTACCGAAAAAGACTTTAATAGTCTCAGAAAAATATCTAATAAGCATACAGGTATAATCGTAACAGATGATAAATATGATATGTATTATTCTCGTCTTGTTAAACGATTAAGAAAGCTGGGTCTTAAAGATTTTTCTTCATATGTTAGTTATTTAAAGACAAGTGAAGATACAGAATTCACGCCGTTTATTGATTCAATTACCACTAACTTAACTTCTTTTTTTCGGGAGAAACACCATTTTGACCAGATGAAGTCAGAGCTTATTCCAGAGATGTGTCAACGAAGTGATATTTTAGGAGGCATAAAAATATGGTCGGCAGGTTGTTCTACGGGAGAAGAACCCTACACAATAGCGATGACTTTTGCTGAAGGTCTGGAAAATAAACCTGGTGTGAAAGCGACGATTATGGCGAGTGATATAGATACAACTGTATTATCAAAAGCGTCTAATGGCATTTATGATATTGAAAGAGTAAAAGGCTTGCCTGTTAATATTAAAAAACGCTGGTTCTTTCGTGGTAAAGGTAAAAATAATGGCAAGGTAAAAGTCTCACCAGAACTACAGAAAATGCTGGAGTTTAGACAGGTTAATTTAATGGAAAGCTGGCCTATGAAAGAAAGATTCCATCTTTTATTCTGTCGAAATGTGGTTATTTATTTTGATCGGCCAACAAAAATGAAATTATTTGATCGATTTGCAGATCAGATAGTTGAAGGCGGTTTTATGATTCTTGGGCATTCAGAATCACTACAGGGATTAACTGATCGTTTTGAAACAATAGGAAAGACTGTTTACAGGAAAATAAAATAACACTATGCCTGTAACTTCAAATATACAAGAGATGCCACCTGCTTTAGAAGGTTTTTCTCATGTAAAAAGATATTGGGATAGAACCCAGGACTGTTTTACTGCCAAGATTTTACCAGGTGAATATTATGTTACAAAAAATAATGAATGTGTTACGACAGTTTTGGGTTCCTGTGTTTCTGCATGTATAAGAGATGTCCGTCTAGGTATAGGTGGTATGAATCATTTTATGTTACCTATAAATAAGGGCGTAAATCCTGATTCTATAATTAGTGATGCAGCACGTTATGGAAATTTTGCAATGGAGCATCTTATTAACGATATTATTCAAAATGGTGGCCAGAGAAAAAATCTTGAATTTAAATTATTTGGTGGTGGAAAAATAATGCAGGCCATGATGGATGTTGGTAAAAAAAATATTGATTTTGTACTGGAGTATCTTGCGACAGAAGGTTTTAAATCAATAGCGGAAGACTTAGGAGGTAACTATCCAAGAAAGGTTATCTATTTCCCAAAAACAGGGAAAGCAAGAATGAAAAAACTACAGTCTATGCATAATGATACGATTGTTAATCGCGAGAAAAGTTATATGGATCATTTGAAAGTTGAGCCGGTACAGGGTGATATTGAGTTATTTTAATTAGATTTAAAATTATTTTAATAAATATTAAGTTTTACATTTTATAATTTAAGATATAAAAAAATATGCCAAAAATAAAAGTATTAATAGTTGATGATTCCGCCTTGATTAGAAAGGTTCTGACTGAAATATTAACATCAGATCCTAAAATAGAAGTTGTAGGAACAGCAGCAGATCCATTTATTGCCCGTGATAAAATTAAAAAATTAAACCCAGATGTTATTACCCTTGATGTTGAGATGCCTAAAATGGATGGCATTACTTTTTTAAGAAATTTAATGCGTCTACGACCTATTCCAGTCATTATGATATCTACTCTTACAGAAGCGGGAGCAGGTGTCACACTGGAAGCTCTTGAACTTGGAGCTATTGATTTTATATCAAAACCCAAAATGGATGTAAATGCAGCTATTAAGGATTATAGAGATGAAATTCTTGAAAAGGTTAAAGCTGCGGCCACTGTTTCGGTTAATGTTCTGGAGCGAGCTCGAACTAGAGCTAAGGTTAAAGTAGAAAAAACAGGTAAAAAACTATCAGCTGATGCTGTGCTGGCTGCATCAACAGGAAAAGGAAATTTTTTAAATACCACAGATAAAATAATTGCTATAGGTTCATCAACTGGTGGAACAGAAGCGGTTAAAGATGTCCTTTTAAGCCTGCCTTCAGATGTTGCAGGTATTGTTATTTCACAGCATATACCTGGTGCTTTTAGCTCATCATTTGCAAATCGATTAAATGAAATTACTCAGTTAAATGTATCAGAAGCTAAAGATGGTGATTTGATTCGTCCAGGAAGTGCATTTGTAGCGCCAGGTGACAAACATTTAATGGTCAGGCGAAGTGGTGCTAAATATTACTGTGTTATTAACGATGGCCCAGAGGTAAATCGTCATAAACCCAGTGTGGATGTTATGTTTAGATCCGTTGCGCAGTGTGCAGGGCCTAATGCAATGGGAGTAATGTTGACAGGTATGGGAGCAGATGGTGCTCAGGGAATGTTAGAAATGAAACAACAGGATGCATTTAATATTGCACAAGATGAAAAAAGTTGTGTGGTTTGGGGGATGCCAGGTGCGGCTGTAAAGCTAGGAGCTGTTGAAAAAGAAGTGTCACTAAGTAAAGTGGCAGGTGAAATTATTAAGTATTGTCAAAGGAGTAGTTAATGATTTTTTTTGAGAGAACAATATAAATGCTTAAATTTTGGCCAGCACTTTTAATCTCTGTATTGATTATTGTCTATGGTGTAGTTATAGATGATTATCAATATAATCTTGTTGAAATAATAATCTTGTTATTAGCCTGGTTGGGGAATGTTTTCTGGTTTGAAAAAGAAAATAAAAGAGGGCAGGTTGAAGATGATATAAATACTGATAAGGAAGAATTTAAAGAAGTTGTTTCTCAGGCAAGAACTCAATATCAATATCTTTCATCTGAGTTGATAGTTATTACTCAAAACATTGAAAGATTGCAAAAAATTATATCTGATGCGGTAAATGTGTTTTCAAATAGTTTTACCGTCTTGTCTGATCAATCTTCAAGTCAGGAAATAATGATTCATGAGTTAATTAATGCATTAAATGAATCAAATAAAAAAGAAGGTGATAAGAATATAACTTTTATTGAAGAAACACGTAATATCCTCGAATATTTTGTTGAAAATATTACAGAAGTGAGTCGTGGTGGCATGACAATGGTGTATACCGTTGATGATATAGAAAAACAAATGGAAATAGTGAATGAATTATTGTCAGGTATTAGTGTGATATCTGAACAAACTAACTTGTTAGCGTTAAATGCAGCAATTGAAGCGGCAAGGGCAGGTGAGGCGGGTCGAGGCTTTGCTGTTGTTGCAGATGAGGTTCGTGCATTGTCAAAAAATTCTAATAGCTTAAATAATAAAATTAAGGGCGTTGTTAGTAAGTCAAAAATTAATATTGATAAAGCAAAAGAAATTGTTGGTGAAATAGCATCACGAGATATGAGTGTTGCAATGCAGCATAAAGTTCGAGTTGACGAAATGTTGACAAAAATGGATGAAAATAATGGTTTGGTAAATAGCCGGCTTCAAGGTATTCAGGAAATAACATTTCAGGTAGAAGAGAGTGTATCTGGTATTATAAGGTCACTTCAGTTTGAGGATATAGCCAGGCAATTATGTGATCAGGTAAATGAACATATTAGTCTGGTAAAAGATGTTTTTGATAAAGTCAGTTTAAATCTTGTATCAATTAATATGGGTGATGAAGAAATAAGAGATTATGGATTGATTTTAAAGGGTTTTAATAGTGATATGGAGGTTATTTCTGAACAGGCAAAAAACCTTAATTCAAAGACCAAATCACAAAAAGACATGAATGAAGGTGAAGTTGAATTATTTTAGGGCTATAAAATTATAGGAGTATTTATTATGAGTATAATAAGTAGTAAATCAGATGATGGAAAAACACTAATGTTAAAAGTTGGTGGAAAATTTGATTTTAGTATGCATAATGATTTTAGAAAAGCATATAAAGATGAAAGTATAAGTTCAGGAAATTATGAGATTGATTTGTCAGGTACGGATTATCTTGATAGCTCGGCTTTGGGTATGTTGCTGTTATTGAAAGAGTTTGCTGAGTCACAATCATCAAAAGTAATAATTAAAAATGTAGCGCCTGAGGTTAGACAAATCCTGGATATTGCTAGTTTTGATAAGCTTTTTACTATTAAATAACTAAAAACTTTTATATAGATATTTGTTGTGTCAGAAAAACTAACCATTCTAATTGTTGATGATGATTTAACTAATCGTCTGGTTTTACGTGCATTGGTAAAAGATATTGGTTGTCAGTGCATTGAAGCAGAAGACGGTCAAAAAGCAGTAGATGCTTTTAATGCGTATGATATAGATATTATTTTGCTGGATGTAATGATGCCTGTAATGGATGGTTATGAAGCAGCCAAAATTATCAAAAGCAATATGGATTCATTTGTTCCCATTATATTTTTAACGGCCATGACTGATGAGAATGCATTAGCAAAATGTATTGAGGCAGGTGGCGATGATTTTTTAACTAAACCTTATAATCATATTATTCTAAAATCAAAAATTGAATCCATGGTTAGAATTAGACGCTTATATCAAAAAGTAGAAGCGCAAAATGTTGAGTTAAGTAAATATCATAGCCAGATGCAGCAGGAAATGACTGTTGCTAAAAAGGTATTTCAGGGTTTGGTTCATCATGATATGAAAACGGAATCAACAGGTTTAAGATTTTCTATGTCACCAATGTCTATGTTTAATGGTGATGTAATATTAGCTGAGCGCAATCAGACCGGTGGTCTAAATGTTCTTATAAGTGATTTTACAGGGCATGGATTGTCTGCATCTTTAGGTTCAATACCTGCATCAGATATTTTTTATACTATGACGCAGAAAGGTTTTTCGTATAAAGAGATGTTGACGGAAATTAATAATAAGCTATATAAATTATTGCCCACGCAAATGTTCATGGCATGTGCGTTAATTAGTGTGGATCGTGATAATAATATAATTAGTGTTGTAAGTTGTGGTTTGCCTGATATTTATTTATATAGAAATGGGAAGATTATTAAAACATTCTCATCTAACAATCTTCCACTTGGTATCATAAACCAGAAGGGAGAAAATATAAAAATAGAAATGGCTTCGCTTGAATATGGTGATCGCCTTCTTGCGGCTACTGATGGCATTATGGAAGCTGAAAACGATCTTGGTGAGATGTATGGTTTAGAACGATTGTTAGAAAGTGTTAATGCTAATAAAAAACCTGAATATTTATTTGATAAAGTACTAAATGATTGCCTTAAATTTTGTGGCAATGCAGAACAAAGTGATGACATAACATTATTGGAGTTATGTCATAAAGAAATAGTTGATGTGGCAGATGATGAAGATGTTATTGCATTTACGCCTGCTGACTGGTCTATGCAGTTTAGTGTAGATGTAAATAGTTTAAGACATTTTGATTTGTTACCTTATGTGATGCAGGGTGTTAATGGTTTGCAGTCCATTCCTAATAGCAAATCAACATTGCAGACTATTTTGACAGAGATTTATGCAAATGCTCTGGATCATGGTGTTCTTGGTCTGGATTCAGCAATGAAAGATGCACCTGAAGGTTATATGAAATATTATCAGGAAAAAACGGACAGGTTGCACAATAAGGATGAGGGTAGAATTTCTATTGAACTCCAACATGAATTAAAGGATGGTGGTGGAGGTCGATTAACCATTCATGTTATTGATAGTGGTGAAGGTTTTGATTTTGAAAATAAAAAATCTATTTCTATGGAAGATAATAATGGTTTTTCTGGCAGAGGTTTATCTTTGGTAAGGCATCTTTGTAAAGATGTGAAGCACCTTGGTAAGGGTAATGCCATTATGGCGATTTATGAATGGGATTAAATGTAGCTACAATAATTTCAATTTTAAAGTACTGGAGGCAAAATTGAAAAAGCATCATGTATTGGTACTGGCTTTTCTTCTTTGTTATTTTTAGACAGTTGATAATTTAGTAAATCATAATAACGACGAATGGCTTCAACATAGCGTACGGGTTCCCATCCGCGCGCATATCCAAATTTTGTTTTTTTATACCATTTTTTACGTGAAAGAAGTGGTAGTGTTGTTTTTATATCCACCCAGGTTGTTGCATTTTTATCCATTTTTTTTGCGATCTTCATTGCATCTATGACATGATAATAGCCTACATTATAGGCAGCCATTGCTAGCCAGGTTCTGTTAGGTTCTTTTATTTCTTCGGGAAAACGCCTGCGTATTTTATCCAGATATTTTGCGCCACCGAAAATACTGCTTTTGGGGTCAAGTCTGTTTTTAATGCCCATTGCAGCAGCCGTTTCAAGAGTTAACATCATTATGCCGCGAACACCTGTGGGTGACACTGCTCCTGGATTCCAGTGAGATTCCTGATAACCCATGGCGGCTAGCAGAGTCCAGTCTAGATTGTATTTTTTAGCAGCAGCTTCGTACATTTCTCTATATTTGCTTAGTCGGGTTGCAATATGGCGAATGAAAATTCTATTTCCTACATAATCAAATTTTGTTACATGACCGTAATGTTTTTCAATTAGCTGAGTTATTTTCCCATTGTTTAACATACGCCAGAAAAAAGTCATTGATTTATCATAGAGGCTACTGTCTTTTGTTTTTGGAAAAGCCCATGCCAGTTTTTTGGGTTCGGATATGTTAAAGGCAACACGTAGTTCAAGTAAAAACTGCTGGTTCATATCGACTTCATTTGAATCTGCAATGGTAAAATCAATAACCTGATCTTCAACTAATTGCAGTAATTGCTCGCTTTCCATATCGTCATGTTCAACCCATTCTAATGCTGGGTATTTCTTTTTTAACTTTTCAAGACTTTCTACATGACTTGAGCCGGCTATTACTTCCAGATTGCCCAGTGATAAATCTTCGATATTTTCAGGGGCTTCATCCTGATTATGGTAGACCAGTTGTTCTGTAATCTCCTGATAGCTGGCACTAAATCGAACCCGTTCTTTTCGAGCTTCGGTTATAGTAAGCCCAGCGGCGGCCAGATGGGCTTCATTGTTATCCAGCATGTCAAAAATATCATTGAGGTTATCGGGTATAACAATTTTTAGTTTTACACCTAAAGACTCAGCAAATAATTCAGCAAGCTCATATTCAAAGCCAGTTGGTCCATCAGGGCCTTCGTAGTAGGTGGTTGGGCTGTTGCGAGTGATGACGACAAGCTCGCCTGAGTCCTGTACCTGTTTTAGTATGCTGGGTTGGAATATAAGAGGAATACCCTTAAATAACAATAAGATAACCAGCGCTAATAGTACCAGGCTGGAACCCATAGTTCGGCAGCGAGGATTGGTGAGTGGACTAGGCAAAGTGATATTCTATTAGCAATTTCATTACTAATTATTATAACGGTTTAGTTGCTACTCGCCTTGACTCATTTGGGGGATAGCCCGTAGCTGCCAGATTAAGAGGCTAGTATTATCCTTAAGATTGGAGGGTGCTGTAAATTTTAAACCTGATTTGTCTGGGGATGGATTGCGCTGTTTGCGCTCCGTCCCGTTGTGATACCACTCAAGCTATCCGGAGGATTTTCCTTAAACAGCAGCTTAACAGCTTAGACTAATAACTGACCTTAAATACCATCAAACTCAGCCCAGATAGGGCAATGATCAGATGGTTTCTCCATGGCTCGAATATTGTAATCTATACCCGTGTCTGTGCATTTATCCAGAAGAGGTTTTGTCGCCAGGATTAAATCAATGCGCAGCCCGCGTTTAGGGTCTTTATCAAAGCCCTTGCTGCGGTAATCAAACCAGCTAAAGCGGTCACTTACATCAGGGTATTGATTTCGATAAGTATCGTGTAATCCCCAGTCATATAGTTTTTGTAGCCACTCACGTTCTTCTGGTAGAAAACTGCATTTTCCTGTTTTTAGCCAGCGTTTGGCATTGTCAGCACCGATACCGATATCATTATCAACAGGTGCAATATTCATATCGCCAATAACAACAAGCGGGTCATCGGGTTTGTATTGTTCAGTAATTAACTGTGTCAGGTCGGCATAAAATTTCTTTTTGGCAGGAAATTTAGTGGGATGATCGTTGCTCTCTCCCTGTGGAAAGTAGCCATTCATAACGGTTAGTTTTTTACCATTATTCTCAAATGTAGCAGAAATAAAACGACGCTGAGAATCTTCATTGTCACCTGCAAAACCTTTCTGAATCTCAACAGGTTCCTGCTTATATAACAGTGCAACACCGTAGTGTGTTTTCTGGCCATGAAAAGCCGCTTTATATCCCAGTTCGTGAATCATATCTACAGGGAAATCTACATCCTGAGCTTTGGTTTCCTGAATGCCGATTATATCGGGTTGATGTGTCTGGATCAGGGCTTCAAGTTGATGCTGACGCATACGGATGCTATTGGTATTAAAAGAAATTATTTTCATGTTTTTATATTTTGATTATCTGCTAAACGCGGCATACACTAGCATTAATTACAAAATTTTTCTCGTACTGATTATATGGGATTTGAATCATGCTAAATATAAAACCCATTCCGGCTTTTTCAGATAATTATATCTGGATGCTGCAAAAAGATAATAGCAAACAGGTTGTGCTTGTTGATCCGGGTGATGAGAAAAAGATAATCTCATTTCTTGAAAATGAATCACTACAGCCCGTAGCAATTTTAATAACTCATCAACATTATGATCATACGGGTGGTGTTGCAAAAATAGTAAAACAGTATCCGCAGGTTAAGGTTATTTGTTCTAACAGTATTATTTCAGATTCACCTTTATCAATAGATTTGCCCATAACTGAATTTATTACACAGCCTGTTAGTGATGGAGATAGTGTTGAAATACCTGAATTAGGTATTCATTTTAATGTGATTGCTATACCAGGGCATACGCTCGATCATGTTGCTTATTATGGTGAAGGTGCTTTATTTTGTGGTGATACAATTTTTGGTTGTGGATGTGGAAAAATATTTAGTGGTACGGCTGAGCAGATGGCGACATCAATGATGCGATTGTCTGCATTGCCTGCTGAAACCCGGTTGTATTGTGCGCATGAATATACAGTGGATAATATTGGTTTTGCAAAATGGCTAGAGCCGGACAATAAGGATATTCAGTTACGTGATGAAGTGGAGTTAGCCAAACAGGAAAAAGGTC
>CAZFUY010000065.1:4024-17807 GCA_964522445.1 uncultured Thiotrichaceae bacterium | reverse complement strand
TTAAATCATCAAAGACTGTTTGGTGTCTTCAATCAACTCTTTATTTTCTTCAATATCAACCACATTAACTTCTGCATCCATTCCCAGTTTTTCAAAAGCAGGTACTTTACTCCAGTCAATGGATGCATCATCTACATGGCCACCCTGCAATAAAGATGTTTGTACTAAATCAACAAAGGAAGCATCACCATCATGATCATATGTGAAGTTATAACTTTCTTTTACGACTTCAATCATATGATCCGGGAAGTTCCAGCTTTTTAAAATCATTTCACCAACGCGACCCTGTAGTTCATTAATAATATTGGATAGTGCTTCAGCGTCCTGAAATAAATCATCGTCATCTTCTGCCATTACAAGAATAGGCAATGCGCCAATGTTGTGAACTAAACCCGCTAATAAGGCCTGTTCTGAATTCATGCCGGGTACGGTTGTTGCCATCATGCGGCAGATGGCGGCAACTTCTACCGCTGTATTCCATGTTTTTCTAAATTGATCATCCAGTACATCGGATGTTGCCTGGAATATCTGTTTCATTGCAAGGCTAATAACCAGATCTCTAACCAGTCGAATGCCCAGACGAGTTACGGCCATTTGTAAGTCATCGATAGGATTTCTTGAACGGTATAAAGGACTGTTAGCGACCTGAATTAATCGTGCTGATAGTGAGGCATCCTGAGTTAGTGTTTCGGATATCTGTTGTGCTGATGCATTTTCGCTTTCAACAACTTCGCGTATTTTTAAGGCGACTTCAGGTAGTGTTGGTAATACCAGTTTGTCTGTTTCTACGGCTTTTCTTAGTTCTTCGAAAAATATTTCGGCTTTTGCGCTCATTATTATAAATTCCGTTGAGTGTTATATTCTGGACGTAATTGTTGTGTGCATTCGTCCGTTATTTTTTGGGTTAAATTCAGATTAAGTATAGACGCTTTAAAATAAATCGTTACTTGAACAGAGCGTGGGTTTCTTCAAATATTAATTTGTTATCATCGATTTCCAGCATGTCCTGAACAGGATCTATACCTAGCTTGTCAAATGCAGGAACAGTTGCCCAGTATTCTGGATCAGGGCATTCCAGACCAGAGTAGATGCTGCCCTGAAGCAGCGCGACCTGAACAATATCAACATAATCAGCAGGCCCTTCATGAGTTCGATCATATTGATAACAGTGTTCAGCGACATCAATCATATATTCGGGAAAATGCCAGGCTTTAAAAATGTAAGCTCCCACTTCCCCCTGTAGTTCACGTATGATTTTGTGCAGTGCTTCGGGGTTCTCAAATAGATCGTCATCTTCTTCGGCCATTAGTAATATGGGCAATGCGCCTATGTTATGAGTTAAGCCTGCGAGCATGGCTTTTTCTGGGTCAATACCTTTACAATTAACGGCCAGCATTCGGCTCATAGCTGCGGTTTTTGCGCTGGAAAACCAGAGTTCTTTAAAACGTTCCTGAAGTATATCGTTGCTGGCTTTATAGAGCTGTTTCATCGCCAGACCCATAATTAAATCTTTTACCAGCCGTAAGCCAAGGCGAGTAATCGCCATCTGTAGATTATCTGTTGCTGACTGGGTTCTATATAAAGCGCTGTTTGCAACCTGTAATAAACGAACAGACAGGGCAGGATCCTGACTTAACGTTTCTGCGACCTGTTGTGCAGAACTGTTTACCTTGTCGCATTCATCACGAATGCGTAAAGCGACTTCAGGTAAAGAAGGTAATAACAGTTGTTCGGTAATAACTGCTTCTTTTACCTGAGCTAAAAACTGTTCTATTTTTTTTTGCATTTTTATATGCAGGCCAGTGATTGTTTTGTTTGTTCTATTTTTATTTTATTTTCTTCAATATCAATAAAGTTAATATTTGGATCTATTTTTAGCATATTAAAAGCCGGAACATGATTCCAGTCTTCAGGTGCTGTTGTTAATGCGGTATGGCCGCTCTGCAATATGGCAACCTGTACTATGTCTATATAGTCTGCGTTGCCATTATGCTGGCGATTAAATGAATCCCATTTTGCAATAACATCAATAAGATGTTGAGGAAAATTCCAGAATGAAAGTATCATTTCGCCTACGCGCCCCTGTATTTCCTTAAGTACAGTATCCAGTTCCTGTTTGTTATTTGATAGAACTTCATCATTTTCTGCCAGTTGTAAAACAGGCAAAGCGCCGATGTTGTGAATAAGTCCTGCAATCAAAGCCTGTTCGGGTTCAAGGTGGCTTTGCTGAGATGCCAGCATACGACTAATAGCGGCGACTTCAATACTGGTTGCCCATAACTCTCTAAATTGTTTATCCAGTAAATCTGAAGAAGCCTGAAAAATTTGTTTCATTGACAGAGTAATAACCAGATCACGTACTACACGAGTACCGAGTCGAGTGATGGCTATCTGCAAACTGTCTATTTCTGTTCGTGCTCGAAATATAGGGCTATTGGCAACCTGTAGAAGTCGTGCGGTCATTGAAGCATCCTGAACAAGAATGTCTGCAATTTGCTGTGCAGAATTATTCTCGCTTTCTACAGCCTTGCGTATTTTGAGGGCGATTTCGGGCAGAGTAGGCAATTTAAGCTGATCTGTCTCAACCGCCTTTTTTAGTTTGTTATAAAATTGTTCTGATTTTTCATTCATGGTTTTTATGCTTTCCCATGAGTGTAGTCAAATTTATCCTAGCTGTCTGATTCAGGTTCAATAGAATAGGGTAATTCTTTTAATATAATTTTAGGCCCGTTCTCATCAATTAGTTGTAATTGATTTTTATCTGCGTCATTAACATCAATAACGGCTAATGCCTGATAACCGCCATCAACAGCATCGGGTTGGGCATCAACAATTGTGCCTGTTCCCTGACCTGATTTTGATTCGGGTGAATAAAGTGCGTCACCGGGTTTAACTTCATTATTTGTTTCAATATAAATACGGTACATATGCCTTTTAAGTTTGCCCAGGTATTGCATTCGAGCAACAATTTCCTGTCCGGTGTAACAACCTTTCTGAAAACTTACGCCATTTATAAGCTGCATATTAGTCATTTGAGGTACAAAGGCTTCAGAGGTTTCAGGATAAATAGTTGGAATACCTGAAAGAATATCCAGTAAATTCCATGGGCCTGCACCAATGGGCGCGGCATTGACATCTAAATGATTCCATAGCTTCTGCATTTCATCCAGTTCTGCATATATTTCGAAGCGGGGATGAGGGCCAGCCAGACGAATAACTGTGTAACCATCGGACTGGCTTACATCATCAACCTGTTCAGGGATTTTGCTAATGTGTGCTGCTAGCTGTTCTTCTGCCGTAGGGCCTGAAACTCCAATGTGTACCAGAGCGTCGCTGGCATCTTCGAGTGTTAGTTTGGACATCAGCACAAACATGCGCAGACGTTTTAATGTTGATTCCAGTTGCTCTAATGGCAGCCTTAAATAGAAAGTGTCTTCACGTTTAAATATCCTGAAATTAGATAACATGCGGCCTTTAGGTGTGCAGCACGCACTGAGCTGGCTGTGCTGTATGCTTACATCACGAATATCATTAGTCAGTTGGCCCTGTAAAAAATCACCTGCATCTTCACCATAAGCAGAAATAAGGCCAAGGTGGCTCAGGTCGCAGATAACTAAACCGGTGTGGATCATGCGCTGCTCGCGCGGAACATTGCCAAAGCTGGTGACAGTGTAGCCATTAAATTCAGCGCCCGCGTTTTCTAAAAAAGTTTGCCATTCCGGTTTCATGTTTATTTACCTTAAAAGATCATTTAATAGTTTTATCTTAGACAAGCTGGTTGCTAAAGTCAGCCTACTTTATCAAAGGAATTAATAAAACCTTATTGCAGGAGCGGTTTTAGTTGCGATAAATGCAGAACTCATATTATGTTCTACACTCTAATAATTAAATAAAATAACAAATCTGATGTCTGTGACAGCAGAGGGGAAATGATTAATGGCGGTTCCTGATACCCGGCCTTTTTATCTTAATTTGATAAAGATTCGCCTGCCAATTCCTGGCGTGGTTTCCATCTTTCACCGAATAAGCGGCATTCTTATGTTTCTGGCAATACCGTTTGGTGTTTATATTCTTGATCTGTCATTGCAGGGTGAGTCGGGTTTTTTACAGGCCAGTGACTTGCTTTCTCATCCATTATCACAACTCATTTTACTGGCATTGATCTGGTCAATAGTTCATCACTTATTTGCCGGGATTCGTTTTCTGCTTATTGATTTTGATATTGGTCTTGAGAAAGGGCAGTCGGTAAAAACAGCCTGGCTGGTGATTGTTGCTGAAGTGATAACTCTGCTCTTGATTACTTTATTTATATACGTCGGGGGAGCTTTATGAGTGCGCCTGGGCTACAGGGTTTGCGTCCCTGGATCATTCAACGTATTAGCGCAGCTTTTATTGCTGTTTATGTTATTTATTTTGCCGCTTCCGTTTTTCTGGCAAATCCTCTGTCTGTAGAAAACTGGGCAAACTGGGTGGCATGGCCCGGAAATAATATAGCCATGGGCTTATTTATTTTTGCCTTACTCTGGCATGCATGGATTGGTATTCGAGATGTGGTACTGGATTATATTCCCAGTGTGGTTACACGCATGCTGGTATTAACAGTTGTTGCATCTGTTTTAATGGGCAGTGGCTTCTGGGGTGTCAGGGCTTTATTTTTTGTAGCAAGAATATAATAAGAGACCAAAATTAAATGGGCATAGAAAATATAGAAAGAAGAAGCTTTGATACGCTTATTATTGGCGCAGGCGGTGGTGGTTTAAGAGCCGCTTTGCAACTTGCAGAAGCGGATGCAAGTGTGGCGGTTGTTTCAAAAGTTTTTCCAACTCGATCCCATACTGTGGCGGCGCAGGGTGGCATGAATGCGGCATTGGCTAATATCCTTCCTGATAACTGGCACTGGCATATGTTCGATACCGTTAAGGGCAGTGATTATCTGGGTGATCAGGATGCGATTGAATATATGTGTCGCGCAGCGCCTAAAGTTGTTTATGAGTTAGAACATTTTGGTGTGCCATTTTCACGTCTGGATAATGGCAAAATTTACCAGCGACCTTTTGGTGGTCAGAGTCAGAATTTTGGTGGTGAACAGGCTGCTCGAACCTGTGCTGCTGCTGACCGTACGGGTCACGCAATCTTACATAGTTTGTATCAACAAAATATTCGTGCAAAAACACATTTCTTCGATGAATATTTTGCAGTGGATTTATTAAAAGACGAAGAGGGTAATGTGCTTGGCGCTTTCGTTTTTGATATTCACACAGGTGAAGAAATCATTATCGAAGCAAAAACAACCCTGATGGCGACAGGTGGTGCAGGCCAGTTGTTCCGCACCACAACCAATGCATTAATTAATACAGGTGATGGTATGGCAATGGCATTACGTGCCGGTGTGCCATTACAGGATATGGAGTTTTTCCAGTTTCATCCCACCGGTATTGCAGGCCGCGGCATGTTGATTACTGAAGGTGCGCGAGGTGAAGGTGGTTATCTGGTTAATGGTGAGGGTGAACGTTTAATGGAGCGTTATGCGCCCACTGCAAAAGATCTGGCTTCACGTGATGTGGTGAGTCGTGCAATTTATACCGAAGTGAAAGAAGGCCGAGGTTGTGGCCCGGAAAAAAATCATGTCATGCTTAAACTGGATCATCTGGGTGAAGCCGTTTTGCAAAAACGATTACCCGGTATTCGCCAGACCTGTATTACATTTTTAGGTATAGATCCTGCTGAACAGGCCATACCTGTTTACCCAACAGCCCATTACACTATGGGTGGTATTCCAACGGACCGTCATGGTCAGGTTGTTACACCTGTTAAAGATACACCTGAAGAACCTGTTAATGGTTTATATGCTGCTGGAGAATGTGCCTGTGTTTCTGTGCATGGTGCGAATCGACTGGGGGGGAATTCATTATTAGATATTCTTGTCTTTGGTCGTTCAGCGGCAAATCATATTATCGAATACCTGAAAGAAAATCGTTATCACCAGCCTATGAATGAAGCGAGTGTGGAGGCGGCTTATAAGCGTTTACATCGTTGGGACGCTGCTACTGATAAAAGCGGTGGCAAAGGTGAATCAATAGAACAGATTCGAAACGATCTGAAAAAATCTATGGAAGATAACTGTGGTGTATTCCGCACACAGGATGTTCTTGATAATGGTGTGCGTGAAGTAACTGCAATTGCAGAGCGATTAAAAAATGCCTGTATTAGTGATCACACTGCCATGTTTAATACAGCAAGAGTTGAAGCACTGGAACTGGAAAATTTAATGGATGTTGCTTTAGCAACAGTACACTCAGCTGCCGCCAGAAAAGAAAGCCGTGGAGCACATTCAAGAATTGATTATCCAGATCGTGATGATAATAACTGGATGAAGCACACATTGTATTCAAGTGAAGATAGAAAGCTGGATTATAAACCCGTTAGAAGTAAACCTATGTCAGTGGCAACTTTTCCACCAAAACCCAGGGTTTATTAAAAAAATCATATGTCAAAAGATAAAAGATGAAATTTGTTACTAAAAAGAGAACAAAATATGCGGTTTAAAATTTATCGCTACAATCCGGAAGATGATAAAAAACCTTTCATGCAGGATTACGTGTTAGAAAACGTAGATACAGGCATGATGTTATTAGATGCTTTGTTATTAATTAAAGAAGAAGATCCAACACTGGGTTTTAGACGCTCATGTCGAGAAGGTGTTTGTGGTTCAGATGGTATGAATATAAATGGCACTAATGGACTGGCCTGTATTACACCGTTATGTGATTTGAAAGAACCTGTTGAAATTCGTCCTATGCCACGGCTACCCGTTATTCGTGACTTAATTGTCGATATGGATCAGTTTTATAAACAGTATCGAGAAGTTAAACCTTATTTAACCGTAAAAGACCCATTGCCAGAAGTTGAATTAAAGCAAACACCAGAAGAACGTGATCAGCTTGATGGGCTTTATGAATGTATTCTTTGTGGTTGCTGTTCCACATCATGTCCATCATTCTGGTGGAATCCAGATAAGTTTTTAGGGCCGGCTGCATTATTACAGGCAGCAAGATTTATTGGTGATAGCCGTGACCAGGCAACTGAAGAACGTCTGGAAGCGCTGGATGATCCATTTAAACTATTTAGATGTCATACCATTATGAACTGTGTTCAGGTTTGCCCTAAAGGATTAAATCCAACTAAGGCAATAGGTGATATTAAAAAAATGATGGTTAAAAAGTCTTTATGACTTTTAATTCGTAGGTTGGGGTGATGCAGGAACCCCAACATAAATCTAAAGGTTTTTCATAATGATAATGCCAGAAACATCACAGGACTCAGACCTACGCTGGCGTTGCCGGCGAGGCATGTTAGAACTTGATATTATTTTAAATGGCTTTCTTGATAAGTCGTACTCAAATCTGGATAATGAACAAAAAGAAATACTGGATCAAATGCTGGATTATCCAGACCAGTTATTATTTGATCTTTTTTTAGGGAATATAAATTCATCGGATAAGGAAGTATCCAGTCTTGTCTCGCACATACGCCACTCCGTTACAGCTTGATATTTATTCTTCTCGGCAATTAATTATATGGCTAACCATTATTAGTTCTCTGGTGTTAGTTAGTTTATTGCTAGTCTCTTTAAATTTTTATCTAAAGTTTTTATTTCTATTGGTATTTTTAATTTTTGTTTATCAAAGTTATAAAAATATAAATAATAAAAAAACAGTTATCTGGAAAGAAGATAATGAATGGGAAATTATAGAAGCAGGTGGCTCAAAAAATGCCAGTTTATTAGCATCCAGTTTTGTTTCCCGATGGTTGACTATTTTAAATTTTAAACTTGAAGATAGAAAAAAGAAAACGGTGATAGTTTTTTCTGATGCAATTAATAAAGAACAGTTTCGAAAATTAAGAGTAAGACTTAAAGTTGATGGTTTGTAAAAGATAAGGCATTAGTCAAAAGAAAAAAGTGTTATCCCGAACGAAGCCGAGGGATCTTAAGTTATGGATTTCAAGGTTCTTGGCTTTGATCGAAATAACAGCTAAAAGTATTTTCCTGAAATTCCTTTCTACAAAATAAATGCTAAACTTAAAAACATGAGTCATTTACACGGTTATGGTTGCGAAGATGTAAGTCCACGGGGCTTTGTTAGTTTAATGGATTTGTATGAAAGCAATTTTATTAAGCTGCGTAAACTATTGCCCGAGATAGAAAAAATAGATGATGCGGCTATTTCAAAGTCTGCGGGGCATCTTGACCTTTATATAAAAATTACTGAGCGTAGTAAATTCACCACAACTTTTTATCTTAGTTATTGTTTTCCCACTCAATCAGGCTTACAGATGGAGCCCAATCTAAAAATTCGCATTTATCATGATGCGCAGCTGGCTGAGGTTATGGCGGGGCATCTACATCATGGCCGCCTGATTCTGGATAATTTAGCCGCGGATGCCTTAAGAGAAAAATGGCAGCTTAATCGTTTTTTCAATAAATGGTTAGGCTATTGTTTGCGTCAGGGCCATAGTTTTGCGCCGTTTATCATGCAGTCCAAAGAGACCATTAATAAGCAAATTCGTCTCGCTTCTCGCTTACTGGGTTAGTCAATAACTGATAAAGGCTTCTCGGCCTGCCAACTTCCACATTTTATTGCCAAATAAGCCTCACTCAGAGTGCAGTTAGTCGCTGATTTATGCTAATATTGCGAGCTTAATTTTGCCCGGCCTAAGATCATTTTTTCAGGTAGGGCTATTTGGGCTAAAACAATAATATCCTTTAGGAAAAGCATCTGAATTATGGCTGAATTCGCCAAAGAAGTTGTCCCCGTAAATCTAGAAGATGAAATGCGTCAGTCCTACCTGGATTACGCGATGAGCGTAATTGTTGGCAGGGCCTTACCTGATGTTCGAGATGGTCTAAAACCTGTCCACAGGCGCGTTCTTTATGCCATGAATGTACTGGGTAATGACTGGAACAAACCCTATAAAAAATCAGCCCGTGTCGTCGGTGATGTGATTGGTAAATACCATCCACATGGTGATACCGCCGTTTATGACACCATTGTTCGCATGGCTCAGCCTTTCTCCATGCGTTATATGCTGGTTGATGGTCAGGGTAACTTTGGTTCGGTAGATGGTGATGCGCCTGCTGCTATGCGTTATACCGAAGTGCGTATGGCGAAAATTGCTCATGAAATGCTGGCTGATCTGGATAAGGAAACGGTTGATTTTGATGCTAACTATGACGGTTCAGAGCATGAACCCTCTGTCTTTCCAACTCGTGTACCGAGTCTTCTGGTTAATGGTTCATCGGGTATTGCCGTGGGCATGGCGACAAATATACCGCCCCATAACCTTACTGAAGTTATTGATGCGGCCATTGCGCTGATCAATGATCCAGACATCAGCATTGATGGTCTGATGGATTATATTCCTGCACCAGATTTGCCAACAGCAGCGTTTATCAATGGCACCAAGGGTATTCGAGATGCGTACCATACAGGCCGTGGCCGTATGTTTATGCGTGCCAGAGCCGAGATTGTTACTGCCGATAATGGCAAAGAAACGATTCTTGTTCATGAGTTGCCATACCAGGTGAATAAAGCGCGTTTGATTGAGCGCATCGCTGAACTTGTAAAAGACAAGAAAATAGATGGTATTACAGAAATACGTGATGAGTCAGATAAAGACGGCATGCGTATTGTTATCGAAGTGCGTCGCGGTGAAGTTGGCGAGGTGATACTGAATAATCTTTTCAAACAGACATCTATGCAATGTGTGTTTGGTATGAATATGGTGGCGCTGGTTGATGGTCAGCCGAAGCTGCTTAATCTAAAACAAATTCTTGATGCCTTTGTGCGTCATCGTCGTGAAGTTGTTACCCGTCGAACTATATTTGAATTACGTAAAGCCCGTAATCGTGCGCATATTTTAGAAGGTCTGGCTGTTGCGCTGGCTAATATTGATGATGTTATTGCATTAATTAAGCAATCCTCAAGCCCGGCTGAAGCTAAGGCGCAATTAATCGCTGCAGTCTGGCAACCAGGAATGGTGACGGATATGCTCAGCAGAGCCGGTGCAGAAGCGTCTCGCCCTGAAGATCTTGAGAGCAATTTTGGTTTGCTGGATGATGGTTATCACTTGTCTGAAATTCAGGCACAGGCTATTCTTGAATTGCGATTACATCGTTTAACGGGTCTTGAGCAAGATAAAATAGTCAATGAATTCAAAGATATACTGGGTATAGTTAAAGAATTACTTGATATACTATCTGATCCTGAACGCCTGTTACAGGTGATTCGAGATGAGCTTGAAGAAATAAAAGAAAAATTTGGTGATGAGCGCCGTTCTGAAATTCTGCTAAACCAGCTTGACCTCAGCATGGAAGACCTGATCACAGAAGAGGATGTGCTGGTAACCTTCTCTCACGAAGGTTATGCCAAGTCGCAGCCGTTAACAGATTACTCAACGCAACGCCGTGGTGGTCGAGGTAAATCAGCGACACGCATGAAAGATGAAGACTTTATCGATAAGTTATTCGTTGCCAATACCCACGATACTTTGCTGTGTTTTTCCAGCAAAGGTAAAGCCTACTGGATTAAGGTTTATCAGTTACCCACGGCTTCTCGTGGTGCTCGAGGCAAACCACTGGTTAATTTGTTGCCACTGGACGATGGCGAAAGAATTAATGCTGTTCTGCCAATACGTGAATATGATGATGAACACTTTATATTTATGGCAACCAGCTCAGGCACAGTTAAGAAAACGGCCTTATCAAACTTCTCTCGTCAACGCGCAGGCGGCATTATTGCGCTTGATCTACGTAATGATGATGTGCTGGTCGATGTAGCGCTTACCGATGGTTCAAAAGATATCATGCTGTCATCCACATCAGGTAAAGCGATTCGTTTCTCTGAAAAAGATGTACGTGCTATGGGGCGTACCGCGGCAGGTGTTCGTGGTATTCGCCTGAAAGATGGTCACAAAGTCATGAGCCTGATTGTTGTTGATGATGATGCATCCATACTTTCAGCCACAGAAAATGGCTATGGTAAACGCACAGCATCAACCGATTTCCCATGCAAAGGCCGTGGCGGTCAGGGGTTGATTGCGATACAGACATCGGATCGTAATGGTGCTGTTATAGGTGCTGTTCAGGTTAAAGATAATGATGAAGTGATGATGATTTCAAATGCAGGAACACTGGTTAGAACTTCTGTAAAAGAAGTCAGAGTTATGGGGCGTAATACCCAGGGCGTGACCCTGATAAAACTGACCAATGAAAAACTGGTTGAGATTGAACGGGTAGAAAGTCTTGGTGATGACGTTGAGCCAGAAGGTGAAATACAGGGCGAAGCTGAATAGATTATTGTGGAGGGGGCGGAGTCATATTTGATTTAGCTTATTAGCGTATCGAATCTACAATCTATCAAGCTTGACTTCAGGTTCCTAATAAAATAAATGGTTTAATCTATATAAAACAATAGGTTATTGTATAAACTTAAAGTGATTAATCGCAAAGGTGTAATTGTGAGTCGGGTATATAATTTTAGTGCAGGCCCTGCGGCCTTGCCAGAAGAAGTCCTTAAACAGGCACAGCAGGAAATGCTGGAGTGGAATGATGCAGGCATGTCGGTAATGGAAATGTCGCATCGTGGAAAAGATTTTATGTCAATTGCAGCAAAAGCCGAAGCTGATCTGCGTGAGATTATGGCTATTCCTGATAACTACAAAGTGCTGTTTTTACAGGGTGGTGCAAGTTCTCAATTTGCTATGGTGCCGATCAATTTACTTCAGGGTAACAACAAAGCCGATTATGTTTTGACAGGTCAATGGTCTAAAAAAGCAGTTGCTGAAGCTAAGCGTTACTGTGATGTGAATGTGGTGAGCGATACGTCTGATTCTAAATTTACCACAGTGGAAGAACAGTCTAAATGGAATACCAGCTCTGATGCGGCTTATTTACACTTCACACCAAATGAAACTATTGTTGGTGTTGAATTCCCATTTTTACCTGAAACAGATGTGCCATTAGTGGCCGATATGTCTTCAACGATTTTGTCCCGTGAAATTGATGTATCAAAATATGGTGTCATCTATGCGGGCGCTCAAAAGAATGTTGGCCCTGCGGGTTTGACGATTGTCATTGTGCGTGAAGACCTGATCGGCAAAGCCAATGATGCCATGCCTGCAATGATGGATTACAAAACCTTTGCAGATAATGACTCTATGTATAACACGCCACCAACATACAGCTGGTATCTGGCTGGTCTGGTATTCCAGTGGATTAAGGATAAAGGTGGTATGAAAGCTATGGCCGAAATCAATGAGCGTAAAGCTGGAAAACTTTATGCGGCTATTGATGGCTCTGATTTCTACTCCAATCCTGTTGATATAAATTGTCGCTCATGGATGAATGTGCCATTTCTACTTGCAGATGATGAGTTGAATGCAATGTTTCTTGAAGAAGCGGGCAAAGTGGGTTTGCAGACATTAAAAGGTCATCGTTCAGTGGGTGGTATGCGTGCCAGTATATATAATGCCATGCCAGAAGCGGGTGTAGATGCGCTTATTGATTTCATGAAAGATTTCGAAAAACGTAACGGTTAATAAATAATCGCCACAGAGGCACAGAGAGCACAGAGGTTTTTATTGTTTTCGCTTCGCGAAAATACATTATTTCAAGATTTTCTCTGTGTACTCTGTACCTCTGTGGCCAAAAAAGGTTTTTTAAAATGTTCACAATCAAAACATATAACAATATTTCAGAGCAGGGCTTAAGCCGTCTATCAGCAGACAATTACACGGTTGATGCAGATGCAGCAACACCCGATGCCATTATGCTGCGATCTTTTAAAATGCACGAAGAACCTGTTGCAGATTCAGTTAAAGCTATTGGTCGCGCAGGAGCGGGTGTCAATAACATCCCAGTTGATGCCATGTCAGAAAAAGGCATAGTTGTTTTTAATGCGCCGGGTGCAAATGCCAATGCAGTTAAAGAGCTGGTTATTGCGGGCATGTTAATGGCCTGTCGTAATATTGCTCAGGCATGGCAATACACAACAACACTTGAAGGCTCTGATGCTGAGGTAACAAAAGCAGTTGAAGCGGGTAAGAAAAAATATGTCGGTTATGAATTACCGGGTCGCACTTTAGGTGTTATTGGTTTAGGTGCTATTGGTGTTCAAATTGCTAATGCGGCAGATGCTTTAGGCATGCGTGTTATTGGTTTTGATCCAACGATTACTGTTAAAAGTGCATGGCAGTTATCGTCAAATGTTGAAGAAGTAGATAGCGCAGATGAGTTATTCAAACAGGCTGATTTTGTAACTTTCCACGTGCCTTTGCTAGATTCAACTAAAAACTTATTGAATGCAGAGCGACTGGCAACCATGAAAGATGGTTCTGTTATTTTGAATTTTGCACGCGATGGTATTGTTGATGATACAGCCGCATTAGCGGCCATTGATTCAGGCAAGATACATGCTTATGTATGTGACTTCCCATCGAATGAATTAAAAGGTCACGCCAATGTAATTACTCTGCCGCATTTAGGTGCGTCAACAGGTGAAGCAGAAGATAACTGTGCCATTATGATTGCTGATCAGCTTAAAGATTTTCTGCAAAACGGTAATATTAGAAATTCAGTTAATTTCCCCAATATTAAGATGGCTCGTAAAGGCGAAAAACGTCTGGCTATAGCCAATAAAAATATGCCTGATATGCTGGCGCAGGTGTCTCATGTACTGGGACAATCAAGTGTTAATATCATGCACATGGTTAATGAATCAAAAGG
>CAZFUY010000065.1:1712-3924 GCA_964522445.1 uncultured Thiotrichaceae bacterium | reverse complement strand
GAGCGTCCGCTTAAAGTTGCTTTTCTTGGCCCTGCGGGTACATACAATCATGTTGCTGCGGTAAAACATTTTGGTTCATCTATTGAAGAAGAGCCAGTAAAAAATATCGAAGAAATTTTTCGTGTTGTTGAATCAGGGCAGGTGCAGTTTGGTGTTGCGCCCATAGAAAATTCAACTGAAGGTGTTATTACTCATACACTGGATTTGTTAATTAACTCATCTATGCAGATTTGTGGTGAAGTTGATTTGCGTATTCAGCATAATTTAATCAGCAATGAGAAAGATTTAAGCTCAATTAAAAAAGTGTTTTCTCATCAGCAATCACTGGCTCAATGTCGCCGTTGGCTGGATGTTAATTTGCCCTCGGTTGAGCAATATGCTGTGTGCAGTAATGCAGAGGCAGTGCTTCTCAGCAAAAAAGAAAAGGGTAGTGCTGCTATTGCAGGAAAGTCGGCTTCAGAAATTTATCAGGTGCCCATTCTTTATTCAGAAATTGAAGATGAGCCAAATAATACAACACGCTTTATAGTAATTGGTAAAAATGCAGTAGGGCCTAGTGGCGAAGATCGTACATCGCTTCTGGTTACCTCGCATAATAAGCCGGGTGCTTTGCATGAGTTATTAAAGCCACTGGCATCACGAAATATTGGCATGAGCAAAATTGAGTCCCGCCCATCAAACCGTGGTGTGTGGGAATATGTTTTCTTTATTGATATTGAAGGTCATAAAGATGATAAGAACGTTGCTGAAGCACTGGTTGAAATTGAACATGAAACAGCCATGATAAGAATATTGGGCTCTTATCCAAAAGCTGTTCTGTAGAAAAATGGAAAACACTCAAACTGTAGGAGCGGCTTCAGCCGCGGCAGTCGTTAAACTAAATACTATCGCGGCTAAAGCCGCTCCTACATCAGAAAAAATTATCAAATGAATTTATTTCAAAAACTCGCCGTCCCTGGTGTTCAACAATTAAACCCCTACCAGCCAGGCAAGCCGGTAGAAGATCTGGAGCGTGAACTGGGTATTACAAATGCTATTAAACTGGCATCTAATGAAAACCCCTTAGGCCCGAGTTTAAAAGCAATAGCCGCAGCGCAATCTGTTTTAAAAGAAGTTAATTTATACCCTGATGGCGCAGGGCATAAATTAACGGTGGCGCTGGCTAAAAAATATAATGTTGACCCTGCATGTATTACATTAGGCAATGGTTCAAATGAAATATTAGAATTAGTAGGGCGCGCATTTTTAGCGCCCTGTTATTCAGCTGTTTATTCAGAATATTCTTTTGCTGTTTATCCTTTGGTTGTACAGGCCATTGGTGCTGAAGCAAAAATAGCAAAAGCACTTTCCGCTGATCATAAGACCATGCCTTATGGTCATGATCTGACAGCATTTAATGAATGCATAGATCAATCAACACGAGTGGTTTTTATTGCCAACCCAAATAATCCAACAGGCACCTGGTTTGATCTTGATGACTTAGATCATTTTCTTGAAAAAGTTGCTGATGATGTAATTGTGGTTTTAGATGAGGCTTATTTTGAATATATGCCTGATGAGCTTAAACCTGATACCAATGGTTTGTTAAATAAATATTCGAATTTAATTATTACCCGTACTTTCTCAAAAATTTATGGCCTGGCAGGTTTAAGAATTGGTTATTCACTTTCGCACCCCGATATTGCGGATATTTTAAATCGAGTACGCCAGCCCTTTAATACAAATATGCCAGCACAGGCAGCCGCGTTAGCTGCACTGGCTGATGAAGATCATATAATAAACAGTGTTAAGTTAAATAATGCTGGGTTAAAGCAGCTTATTGATGGTTTTAATAAATTAAGTTTAAAACACATTCCAACCATTGCTAATTTTATTTCTGTGGATTTAAAAAGAGATGCAGCACCCGTTTATGAGGCTTTGTTAAAAGAGGGTGTTATTGTGCGTCCGGTGGAAAATTACAATATGCCTGAATATTTAAGGATTACAGTTGGCACAGAAAAACAGAACAAAAGAGTCCTGCTTGCGCTGGAGAAAGTGCTTTCATGATAAATCGTCTTTGCATTATAGGTGTTGGTTTAATTGGTGGGTCGCTTGCGCTTGCTTTAAAAAAATCGGGTTTTTGTAAAACAGTTATAGGTGCAGGCCGAAATAAACTTCATCTTGAACAGGCGGTTAGTTTAGGCGTAATTGATGAATTTGAAATGGATTATGC
>CAZFUY010000065.1:0-1612 GCA_964522445.1 uncultured Thiotrichaceae bacterium | reverse complement strand
AAATTTGCAGCCGGTGGTTTTAGAGATTTTACCCGTATAGCATCAAGTGACCCAACAATGTGGCGAGACATTTGTTTATCAAATCGTGATGCAATTTTAGCCATGATGCAACGTTATCAAAATGAACTTGATACACTAAAACAGGCCATAGAAACGGAAGACGAAGATACTTTACTGAAAATATTTACACGTTCTAAAAAAGCACGTGATGGGTATATTGAAAACTAAACATTTTTTAAATTAATGTAGGAGCGGCTTTAGTTGTGATAGTCATTATGTCAAATAATTATCGCGGCTAAAGCCGCTCCTACAATACAATATTACAAACTTAAGATATTTTTATGACACAAATAGATTTTATAGTTAATCCCGGCGGCACTTTAAAAGGTGAGTTCCGCGTTCCTGGTGATAAATCCATTTCACACCGTTCCATTATGTTTGGTTCATTGGCAGATGGTGTTTCGCATGTCACAGGTTTTTTACAGGGTGAAGATAGTTTAAATACTTTACGCGCATTTCGAGCCATGGGAGTTGAAATTGAAGGCCCCAGCGAAGAAGGTAAAGTGATTATTAATGGTGTTGGCATTAACGGGCTTAAAAAACCTGAGCATGCACTTGATGTTGGTAATTCAGGAACATCGATGCGATTGATGTCAGGCTTACTTGCGGGTCAGGCTTTTGATGTTGAGCTATCAGGTGATCGTTCTTTATCAAAACGTCCAATGAAACGAGTGACAGATCCTTTATCACTAATGGGTGCAAAAGTTGAGACTGCCGATGAAGGCAAACCCCCTTTAAAAATTTCTGGCGCACAGGCATTAAAAGGTATTGAGTATGTTATGCCTATGGCCAGTGCCCAGGTGAAATCCTGTTTGTTACTGGCTGGTATGTATGCTCAGGGCAAAACCTGTGTTAGCGAACCTGCAATGACGCGTGACCACACAGAGCGTATGTTAAATGCATTTGGTTATCCGGTGACGACCAATGGTTCTACTATGTGCATTGAAGGTGGTGGCAAGTTAACAGCCTGTGATATTGATGTGCCAACTGATATTTCATCATCAGCATTTTTTATGGTGGGTGCGAGTATTGCCAAAGGTTCAGATATAACTCTGCAGCATGTTGGTATTAATCCCACACGAACAGGTGTTATTGATATTCTTAAATTAATGGGCGCCAATATTGAATTGCTTAACTCGCGTGAGGTGGGTGGTGAGCCAGTGGCAGATATTCGCATTCAAAGTGCCCAGTTAAAAGGTATCCATATTCCTGAAGAGTTAGTGCCTTTAGCCATTGATGAATTCCCGGTAATTTTTGTTGCCGCGGCCTGTGCAGAAGGTGAGACGGTTATAACCGGTGCAGAAGAACTTCGTGTAAAAGAATCAGATCGTATTCAGGTGATGGCCGATGGTCTTCAGGCAATCGGCGTTAATGCACAGGCAACCGATGATGGCATGATTATTCAGGGTGGATCAATTAAAGGTGGCAAGGTTAATAGTCATGATGATCACCGTATTGCAATGGCGTTTACTATGGCGGCTTTACGATCAGAGGGTGAGATACATATTGAAGATTGTGAGAATGTAAATACGTCATTTCCTGGGTTTGTTGA
>CAZFUY010000064.1:0-17821 GCA_964522445.1 uncultured Thiotrichaceae bacterium | reverse complement strand
ACGGTGTTGAAGGTCTGGTTCACGTATCTGAAATGGACTGGACAAATAAAAATGTTAACCCAGCTAAAGTTGTTGCTTTAGGTGATGAAGTTGAAGCACCAATCCTGGATATCGATGAAGAACGTCGTCGTATTTCTCTGGGCATGAAGCAGTGTTCAGCTAATCCATGGGATAGTTTTGCAGCAACGCATAACAAGAATGACAAGGTTAGCGGTAAGATTAAATCTATTACTGACTTTGGTGTATTCGTTGGTCTTGACGGTGGCATCGACGGCCTTATTCACTTATCTGATATCTCATGGGATTCAACGGGTGAAGATGTGGTTCATAACTACAAGAAAGGCGATGAAGTTGAAGCTGTTGTACTGTCTATTGATCCAGAACGCGAACGTATCTCTCTAGGTATCAAGCAAATGGAACAGGACCCATTCTCCAATTTTGTTGCAGCACACAGCAAAGGCAGCATGGTGAAGGGTACGGTTAAAGAAGTTGATGCAAAAGCAGCTATAATTGATCTGGGTGATGGTATTGAAGGTACGCTTCGTGCTTCTGAGCTGTCTCGTGATCGTATTGAAGATGCACGTACTATTCTGAAAGAAGGTGAAGAGATTGAAGCCAAGTTCCTTGGTGTTGATCGTAAGAGCCGTACTATTAACTTATCAATCAAAGCGAAAGATGTTGATGATGAGAAAGCCGCTATTCAGGAATACGCGTCTTCATCCGATGCACCATCAACTACGCTTGGTGATTTGCTTAAAGAGCAAATGGATGCTAATAAAGAGTAGTTAGTAACTAAAAACAGTTGGTCAGGGACGACCATCTATAACTATAAAAAGGGGATAGGTGAGATGGCAGATGATTCAATAGCTAAATCGATGATGAAATCAGAGTTAATTGAGCTTATGGCTCGAAAACAGAGTCACCTCGCGTATAAAGATGTTGAGCTAGCTGTTAAAAGTCTACTTGAGCAAATGAGTGAATCACTGGCTTCAGGTGAACGTATCGAGATTCGAGGCTTTGGTAGTTTTAGTTTGCATTTTCGCCCACCCAGGGCAGGTCGCAATCCAAAAACAGGTGATTCAGTTTCATTGCCTGGCAAATATGTGCCTCACTTCAAACCTGGCAAGGAATTGCGGGAACGTGTTAACGAATCACTCAAGCGATAGGTTAGATTTTTACACGCTGATTTGCACTCTCTGGATTTATGTCAGCACTTGCAGAGGTTTTTCTAATGATTCGATTCATTTCACTGCTGGTGACCATCCCGGTTATTGTTGTTATTGCTGCATTTGCATATCGTAATGCGCAACTTGTCAAAATTGATTTTTTTACATCTGAATATCAAATTCCATTAGCGGTTATTATTCTGCTGTCAATATTGATTGGCGGTATTTTAGGGTTTGTTCTTAATCTGTTTATTATTATTAAACAGAAGAACAAAATTAGACAAATGGCAAAACAAAGACAGGCGTTAACGGGTTTGTCTAATATTCTAAAAACAGATAAATGATATCAATTCAATGGCAGTGGGCTTTATTGTTGCTTCCAGTTGCTTTTCTGGCAGGCTGGATATTATCGCGTCGTAGAAATAAAAAAACACGTCGCCAGTTACGCTTTTCTAATGAATATTTTCAGGGTCTTAATTATCTGCTCAATGATGAACAGGATAAAGCACTGGATGTATTTTTAAAGCTGGTTGAAATTGATTGGGAAACCATTGATACCAGTTTGGCTCTGGCCAGTATTTTTCGCCGTAAAGGTGAGATTGATAAATCCATTAAACTTCATCAAAACTTATTAGCTCGCCCATCTTTACCAGTAGAATATAAATTTCGTGTATTGTTGGAATTAGGTTGTGATTATCAACTAGCAGGTTGGTTAGACAGAGCCGAGGGTTTATTTAATGAAGTATTAAAAGATGATATTTATGCAGAGGATGCATTGAAGCACCTAATGAATATTTATCAACAGGAACAGGAATGGGAAGCGGCTATCAGAGTTGCAAAACAATATCAGAAAACAGCAAAAGAAAATCTTAATTCTGTTATTGCACAGTTTTATTGTGAGTTAAGTGAAATAACTAATGTGCAGGGTGATATTAAAGAAGCTGAAGCCTTAGCAACACAGGCATTATCAGCAGATGAAAACTGTGTACGTGCATCTATAATTCTTGGTTCCATTGCAATAGGCCGAGGTCGTTATAAAAAAGCGATACGTTTTTTAGAACAGGTTGAATTTCAAAATATTGCATTTTTCCCGCTGATTATTGAAAAATTAACTGAATGTTATCGTGCGCAATCAAATATTAAATCTTTAATTACCTATCTAAAACATATTGAACGAGATCATAGTGAAATTTCACTGGTAACAGCCATTGCTGATTTAATTAATAAAGATTATGACAAAGAAACAGCATTAGAATATTTATCAAAAAGCATGCTTTTAAAACCATCTTTAGACGGCATGCAAAAAGTACTGGAATTTAAATCACCGAATATAGACTGCCCGGAAAGTTATTTTCCAGAAGTTGTTAAACAGCTGGTTAAACAGAAATCAGATTATCAGTGCAGCAAATGTGGCTATTCGGCAAATACACTGTACTGGTTATGTCCAACCTGTCATACATGGGGCGGCATGAAACCAAAATAAATATAATGAAAAAACTGAGATCAATAAATGACTGACCCCAAAGTCCTGGTAGCACTGGACTACCCAACAGAAAAAAAAGCACTGGAATTAATTGAAAAATTAGACCCAAATTTATGTCGCCTAAAAGTAGGCAAAGAAATGTTTACGCATTTAGGCCCTGCATTTATAGAAAAAATACAGAATAAAAATTTTCAGGTATTTCTGGATTTAAAATATCATGATATTCCAAATACAGTAGCAAGAGCCTGTGAAACAGCAGCTGATCTGGGTGTGTGGATGTTAAATGTCCATGCGCTTGGTGGTAAGCGAATGATGGAAGCTGCCGCGAATGCAATAGTCAATAAACAAAACCGACCTTATCTGATTGCGGTTACTATATTAACCAGCATGTCAGAAACAGATTTAAATGAAATTGGTATACAGCAGTCACCCGCAGAATGTGCTGTGCATCTGGCAAATATGGCAAAACAATCGGGGCTGGATGGTGTGGTTTGCTCGGCGCAGGAAGCGCAGGTTATGAGACGTAAATTAGGTGATAAATTTTTATTAATTACACCGGGCATAAGGCCAGCAGGTAGTGCAACAGATGATCAACATCGTATAATGACACCAGTTGATGCAATAAAAGCGGGTTCAAGCTATTTAGTTATTGGTCGCCCAATTACACAGGCAGAAGATCCTGTGGGAATTTTGCTTACAATAAATTCAGAAATTTCCCAATTGTAATAATACTTTCATCTAATTAACCTTTCTTCTTCATTTAAACAAGGAAAAGGAAATAAGTTTATGAAAATGATAAAAGCAATTATTACAGGATTAATGCTAACAGTATCATCTGCATTGTGGGCGGGGCATGTAAATATTAATACCGCCGATGTTGAAACTCTTGCTGTTGAATTAAAAGGAGTCGGTGCTAAAAAGGCACAGGCAATTATTGATTACCGGAATGAGCACGGCGCATTTTCCAATGTAGAAGAGCTGGCAAATGTAAAAGGTATTAGCTCTAAAACAATAGAGAGAAATAAAGAAAACATTATTTTGGGTAAGAATTAATAATTCAGACTTAAATAAGACAATTGAAGAATACCCCGCTAGTCGGGGTATTTTTTTGTATAGAAAATAATATTAAAGTAAGTATCTGTATTACAGTAGATGAAATATTAGTCTATTTTGTATTAATGGCTTCCTGATAATAAGGGGGATTTGCAGTGAATATAAAAAAAATTCCATTAAATGGAACCATTCTGGCCTTTTAAACGTGTAAGGATTATGAACGTGATAAATATATGGCCACGCAGGCGCTCGGAACATGATCAGTTTGAAGAACTGATTCAGCCACACCTCGATCAACTTTATAAACTTGCCTATCGATTTACCAGACAGCGTGATGATGCTGAAGATCTGGTGCAGGATGTTGTTGTTAAATTATTTCCCCAATTGAATGAAATGCAGTCGATTGAAAAGCTGGGTCCCTGGCTGGCCAGAGTGCTTTACAGACATTTTATTGACAGGTTGCGCAGTAAGCAGCGAGCGCCATTACATCTGGTGGGTGAGGATGAAGATAATATATTAGAAGGTTTTAGGGATGAAAACCCTGATCCTGCTGGGGCTAATGATGCGGCTATATTACAGGATCGGCTACAGCGGTCACTGAATCAGTTGAATGAAGACCAACGAATTCTGGTGATACTGCATGATGTAGAGGGGTATACCCTGCAGGAAATACACACTATGTACGATGTATCTATTGGTACGCTGAAATCTCGTCTTAACCGTGCTCGCAGTCGATTAAGAGAATTATTAAAAAATATGGAACCTTTTAGTGCTGGCAGGCGTGTTAACGAATAACAGGACAAAAACTATGAATTGCACAGACACACAAATACAGCTAGACGATTATCTTGATAAGCATTTGCTATTGAATGAGCAAAAAGCTATCGAGCTGCATCTTAATAACTGTACAGTCTGTCGTCAAAGTCTTGAAGAAGCCAGGGTTGTGCGTGATGCGCTTAAGTCACTTCCATTTGCCGAAGCATCAACAGACTTTGAAGCAAGAGTATTTGCAAAAGTACGTAAACAGAGTGCTCATAATAATGGGAACAGATTTTTAGGTGGTTTTGCTACAGCAATGGTTGCAAGTGTATGTTTGTGGGTTGCTAGCACAATGATTTTTGTGCCACAGCAGCCTGTAGATGCACCCAATGTGATCACTGTTGCAATGAATGAAGAACGTCCTGTCAGATTGTTATTCGAAGCACCCAGTGATATCCAGCAGGTAACACTGACTATCGAATTACCAGCAAATGTTGAGCTAAGTGGCTATCCTGGTCGCAGTCAGCTGAGCTGGAATACCAGTCTGAAAAAGGGGCAGAATGTTCTAGCTCTGCCCATTAATGCCATAGAAGCAGGTAAGGGAGAATTAGTTGCCCAACTGAGTTATGGCGATAAACAGAAAACATATCGATTGATATTAAAAACCACAGATAATGGCGTGATGACCTACCAGATTCAGCCTTTAACATCTGCTTAATAAAATTTTGGAGCAAAAAATCATGAAAACACTAAGCAAAGCAATAATTCTGGGACTGGGAATGGCATTACCACTAGGTGCAATAGCCTCAGTTGATGATGATATAACCATTCGTGTTATGGAAATGGATGAAACATCTTCAAGTCATGTAATGGAAAGTATTGAACTGCCTGATGCTGCTAATGAACATGCACGTACCAATGCTCAGCACGGTCTGGATCATGCTAATGATGATCGCAAAGCTAAAACAGATGATGCTAATGATGATGAAGATCATGCAATGGAAAAAGCACGTGAGCATGAAGGTGAAATGGATCATGAAAGTGAAAGGGATAATGAAAGCGAAATGGATCGCGAAACTGAAAGGGATAATGAAAGCGAAATGGATCGCGAAACTGAAAGGGATAATGAGAGTGATATGGATCGCGAAACTGAAAGAGATAATGAGAACGAAATGGATCGTGAAACTGAAAGAGATAATGAGAACGAAATGGATCGCGAAACTGAAAGAGATAATGAAAGCGAAATGGATCGTGAAAGGGAAAGAGAAATGGATGATAATGATCGCGATATAAATGATGCGAATGATCATCGTGATGACCTTGAAGAACATAGTGCTGGAAATCCCTTATAAAGTGCATCACTCTAAGGAACGTTAAAAAACACATGAGCCTCTTCCTGTTTTACAGGGAGAGGTTTACTGTTATATGGCGTAAATTTCTAATGGGTTATATGTATGTCTGAATGGGAAAAAATATGAAAAGTTGGTTTGTGTTAGTGCTAATGATGGTTTCAACTCATGTATATGCCTCGGCTAAAGATGATTTTAAACAAGGAGTTACTTACTTTAAATCTGAGAACTATGTCAGTGCAGTAGAAAAGTTTGAGAGTGCGCGTAAACAGGGGATGCGAACAACGGCGCTTTATTACAATTTGGGAAGCGCCTATTACAAACTTCAAAACTATAAAAAAGCTGAGTCTTATTTCACGGAGCTTAGAAAAACAGCGAAAATGAAATCACTGGCGGAATATAATCTGGGACTTATTGCTGACAGGCAGAAAAGTACCCGTAAAGCTAAAAAATATTTTAATTTAGTTGTTCGTAATAGCAAAGATAAAAAACTGACCTATCTGGCCAAACAGCAGCTTGATAAATTTAAATCAGTGAAGAAGCCCTGGTCAGTATATCTTAATGGAACAGCTGGCTATGATAGCAATATTAACTTTGCACCTGTGGGAACAGGCACTGAAAAATCAGATAGTTTTCTTGATGTGCTAGCATCGGCAGATTATCTATTCAGTGGAAAGAATTCGAATGGTTGGCGTGGAGAAGCAACGCTTTATAGCATTCGCTATTCTGGTGCAGGTATTTATGATCAGGATCAATATGGTATAAGTCTTAAAAAGGCACAAAAACTGGCTGACTGGAATACTTATCTTAAGGCAGGCTTTGATAAGCTAACTTATGGCTCTTTGGACTACCAGTCTATTTTTAATCTGGAAGTGAAAGGTAGGCACAAATTATCCCGTACAGATAGAATTTACCTTCGTTATCGTTATGAAGATATTAGTAGTGATGATGTAACTTTCGATTATCTTGAGGGCTGGCGGCAAAAAATTAGGGCCGAATTTCGCCGTTACAATAAGAAAAATGCAACTCAGTTTTATTACGAGCTGGAGTTAAATAATAGAAATGATGTCGTTCCTGCAACAGGAAGCCAATACAGCTATTCGCCAACTCGTCATACCTTTCGTGGTAAATATACGATAGATCTAAATAGATTATGGCGTTTAACAGGGGATCTTGCTTATCGTATAAGTGATTACCCAACAATGACTACGCAGGATCGTAAAGATGATCGCTGGAAAGCAACTGTATATGCCAACTATCGTTTTGATAAAACCATGAAGTTAAAGCTAAAACTGCAATATATAGATAACTCATCAACAGAGAGTGGTTACAGTTATGATCGGCAGGTGGTTACTGTCGGTTTAAGCAAGCTATTTTAAGAGTAATGTTGTGATTAGCAGAGAGTCTTATATTGATAGCTGGCTCTTCAGAAAATTATCTATTTAAAGCAATAACAATAAGATACATTAAGTGCCAAAAGTAAATATCATAAATAAAAAGGCTGGAATAATCATATTCCAGCCTTGAACGAAAATTATGGGAGGGGATTTAGCTAAATGCCTGACCAGGTTTGATTCCTATTTTCTTCAGTATAGTTGCCAGTGGGCAGAAACCTGTAAATGCAGATTGAAGGATGTTTACACCAACAAAACCTGTCAGAAACAACCAGTTAACTGATTGAAGTTGAGACAGTGCTACACTGGCCAGAATAACCGTACCGGCAAAAGCCATTACTACTCTATCGATAGTCATATTTATTTTCTCACATATAAAAGTTGTTAGCCTGAATTCTATATTAGAATAAGCTGATATACAATGCTGTTTTTGTAATGTAACTAATACTTAATCTGAGTGAATTTCAAGGGATGAGTGTCTGCTTGAGATAAGAGCAGTAAGATATTTTAATTAACCTGAATGAGGGTTGTTTTTGTATATATAAATTGTTATTTTGACGGCTATAAGCATAGCTAATTAATATATTAATTAGTTCCCCTTAATATTAGAGAACCCTTAAATTAATTGATGTGCATCAAGATAACCATGTGTTGAAGGTGGTTAAATCAAAGTCAAAGGAGAGGTAGTTTAATCGAAAGATTTGACGCCAGGGAGGTAAAAAAAACTGGCAGAAAGAGAAAATAGGTGACGGAAGCTGTTCTTTAACAATGACCTTCACCCCCTTGAGAAAGTAATGTTTTTATAGCCGATAAACAAGATGTTAAAGAATGTCTTAAGATGTAAAGGTACAGAAAAATGAACAAGTTAACCTATTTAAGTAAAACAATTGGCGCATCAACTGTAGCATTAGTGGCTGCGGGGTTGCTTGCGAGTACAGCAAATGCTGGAACAATAGTGAATACAGCACATGATCTGTCTGCTAGTGGTTGGAGTGGTGGTGAAATCTGCGTTGTCTGTCATACACCTCATAATGCAGATACATCCGTTACTGAAGCACCGCTGTGGAATCATGCAGTGACTGCAAGCACTTTTACTATGTACTCTACAGGTACACTAGATGCTACTCAGGATGGTCAGCCTACAGGAACATCTAAACTATGTCTGTCATGTCATGATGGTGTAACGGCTATTGACAGCTTTGGTGGCAATGTTGGTAACACAGTGATGAGCGGTGCAGCAGCAATTGGCAGTGATGGCCTGTCCAATGACCATCCAATTTCTATCACATATGATACAGCACTGTCTGTAACTGATCCTGGCCTGCATGATCCTGTCACACAGCCTGTGACCATAGGATTGAATGGTGATAAAACTCGTACTGGCACTATTGCTTCGCTGATGTTATCAGGCGGCAAGGTACAGTGTACTTCATGTCATGACGTACACAATAACTTTGTAGGCAATGGTACTAACGACCAGCCTTTCCTTAAGGTAAGCAAGGCCGGCAGTGCAATTTGCCTGACATGCCATAATAAGTAAAATGATGTAACGGGTCTTCTTTCCTGAAGGCCCGTTCTTCAAAATGATGATACTGAACCCCCTAATTTGTCAGTACCAGAGAGGCGTGTTGTGCATTCGAGAACTAAAACCAATCAATTTATATTACTATTACCCTTCCTGATTCTGACCATTATCCTGTCAGGTTGTGCAGGACTATCAGAGAAAGATGAAGAACAAAGTGCTTTTTACCCACCTTTACCTAACCCGCCTAGAATTCAGTACCTAACGACTTTTTCCGGTCCTAACGACCTTGTTGGTAATGATAGTGACTTTAGTCGCTTTGTACTTGGTGATGAATCCAATGACTCAGCCGTTATCAATAAGCCCTATGGTGTTGCTATAAAAGATAATGTGCTTTATGTGGTGGATATACGTGGTCCTGGCTATGCATTATTTGATCTGAAAAATAAAAAATTTGATATGATTTTTGGTTCTTTCTCTGGAAAGATGAGAAAACCTATTAACATTACTATTGACCAGGATGGAACCAAATACATCACCGATACCATACGAAGCCTGGTGCTGGTTTATGATAAAGAAAATAAGTTTAGTAGGATTATTGGTGATGGTGAAGCATTCAAGCCCTCGGATGTCCTCATTGTTGGTGACAGGTTATTTATAACCGATATTAAAAACCACCGTATTGTTGTTATTGATAAAAATACGGGTAAAGAGCTTTACAGTATTGGTCATGCAGGCTCAAAAAATGGAGAATTATTCTATCCTACCAATTTAGCGTTGGGTCCTGATAACGATATATATGTTAGTGAAACGGGTAATTTCAGGGTGCAAAAATTCACGCTGAATGGGAAGTTTGTGAAAAGTTTTGGCAAGGTGGGTACAGGCCTGGGGCAGTTTGCTCGTCCCAAGGGTATAGCTGTTGATCGAGATGGCCGCCTGCATGTGGTAGATGCTGCATTTGAAAATGTTCAAATTATCAATAATGACGGCAAATTATTGATGTTTTATGGTGAGCCTGGCTCGCATTCATCCAGTATTAATTTACCTACTGATATTTTTATTGATTATGATAATGTTAATTATTTTCGTCAATATGCCAAGCCTGGGTTTGATATCGAATATCTCATTTTCGTTAGTAGTCAGTTTGGCAATAATAAGGTGAATGTATTTGGTTTTGGCCGTATGGAAAATATGGATTATCCCGATACCCAGACAGCTGAATAATAGCCATGGGAAACCAGTATATAAAACAGTATGTGGAGTACCAATATTCTTTTTTCAACTGCCAGACAACGAGGGTTTTTAATCTTGTTGTGTCTAACTCTTACAGAAGCAATGGCTACCCAGGTTCAGCCTTTCAACATGACGAGTGTCGATGGTGAACTGGCTTTACGCTACCTGTTTGATGAACAGACATTTTATAATGCAGGAGAGAAGGGGCAGCAGGATACCCGACCCACGTTTCAGGAAGAGTTCCAGATAGATACCCACAGTTATGTTTTTCACCCTAATTTACTCAGTGTAGATCTGGGGGGGAGCATACTTTTTGATCAGAGTCGTCTGGAAACTCAGGCTGGTGAAAATAGTAATAGCGAAGCACTGTTGGGCGTTAATGCTCGTCTTGATTTTCTTAATAAAAAACCCTATCCCGTATCACTGTATTATGACAAGCAGAATCCTTCGGTATCCACTGGGTTAGGAGGGCGTTATTTGCAGGAGAACATTAGATACGGCGTTGATCTTTCTTTGTTGCAGCCAGTATCGCCTGTACAAATAAATATTAATGCTTTCCGTCAGACAATGAAGGGTGAAGGCTTCGATCAGTTTACTGATGATACACTTGAGTATGTTAACTTACGTCTGTATCGATCCTATGGTGCTGGTGAGCATGTGCAACTATCCCATCAGATAAATAATCGAAATTCCCGTAGTGGTAGCCCTAATCTGGCCATACAGACTCGCGCTACCAGCACTGCATCGACTTATTTTGATTCAAAAAATGTCTTTGGTAAAGCTCGTCAGATTCAGCTAACTAATATTATTTCTTATAATACTCAGGAAGAATATCCACGGCGTGAAGAGCTGCGCTACAACCCATATTTAAACTGGCAACATAGCGAACAAACCCGTTCTTTTTACCGTTTCAATTATATGGATTCTGAAGAAGAGGGCGTTTCAATTAATCAGAAAAATTTTACCATGGGTTTTGGTTACACGGGTCAGCGCTATACTGGCAGTATGGATATCCATGGTGAGAAAAATGATGCCACTGGTATTGATTATCAGAATATGGGAGCTAATTATCAGATTAGTCATAATCGCCCTATTGCTATTGGTATATTAAAGCTTAGCTACAGTGGTAACTTTGACTATAAAGACCAGGCTTCTGATACAAACCTGTTCGTCATTTATGGTGAAGAACATGAAATGAATGGCACGACACAGGTTGTTCTTAATCGGGAGTTTATTGATACCACTACAATTGAGGTCTGGAATACTGGGCGTACACAGATGTATGGCGCTTCCGATTATCGAATTCTTGAAGTCGGCTCACAAGTCCAGATTCAGCGGCTGGCAGATGGCAATATAGTTGATGGCCAGCTTGTGTTGGTAGATTACAGTTACCAGACAGGGGGGAGTTTTGCGTACAACCTGGTTGGTAATAACTTTCAGATTAGCTGGAAGCCTTCTTCTTTTTATGACATATATGCCCGTTACCATGATATTCAGCAGAATCTTCAGGATGGTGCGCCTACGGTGCAGTTGAACTCAATTTCCAGCATGACCTATGGTATCAGTGCTGATCGACCATTGCTCAATGGCATTAATCTTGGTGGAGAAGCTTATTATCAAGCGCATGATGAAGACATCAATCCTTTCATTCAGACTAATATTGATGCTTATATGGATTTGCCTTTACCCCAGTTAACGAATCTGCGCCTGTCAACACGACGTCAGATGATTGATTATGAAAACTCAGAGGAAGATGTTGATTTAACTGGTTATATTTTGCATATTCGATCACGCCCCTGGTTGAGAACAGAGCTAAGTTATGAATTTAGTTATGAAAGTGATACAGGGGGAACGCTTGAACGATTGCAGAGTATTCATCGTCTGCGCGCACGTTGGGCCTACCGCCAGCTTAGTCTGTTTGCTGATGCCCATTATTCCGCTGAAGAGCAGGGGATAGTTGAACGAGAGCGTTGGGCGGTCAAGTTAAATCTGTTAAGGAAGTTTTAAATGCCCCGGATAATTATTTACATGGCTCTTATTGCTGTTATTAGTATTTTTACTAGCTCCTGCGCCAGTCTTGATACAAAACAGGGGCATCTAGTTAAACCTGTATGGCCGCCAGCACCAGCAACTGCGCGAATTGTCTTTGAGCAGTCCTTTTCTAACCCTGAAGAACTTGGCATAGGTCGAAGTTTCTGGCAGTGGCTGGGTGATGTTGTTTTTGGTGAAGATGATATGCGTATGGTGCGCCCCATGGCCGTGATTTCTGTTGATAATCGGTTTATTTATGTGGCTGATCCAGGAGTACGGGGCGTACATCGTTTTGATACTATTGATCAGGGGTACAAACTTATTCGTGGATCTGAGGGGCATGAATTACCTTCACCCGTTGCAATGGCAAGTGATGGTCAGGGTAATGTGTATATCAGTGATTCGAAGCTGGCACGGGTGCTGATTATTCATAAAGATTCAGATTATGCAGTACCCATGAGGTTAAATGTAAAATTGCAGCAACCTACTGGTTTGGCTATTGAGCCAAAAAGTGGTGACCTTTATCTGGTAGACACCCGTGCTCATCAGATTTTGCGATTTAATAGTACTGGCAGGCTAATAAAGCGTTTTGGCAAACGAGGTGTAAAGCTGGGGGAATTTAATTACCCGACACTGTTGTGGCAGGCAAATGGCACTATACTTGTTACAGATGCACTTAATTTTCGTATTCAGTCATTTGATCTGAAAGGTAACTATCTGAGCAGCTTTGGTGAAGCAGGTCAGTCCAGTGGACGGCAGTCACGACCTAAGGGTGTGGCAACAGATCAGGATGGCAATATTTATGTGGTGGATGCACTGCTCAATAATATTCAATTATTTGACCGCAGTGGACAATTTTTGATGACAGTGGGTGAACAGGGCCAGCAGCCTGGTCAGTTCTGGTTACCAGCGGGTATAAATATTACTCCTCAGCAGAAAATTTATGTGGCAGACTCCCATAACCAGCGGGTGCAGGTCTTCCGTTATATCGGGAAATAGCTATGAAAACAGTCTATCGAACAGGTCTATTTTTTCTCACGCCTTTGTTGCTTATTTTATACAGCAGCGTTCTGTATTCTGCCATTGTTGATACCCGGCATAATTTATCTGTGACGGGGCCTGGTGTCATCAAGGCGACAGATGAGCAGCAAATCTGTATTTTCTGTCACACGCCGCACAACGCAGCTCCGCTACAGCCTTTATGGAACAGAGCTTCTTCTGGCAGTATATACACTCCTTACTCCAGTTCTACAGTAATTGCATCGCCTGGCCAGCCCACAGGTGCTTCAATGCTGTGTCTTAGCTGCCATGATGGAACTATTGCACTAGGCAGTGTACTCAGCAGTAGCTCTACTATAAATATGGCTAATGGCGTGACTACCATGCCTGCGGGTGTGACTCGTCTGGGAACTGATTTATCCGATGACCACCCCGTTTCTTTTGCTTTTACCTCTGGCCTGGCTTCACAACGAGGTGAGCTGGTTAACCCGTCGACACTCACTGGAGCTGTAAAACTGGATAGTACGGGGCAGATGCAATGTACCAGTTGTCATGACCCTCATAATGATGATAATGGGAAATTTCTGGTTATGGCTAATACGGCTTCTGCACTGTGTCAGACCTGCCATGTTAAAAATTTCTGGAACGAGACATCACATAGCGTTTCAAATGCCACCTGGAATGGTGTAAGCCCTGATCCATGGCCTCATACCAATGCGACCACTGTAGCCGGCAATGCCTGTGAAAATTGCCACTCACCACATAATGCGGGCAGCCAGCAGCGTATCCTTAATTATGAAGTGGAAGAAAGTAATTGTCTGAGTTGCCATAATGGTCATGTAGCAAATTATAATATTGAAGCAGAATTCAATAAATTTGCTCGTCATCCTATTGCCGATACTACGGGCACTCATGATCCAGCAGAATCAGCTGTTGTTAATGCCCGCCATGCAGAGTGTGTAGACTGCCATAATCCCCATGCTGCTAATAATGGAAACCCGCTCAATGGTGTACGAGGCATTGATCAGCAGGGAAGCGAAATTGCACAGGTTACTCAGGTTCAGGAGCTTTGCTATCGTTGTCATGGTGATAGTTCTAATAAGCCTGCAGCACGTACAACTCGTCAGATAGAGCAAACTAATGTGCGCCTTGAATTTGATACGTCTAACCCCGCATATCATCCTGTTGCAGGTGTTGGAAAAAATTCTAATGTCCCAAGTCTAATTGCTCCACTGACCACCAGTAGTACGATTACCTGTCTGGATTGTCATAATAATGACAGTGGTCCTGGTGCAAATGGTAATGGGCCTAATGGACCTCATGGTTCTATTTATGAGCCTATACTGGAGCGCCAGTATCTAACCAGTGATCCCACTACTGAGAGTCCGTCTACCTATGCGCTGTGCTACAAGTGTCATGACCGTAATAGCATTCTTGGTAATCAGAGTTTTAGTCGGCATAGTTTGCATATTCAAGGTAGAAGGCCGATGTTTAATTTGAGTACTCCGTGTAACGTTTGTCATGATCCCCATGGTATTAGTGCAACACAGGGTAATAGTACTAACAATAGTAAATTAATTAATTTTGATACGTCTGTGGTGTCTCCCAGCTCATCTGGTATTTTACGTTATGAAACCACAGGTACTTTCTCTGGTCGTTGCTATCTTAGCTGTCATGGAATGAATCATAATCCTAAAAGTTATGGCGGCGGTGGAGGAGGTGGCGGTGGTGGCGGTGGTCCCGGTGGCCCCGGCGGTTGACGATGAATAAAATGTTTTTAATATTTTTTCTATCATTCTTAATAATGGTGGTAGGTTCTGGCATGGTGTTTGCCAAAGAAAGTGTAATCGTCGAAAAAGAAGTGAACAGGTCGCTAAATATTGATGAAATACCAAAGGCTATAGTCGAGACCGCTTTAAGCAGAGATAAAATACCCAGTCCTCACTGGCAGGATAATGCCTGTAGTGTGTGTCATTTAAAGCAGAGCAATGCATCTGAAAATAATTTACGCAGAAAAAATATTAGAGATGTTTGTTTAAGTTGTCATGATGCACATTATGATCATCGCTATATTCACCCTATAGATATTCAACCTTCCAGAAACATGCTAAAACGCATGGACAAGTCTTATAAAAAATCACTGAAAAAATCATCGGGTAAAATAAGCTGTACAACCTGTCATGATATTTCCATACAATGTGAGGCATCAAAAAGTCGACAGAAGCTGACTAATCCAAAGTTCTTCCGTCAGGGACCATTTAAAAGTCGTAGTCAACCCTGTTATTTCTGCCATGATAAAAAACAGTATAAGCGGCTTAATCCTCATGATCAGCTTGATGATAAGGGCAAAATAAAAAAGCATAAATGTCGTATTTGTCATGCCGGCTCTATAGATGATCTGGTCAGAGCTAAATCAATTAATGATGTAGAGTTTCATGCAGCAAAAGATAATCTGGTTAGCATGTGTTGGGGATGTCATGTATGGACACCTCACCCTGGTGGACAGTTTAGTTTCTTTAAGAAAAAATCAGGGCCAAATCATTTAATTAAACCACCAGCTTATATTTCAAATTTATTGCAACTGGCGGAAGAAAAAAATCAGATTGTTTTTCCAATGGAACCAGAAACAGGAAAGATCTTTTGTGGGACATGTCATAATCCCCATCAAAAAGGTGTTATAAAAAATAAGGCTGCTGCAAAAGGAGCGGATTCAAAACGGCGCTTGCGTGATCAGAATATCTGTAATTATTGTCATAACAAGTAGCTTCAGAAAATTATTGAAAGATTATTATCAGGACAAATTTAGATGTTTTACGTCTGTATGCAGGCGATAATATCTTGCTGGATGGGGGCTGTGGCTGGCTATAATGTTACTAAATATATGCTATATATAAAGAGTGATGTTTAATCTTAAATATATTTATACTATTATATTTATTAGCTTATCCGTGTGGGTAATTTATGCATATCTAACAACGACAGAAATCATTCAAAGCCAGAAAACATATGCGCACATCATCAATATAAGTGGCAAGCAGAGGATGCTTTCTCAGAAAACGACGCTTATTGCAAAGCGCTACTATGAAACAAAAGATGAGGAATTAAAAAGTCACTTAATTGAATTATATAATCTCATGAAGCAGGATCACTATGAGATTGTTACTACACACATGACATCAGAACAAATTTCCGCTATTTATTATCATCCGCCTGTTAATCTTAACAAGAAAATAGAACACTATTTAGAGCTGCTTTCCAGTTTTATAAAAAATATGGATAGTAAAACTCTTAAAGAAATTGAGAGTTCGTCATTTGAGCTATTGCCACAAATAAATAATACAGTTTATGTTTTTGAGCATGAGAGTAATGAGAAAACAAAAGCACTCATGGAGCGTGAACTTTTTATATTAATTGGAACGTTATTCACTCTGGTTCTTGAGGCAATAATAATTGTTATTCCAGCAATCAGGATATCATCACGAAAAAATTCAGAGTTATACAGGCTGGTAGAAAAACGCACAAAAGAACTGGAAAAGTTGTCTGTAACAGACCAGTTAACGAAACTCTATAACAGGCGGAAAATAGATAATATATTAACTTCTGAGGTGGATCAGGCCAGGCGCTATAATCATTCATTTAGCTTAATTATTATCGATGTCGATTATTTTAAAAAAGTTAATGATACTTATGGTCATCAGGTTGGAGATTATATTTTACAAACTATTTCAGAGCTGTTTTCTTCTAATGTTCGGAAATCTGATTTGGTAGGGCGATGGGGTGGTGAGGAGTTTTTAATTATTAGCCAGGAAAAAGATCTTCAGAAAGTTTTGGTGTTTGCTGAAAAACTTCGAGAATTAGTAGAAAACTATCAGTTTGATACGGTTGGAAATGTAACCTGTAGTTTTGGTGTTGCCCATTTTACACAAGGGGATACTATAGATAGTTTGCTGTTGCGTGCAGATGTTGCCTTATACGAAGCTAAAGATTCTGGTAGAAACTGTGTAAAAATTAATAATAGGAATAATATTAAAGAAACAAAGTTATAATTAGAGAGGCTGGTTAACAGCGTCTATTTTTCAAGTAGTTGCCTGCAACTTTCCAGTTTTTTAGTTGCTGATTCCTGTTTATCAATCATTGATATATTATGCCTTATCTCAATAAATTTATTTTTTTCTTTACTTAGCCACTCAGAGGCTATTTGTATGGTTTCATGAGGTTCTGAAATGTCAGGTCTTTTTGTGAAATCCAGTTTTTGTATTAAAGCTGCTATTTCTTCAAGTGGTGTAATAATGTTTATTATATAATTTTTCCAGTACCAGACAGCAAGTGATGAAATAATTATATTGATAATTAATAAAACAAAAGCAGCCTGAGCCAGACGCACAGCAAAAAAACCAGGTGTTAGATTATTTTGTGCGTGTACTCTGAACATATTATCTTCAATAAGATAATTTATGTCATGGTAAAGCCAGAAAATAGTTAAGCTGATAAGTATTAGTTCAATAACAACCATGCTAATAATCAGGCGTTTTTGAATGGCCGGATTAATGTAATGTATGTGTCGCTTATTTTTATTCATGTGTAAAAAACACCTAATTTATTACATATCATGGCATTCAAAACATAGAGCTGTAGTTGATTTCATATCAACCATTTCACCGTGTTTTTTGCTATAACCTTTGTGGCATGAAATACAGCTTACCTTGCCATCGGGTAAAATAATATTTTTTGATATTCTAGTTATGTCTCTATAGTTTCCCTTACTATAAGAGTTGCGATAAAGCATGCCAACAGGATGGTTAACTGCACCACTGGAATGCTTAACTATACCC
>CAZFUY010000063.1:0-18020 GCA_964522445.1 uncultured Thiotrichaceae bacterium | reverse complement strand
AAAAAAAAAGGAATCATACGATTCCTTTTTAAAATCTCTAACCAGCAAAGTCAGATATTACTTAACTACAACCTTTAGGACGTGGCAAACCCGCAATCTTGTTTGCGCACTTAATTAAGCCGGTTGGGAATAATGAGTAGATATATTTCTGATCACTCTTATCTTTACCGTATTCTTTTTTCATTAACTTGGAAAATTTTCTTGGCTCACATACAGTACCATTTTCTACAAAGTACTCGCGTGCCATATTAATAATATTCCAGTGCTCATCTGTTAATTCCGGCACTTTCTCATTTACCGCAACCTCAGCAGCTAGCTCTTCGCTCCACTCATCTAAATTAAGTAGCCAGCCGGCTTCACTTAACTCAATTGTTTTGCCATTTACTGTAGCTTCCATCGTTTTTACCTCGTATCTGGGGGTGAATATATAAAGTTGACTAATTTAGTAGGTTATTATCCATGAAAATGCATAACTTGGCAAACCTTATTAAACAAATGATATTATTTATATATAAATCAGACAGTTACAATCTATATAATTGTTTGATTATGCTCAATCATAATCATTTCTGGTGTCTCAAAGCTTAAAGAACCTAATAATTTTCCTCGAATCTCATTGAGCAAAATTTCAGATACTTTATGTATATTCACCACACCACCCGCCTGCAAACAACCTCTTTTGCGGCCAATTGCTTCTAATAATTCCATGTCATTGTTGGGAAGAGTATTTAATTTATAACGTTCCATTACAATATCGGGATAAGCCTGTAATAGATATTCTGCCGCAAATAAAGCCACATCATCATATTCCATGGCAGTATTTTTTATCGCCCCTGTTACTGCCAGTCGATATCCACTGTTTATATTTTCTATTTTTGGCCATAGAAAACCCGGGGTATCAGATAATTCAATGCCATTACCTAAACTAATAATTTGCTGTCTTTTTGTAACAGCAGGTTCGTCACCCACTTTGGCAATCATTCTACCAGTAAGAATATTTATAATGGTTGATTTGCCGACATTAGGAATACCCATAATCAGTACACGTATGGGTTTAACTGACGTTTTTCTATCAGGAAATAATTTATGACAGAGTTCAGGAATTTGTTTTATTTTTGATTTCTGATCACAGTTAACTGCCTGTGCTTTTACGCCTTTTTCCTGCTCAAAAAAGTCAAGCCACTCTTTGGTTATCGCCTCATCTGCCAAATCACTTTTATTTAAAAGCTTAATACAGGGCTTTCCATCACGCAGCTCTGTTACCAAAGGATTTTCACTACTAAATGGAATACGCGCATCCAGCACTTCGATAATAATATCTATCCTGGGAATAACTTTTGATATTTCTTTGCGGGCCTTGTGCATGTGCCCGGGAAACCACTGAATGGCCATATTGATCTCAATAATTTATTAACGCTTAAACTAGCATTATGTTTTAATTGCAGCTTCTCTAATCATCTAGTGGATTATGCCATGAATCGGCCTCTCAAAGCTGCTCTGTTATCCGCCCTGGTATTTCCTGGCTCTGGTCATATTTATTTAAAACAGCTTAAGCGTGGCTATAGTATCCTGATTATTTCTTTTATTTGTCTTTGTATTGTTGTTGTAAATACAGTTAACCAGGCTTTGAGTATTGTAGAGCAGTTACAAAATGGTGGGGGTGCTATCGATATAAATCGAGCAACTGAATTAGCAACACAAAGTTCAGGCTCACTACTTATTCAGATAGCTGTAAATCTTCTTTTAATTTGCTGGCTATTTGGAATTATCGATGCTTACAGGTTAGCTAATAAAATAACCTCTGAGGATACTAACTAAAAACTGAAATTGTTTTTTTCAACTTATCTTTTATATCTGTAATTTCTATTTCTGAATAGTCTTTTTTTCCTTCTGCTCCCCAAACAACACCCGGCCAACAATAATCGTTTTTATTTCTACCTACAATATGGATATGTAATTGCTGAACAATATTGCCTATAGTTGCAATATTAATTTTATCTGTTTTAAATTCTTTTTTTAAAAATCGAGACAGCTCATTTATTTCCTCAAGAAGAGTCTGTTGTATTTTTGTTTCTAATTCAAAAAACTCAAACTTATTAACTTCAGGCACAAGAATAAACCAGGGAACCAGGGCATTATTTAATAACAATAACTGACTGGTTTTCATTTTCCCCAGCACAATGCAATCTTTTTTCAGTTGTTCATCTAATTTAAAGTTATTCATAATATATTTTCTATTTATAAAAGAAGCTCAATTTAACACGCCCCATCTTTTATCTAAAATTAGACAAGTGTCAAACTCCATGATAGCTTGTATATCTCACTACCAAACATTAAATATTCAGCTAATATTATTAAGAGTCGTTTCCTTTCTTAATCAGTTGATCAGGGTTAGATTTATGTCCGATCAGGAAGTCAGCTTTTTTAATGGCATTATGCCAGCAGGTCCTTTATGGGAGGTTGCACCTACACGTGATGAAGATGGTAAATCATTCGTTGATTTTATGATGATCATTCCACGGCTAAAAAAGAAACCACAGAAGTACATTGATAAAACATTAAATGATATTCAGATGGTGCTTAGTCAATACAGCCATGTCGTTGTTTTTGCCAATATGAATATGAAAATCAACTGTTTATGGGTTTCACACAAAGCCCAGCCCGGCCTTTGTCAGGAACTGATAAATGCTATAAGACAATATGTTCCTGAAGCCACTGTTGTTGGTGACATGACACTGTAATTAATCCAGGTTAAACCTTATGAGTAAACCCGCACTTGACCCCATTGTTTTTGCTGAAATACGAGACTTAATGGATGATGCTCTCTCTGAATTTATTGATACTTATCTGGATAATTCACCAAAACTAATCCACCTGATTGATGAAGGTTTGCAGACCAATGATGCTGAACTTATTTTTCATAATGCACATCAGCTCAAAGGCGGCAGCGGAAGCATTGGTGCACTAAAACTGGCTGAGCTGGCATTGGGCATAGAACAAATAGGAAAAGCAGGTTCAACTGAAGGTGTAACAAACTTACTTGAACAGCTAAAAGAAGAGTTTACTCAACTTGAAAGCGAACTTAAGGCTGAGCTATAAATTTTTTATAATTCAGGCAGTTTGTTTACGCACAAAAAATTTCTCTAATTCAACCAGCAACAGCACCGAAGAAGAAACACATAAAATACGCAACCAGACATTAAAGTCGATTGCTGCTGTGCCAAATAAGGCCTGCATGGGCGTAAGATAAGTGAAACTCAACTGGAAGATAATAAGTATAGCAATGGCTATCAGTACATAACGGTTACCTGTCAATCCTGACCAGTTAAGTACCGAAGCGGTGATATAACGAGAATTAAACAGGTAAAATATCTCAAACATAACCAGCGTATTCACAGCAACTGTTCGTGCATGCTCAATACTAACACCCTGTTCTATTTCCCAGATAAAAAGCCCAAATGTTCCACTCATAAGAATAACGGCAACAAATACAATTCGCCAGATAAGGAAAGATGTCAGCATGGGTTCATGGGCATCTCGCGGTGGACGTTGCATAACATCCGCTTCAGGCGGCTCAAATGCCAGCGACAGTGCCAGGGTAACGGCTGTTACCATATTTACCCAAAGAATCTGCACCGGCGTTAACGGTAGCTGGTGAAAACCAAACAGGATAGCGGCAAGGATAATCAGTGCCTCACCTCCATTGGTGGGTAAAATAAATAAAATGGCTTTTTTAAGATTGTCATAAACAGTACGACCTTCTTCTACAGCATGAGTAATTGAGGTGAAATTATCATCGGCAAGCACCATTTCAGCCGCTTCTTTGGCGGCCTCTGTTCCATTTTGCCCCATAGCAGTACCCACATCAGCTCGCTTTAAAGCAGGCGCATCATTTACACCATCTCCAGTCATTGCAATGATCAAATCCTGTTCCTGCATTAGCCTGACTAAAAGCAGCTTATGTTCCGGGTTTACCCGTGCATACACATCAACATCCAGCACACGTTTACGCAGCTCATCTTCACTCATTAAGTCAAGATCCTGCCCGCTAAGCACATCATCAACATTAACAAGTTTAAGCTGCCGGGCAATAGCTCGGGCGGTAGCAGCATGATCACCTGTAATCATTTTTACTCGGATACCCGCCCTGCCACAGACCTGCACTGCTTCAATCGCTTCTTCACGAGGCGGATCAATCAGGCCAAAAAGACCCAGTAATGTCAGATTATTCTCTACATCACTGAATTCTAATTCTATCTTTTCATGGCTCACCGGCTTAAAGGCAATAGCCAGTACCCGCTGGCCTTGCTGTGCCATTTCTTCAACTCGTCTTAACCAGTAATTTCTATCCACAGGCTGGTCACCACCCATCATCCTCTGATAAGCACACATCTCCAGAACACGTTCAGGTGCTCCTTTGAGAAAAACAAAGGCATCACCTTTATGGCTATGATGAAGTGTCGCCATAAAACGATGTTCTGATTCAAAAGGAATAAGATCAGTGCGAGGGTATTGTTTTGTCTCTGCTTCAAGATCCAGTCCTGCCTTTAAGCCCGATACTAATAGCGCGCCTTCCATTGGATCACCATGTACCTGCCATTCATTATTTTTCTGCTCTAATGAAGCGTCATTACAAAGCACAGCAGCACGAACCACTTCAAGCAAAAGTGGTTTCTCTTCTGCGACTATATTTCTATTTGACAGGGATATTGCACCATGAGGATCATAGCCTGTACCTGCCAGCTCAAACAGATTTTCAGCACTTGCAATTGTGCGTACCGTCATTTCATTGCGAGTGAGAGTACCTGTTTTATCTGAGCAAATAACGGTTACCACCCCTAATGTTTCAACTGCAGGTAATCTACGAATAATGGCATTACGCCGAGCCATGCGTTGCACGCCTATCGCCAGAGTGATGCTCATAATAGCAGGCAAGCCCTCGGGAATTGCAGCCACAGCCAGACTTACCGCAGCAAGAAACATCTCCGCAGCCGCATAATCTCGAACCAATGAACCAAAAACAAATGTAATAACCGCAATAGCCAGAATGACCAGTGTAAGCCAGCGCCCCAGTTGAGCCATCTGACGTAATAAAGGTGTTGTCACGGATTCCACTTCTGATACCAGCGTACTGATGCGACCAATTTCTGTTTGTGCTCCACTCGCAACCACCACACCACTGCCCTGACCATGGGTAACCAGAGTGCCCGAATAGGCCATGCAAATACGATCACCAATCACTGCTTCCTGTGTAGCGGGCTCTGTAAATTTTTCTACAGGCATTGATTCTCCTGTGAGTACCGATTCCTGAATTTGAAGCCCCTTTACACGGAACAGACGCAGGTCTGCTGGCACTTTATCACCTGATTGCAACAGTACAATATCTCCCAGAACCAGATCTTTAGCCTGAATACTTATCTGCCGACCATCACGCATAACCATTGCATTTGGAGAAAGCATCTGCCGTATAGCTCTCAAAGCATTCTCAGCTTTACCCTCCTGCACAAATCCAATCAGCGCATTAAGAAAAACCACAGCCAGAATTACACTGGCATCCACCCAGTGCCCCAGCATCCCTGTAACAGCACTTGCAACAAGCAATACATAGATGAGCACATTGTGAAATTGATAAAAGAAGCGCACCAGAGGGCTACGAACTTTTGCTTCAGGAAGCTGATTCAAGCCGTATTTGGCAAGTCTATGAGCTACTTCATCCTGGCACAGGCCATCAGTGGTTGTTTTAAGTTGTACCAGCACAGCTTCAGCACTTTCAGAGTGCCAGTTTTCTGATATTAAAGTAGAAGTATTCGATTGAATATTATGCTTCCTGAACGCCTTAAATCGACGAGAAGCCATAAGCCACGCTGTAACCAAAATAGCCAGCACCACAGGAATGAGCAGCCATTCTATGGTTGTAGTATCAAATCGCCAACCAGGATCACCATTCATAATGGACTCCTTTTATTTCGATATGACTTTATATTACCACCAGAAAATGATTCTGGAGTATATGTAAATCATTATTAGAGGCCTTTATCATGCAAAGGTCTCTATTAATTCCAAAAGTTAAATAATCCTTTTTCGAGCATCCGCAATAGCCTGTTTAACCTGAGCCGGTGCTGTACCACCAATATGATTTCTTGCCGCAACAGATCCTTCCAGCGTAAGCACTTCAAAAACATCCTCATCAATAATATCTGAGAACTGTTTTAATTCCTGCAAACTCATTTCACTAAGATCTTTATTCTGCTCAACACCCAGCGCCACCGCTTTGCCCACCACTTCATGCGCATCTCGGAAAGGCAAACCTTTACCCACCAGATAATCAGCCAGGTCTGTTGCAGTTGAAAAACCCTGCTTTGCTGCCCGATACATATTTTCCCGTTTTGCCTGAATTGACGGGATCATGTCGGCATATGCTCTTAAAGAACCTAATAATGTATCAATCGTATCGAAAAGAGGTTCTTTATCTTCCTGATTATCCTTGTTGTAGGCAAGCGGCTGAGATTTCATTAGCGTTAATAAACTAATGAGGTGACCATTCACTCTGCCTGTTTTACCTCTCACCAGCTCTGGCACATCCGGGTTTTTCTTTTGCGGCATAATTGATGAACCCGTACAGAACCGATCCGGTAATTCAATAAAATTAAACTGAGCAGATGACCAAAGTACCAGTTCTTCAGAAAATCGTGATAGATGGGTCATAATCAATGCAGCCGCAGCGCAGAACTCAATAGCAAAATCACGGTCACTGACACCATCCAGTGAGTTACGGGTAACATCATCAAAACCCAGTAATTCTGCTGTGTAATGTCGATCCAGAGGATAGCTTGTGCCTGCCAGAGCCGCTGAACCCAGCGGTAAAACATTCATTCGTGTTGCACAATCCTGCAGGCGACTGGCATCTCGCTGCATCATTTCAAACCAGGCAAGAATGTGATGCCCAAAAGTAACGGGCTGTGCAACCTGCAAATGAGTAAAGCCCGGCATAATGGTTTCGGCTTCTTTTTCTGCCAGCTCCAGCATACCCTGCTGTAAGCGACGAATCTCAGCAATTGTGAATCCAATTTGCTCACGCAGATAAAGACGAATATCAGTGGCCACCTGATCATTGCGTGATCGCCCAGTGTGCAAACGTTTGCCAGCATCTCCCACAATCTCAGTAAGACGTGCTTCAATATTCATATGCACATCTTCTCTGGACACTGACCATTCAAATTCGCCCTCTGTGATTTCCTGTTCAATCTGATCCAGACCTTCAATAATAACTTTGCAATCCTGCTCTGTGAGTACACCTATTTTGGTCAACATACGGGCATGAGCGCGAGAGCCTTCTATATCCTGCCGATACATACGCTGGTCAAATTCTACCGATGCAGTAAAGGCTTCTACAAAAGCATCGGTTGGTTCAGAAAAACGACCACCCCATAATTTGGCTGGTGAGGATTTTTGTTTGCGGTCTTTGCTCATGGTATGTCTTCAATTTCATCATTATTATGGATAATCGCGGATTATAACGTAGGCATTGGCCTTGTGGGGGTCTGTTTTAATCTAATAGAGACTCCACCACGCTAAATATTAACTACACTATGAAAATGGACTCAAATACAATAATTAAGGATCGAGGATTTTTACCCAATTTCTGTGATGTCACTGTGGTTTTTATACTCTTCCTGCTGGTGGAGCTATTTGCAATGGTACTGGCTGTTGCACCTGCAGATGCTTCTGGCTTCTGGGATCGTCTGGCTCTTATTTCACTGTTTGCACAATGGATTTCCCTGGTTGATGCAGCCCTTCTTTGCCTCCTGCGAAAACACCTAAATCAGCTCAGTGTGCCGCTTAATGCCACTATCAGCTTTACTATTATGATGAGCGTTAGCCTGTTTTTCAGCCTGATGGTTATTTATTTTGGCCATAACATTGGCCTGTATACATTTGTTAGTAATGACTGGCTAATGTATTTCCTGTTTCGAAATATGGCCATTAGTGCCGTTATTTATGCTGTTGTTTTACGTTATTTATACATTCAACATCAATGGGTATTAAATACTCTGTCAGAGAGCCATGCTCAGATACAGGCATTAAAAGCACGTATTCGACCTCATTTTTTATTTAACAGTATGAATACGATTGCCTGTTTAATCAGTATCGATGCTAAAAAAGCTGAAAAAGCAGTAGAAGATTTATCTGATTTATTTAGAGCCAGCCTCAAAGAAAAAACCAGCCACAGCCTGGCAGATGAAATGGCACTAACACGCAGCTATGTTGATATTGAACACCTACGCCTGGGTGATCGCCTGCAGGTGGAGTGGGTTGAAGAAAATACCCAAAAAAATATGGAAATTCCTGCTCTTTGTCTGCAACCCATTGTAGAAAATGCTATTTATCATGGTATCGAACCCATGCCCGAAGGCGGAATTATTAAAATAAAGACGCATATTGAAAACAATCTACTATGCTTATCTGTAAGCAACCCAATAAGTACTCACGGCGGCATGACAAATAAAAAAAGTAATCATATGGCTCAGGACAATATTCGTAAACGTTTGACTCTAACCTATGGTGATGCTGCTGCATTTGAGATTGATGAACAACAGGGAACTTATACCGTTTCCCTCAAAATCCCCCTTAAACAACTAGAAACATGAATATACTGATCGTTGATGATGAGCCTTTAGCCAGACAAAGGTTAAGCGGTTTATTACAAAATTTAGATGGTTACCAGCCCTGCGGTGAAGCAGCTAATGGCAACGAGTGCCTGCAAAAAGCACAGGAGCTTAAGCCTGATATTGTTCTTCTGGATATTCGTATGCCAGGCATGGATGGTCTGGAGGCAGCTCATCACCTAAACCGTTTAAGTAAACCACCCGCTATTATTTTTACCTCTGCATACAGTGATCACGCATTAGAGGCTTTTGAAACTCATGCCGTAGATTATCTGCTTAAACCCATTAAACAGGAACGCCTTGAAGAAGCCCTGCAAGCTGCAAAGCGGCTTACTCGTCCGCAGTTACAGGAACTTAAAGACCCCAATAATGGCTCATCTGCCCGCACACATATCTGTATAAAAGTTAGAGGCTCATTAGAACTTATTCCAGTAGAAGATATTCGCTATCTTATGGCCGATCATAAATACGTTACTTTGCGTACCGTTGACCATGAACATTTAATCGAAGAATCACTCAAATCTCTTGAAGTAGAATTTGGCAATATTTTTACTCGAATTCATCGAAATGCTCTGGTTGCAGATCAATATATGAATGGGCTGGAAAAAAATAATGATGGCCACTGCGTTATTATTATAAAAGATATCGAAGACAGGCTGGAAATCAGTCGTCGGCATTTACCTCATGTTAGAAAGAAAATAAAAACATTATCAACTTATAAGTAATATGCGGAGCAGCTTTAGTCACGATTTGACAGCTAAAGCCGCTCCTGCAATGTTTGATATGCTAAAATCTTCCCCTCTTAAATATCTAACCAAGAAAGAACATGACCCAGACCATTCGTATTGCAACGCGCAAAAGCCCATTAGCTATGTGGCAGGCAGAAGAAGTCGCCCGCCAGTTAAAACTTCACCACGCTGATCTAAAAGTGGAATTTGTAAAAATGACCACCAAAGGCGATAAAATTTTAGACGCACCTTTGGCTAAAGTAGGCGGTAAAGGCTTATTTGTAAAAGAGCTGGAGCAGGGCATGTTAGAGGGTGATGCAGATATAGCCGTACATTCCATGAAAGACGTGCCTATGGAATTTCCACCCGGACTGCATTTACCCATTATCATGCAACGAGAAGATCCACGCGATGCCTTTGTATCCAACAATTATGCCTCTCTGAATGATTTGCCCGAAAATGCACGTATCGGTACATCCAGTTTACGCCGCCAGTTGCAGATTAAAGCCAATATGCCCAATGCTGAAATGCTGGATTTACGTGGCAATGTAAACAGCCGCTTACAGAAACTGGATGATGGTAATTATGATGCCATTATTCTTGCTGCAGCCGGTTTAATTCGTCTGGGTTTTGAGGATCGCATTCAGTCACGCATAGAACCTGAGCAAAGTCTGCCAGCCATAGGTCAGGGAGCGGTAGGCATAGAATGCCGTGAAAATGATGGCCTTATTATGGATTTATTAGCGCCACTTAATCATACCGATACACATATCCGTTTATCTGCAGAGCGCGCAATGAACCAGCGTCTTAATGGCGGCTGCCAGGTACCTATTGCTGGTTATTCTATTCTTGAAGGTGATCAAATTTATCTGCGTGGCCTTGTTGGTCGCCCTGATGGCAGCGAAGTTGTACGTGATGAAATTCGTGGTTCGGCAAGCAAAGCTGAAGAGCTGGGAGTTGAGTTAGCAGAAAAGTTACTCTCTCAGGGAGCAGAAACCATACTCAAAGATCTGGGACTGCTTAATTGAGCAAACCGCTATCAGGCCCTGGCGTACTGGTTACCAGACCAAAGCACCAGGCAACAGCATTTATTAATCAACTGGAACAGGCAGGTGCCCAGGCGACGGGTTTTTCCACTATTGAAATTTGCCCCATAGAATCCAGTGAACAGCTAAATAAGCGAGCCAAAGAGTTTGAAAAATATAATAGTATAATTTTTATTAGCACAAACGCCGTCGATAATGGCATTAAATGGTTAAAAAAAGCGGGTAAAAGTTTAGAAAAACATAAGGTCATCGCTATAGGCAAAAGCACATCCCTGGCACTGGCTCGGCAGGGAATTAAGGTTGATATTACACCTGAAGAAAATTTTAACAGCGAAGCTCTACTCAAACTGCCCGCAATGCAAAGCGATCAATTATCAGCTCAACAGATATTAATTATCCGTGGCGAAGGTGGTCGGGAGTTTCTCGCAGATACTCTAAAATCACGTGGCGCACAAGTTAGCTACGCAGAAGTTTATCGTCGCTGCCAGACAACTAATGATATTGAACCCATACTTGAGCTATGGTCAAAAAAACATATCCAGCTGGTTACAGTTACCAGCAACGAAGCACTTAAAAACCTGTATTATATAATGAATAAACAGGGTCAGAATTACCTGCTGCAAACCAGCCTGATTGTACCCAGTCAACGTTGTGCAGAACTTGCTCAACAACTGGGATTTAGCAATCAGGTTATAGTCGCAACTTCAGCGACTGATGATGCAATGATAAATGCAGTTAAAATCTGGCAGCAAAAAAATAAATACAAATAAAATACCCCCATTTCCGCTAGAAGCGTGCGAGAATAACTTTAAAATATTAATATAGATAATGTCATGGCAGATTCTGAAGATAAACTATTAACCACAGCCCCTGAAACTGAAAAAGTAAAAGAACAAAATTCTTCGTCTGAAAAAAAGACTGAAGCTACTCCTGTTAAAACAAAACAGAGCCTGAATTATTTCACTCTGCTCTTATTAATTATCATTGCAGGAGTCACAGCAGCCGGTGGTTTTTATTTATGGCAGCAGCAACAAATTCTAATAAAGAAACAACAGGCCAGTCGTAATGGCTTAGAACTTCAACTGCGCCAGTTTAAAAGTCAGGCTGATTCAAACACAGCGTCTCTAAACCAATCTATTCAGAAAAATAATCTGTTAATACAGAATTTGGCCACTGACCAGAAGCAACTGGTAGATATTTCACAAACAGCGATTGAAGTAACCAATCGTGGTCAAAAAGGCTGGATACTGGCAGAAATAGATTATTTGCTGCGTATTGCTAATCGCCGATTACAAATTGCCAGAGACATTAATGGTGCAATTGCTGCATTACAGGGTGCAAGTCAACGCATATATGATTTAGGCGATATCGGTTTATTTAATATTCGCCAGCAACTATCAAAAGATATAGGGGAGCTAAAAGCTCTTCATCAAATTGATGTAAATGGTACTGCCATGGCTATAGATCAAATGATTGCACATTTATCTGAATTACCATTTAAATCTATTGAAGATGAAGTTAAAGCACAGTTTAAAAAAGATAATGCCGCCACTAACAATGAAACTGTTGTTGAAAATAATAATAACTTTGTAGACTCAGTAATTAATACAGTCATGAAAATTGGTGAAATTAAAATTCATCATCGAAGCCTTGAACCTGCCAGTAGTGCGGAACAACAGAGCCAACTGGAACAAATATTACGCACCCATTTACTCGGCGCACGACTAGCTGTTTTACGTTACGACCAGAAACAATTTGTTCATGACTTACAGCAATCACAAAATATATTGCACTTACATTATAAAGAAAGTGATAACCGTGTTTCTCAGATGCAAAACGACCTGACTGAGTTTTTAAATTTAAATCTGACACCCGATCTGCCTGATATCACTAAAGCATGGCGATTATTACAAACGGCCATTCAGGCAGTTGAAACGACGCGCCCTATAAATAAACCTGAAGCTACTTCTGAAAAAATAAAAGAAGCGGAGGCATTATAATGAAACGCCTGATACTCGCTATTGTAACCGCAACTATTCTTGCTGTAGGCATTGGTCTTAGCGCATATTATTTTGGACCCGGCTATGTGGTTTTAAGTTTTGGAGATATTAGTGTTGAAACTTCTTTTATTTTTACACTGGGTGTTTTAGCTATTTCATTTTTTCTATTTCATTATCTGGTTCGTGTGCTGTCTGTCTTATTACATATTCCAGATTATCTTGGCCTACGTTATAACTCTCGTCTTTCTGAAAAGGCTCGTAATGCTTTAGTTAAAGGCTTAATTGAAATGTCAGAAGGACGCTTTGCTCAGGCTGAAAAAATATTATTAAAACAGGTTACTCATAGTGACACTGGTTTACTAAATTACTTAATGGCTGCACGCTCAGCACAACAACAGGGCGCTTATGACAGACGCGATGAATATTTACGCCTGGCCCATGAATCTACACCTTCAGCCGATATTGCTATTGGTATTACTCAGGCCGAACTACAGCTTTCACATAAACAATACGAACAGTCATTAGCAACGCTCAATCATTTAAGCACTATTGCTCCAAAACATGGCTACATAAAAAAATTGCAGGCTCGCGTTTATGAACAACTTAATGACTGGGAAAGCCTGGGGCGATTACTTGAAGAAGTTAAAAAAAGCAAACTGGTATCTGATGATAAACTTGGCTCATTAGAAATAGAAACTTATTCAGGTATGTTAAGTAATAATATAAAACAAAAAAACCATGAGCGTGTTAAACAAATCTGGCAACAAATTCCAAAACCATTAAAAGATAATGCTAATTTATTAAATATCTATATTACTTTTTTAATATCTATTAAAGAAAATGATGACGCAGAAAAAATATTACGCGGTTATTTAAGCCGTCACTGGCAGGAATCCATCGTACGCCTTTATGCGCAACTTGAAACCAGCAACCCTCAAAAACAACTTGAAACAGCTGAAACCTGGTTACACGGACACGCCAGAAGTGCTGCATTATTATTGGTACTTGGAAAATTATGCATAAAAAATAAGTTGTGGGGTAAAGCACGTAATTATCTTGAAACCAGTTTAGGTATTTCACCTTTAGCTGAAACCTATTTACAACTTGCTATGTTACTGGAAGAAAAAATGGATGAAGCAGATAGCGCTCAGGCTCTGTATCAGAAGGGATTAAATCTGGCTGTAAATAAAGAGCAGGGCAGGGATGATATTCAAGCGTCTGAAAATAATTTTTTATTAACAAAAGAAAATGATTCAGCACCTGTTTTAAAAATTATTCAATAGCCAGAAAATAATTTTCTTACAGCTTATTTCTACAATCTTTTAACAAGAATCTGTAGAAGCAGCTTTAGCTGCGGCTACAATAATACATCACTAAAATTATTTATTAGCTTCTATTGCCTTTTGAGCATCTTTTGAATATTCAAATGCATCTGAGTACATTTGATCTGTTATCGCTTTTTGCTTAGAAAACAGTTCTACTGCGGCTGTCACCATTGGTGGAGGGCCACACATATAAATATCAAAACCAGATAAATCACTATAGGCATTAGCAACAGCCTCATGCACAAAACCTGTTTCACCCTGCCAGTTATCCCCATCCAGTGGCTCTGATAATATCGGCGTAAATTTAATGCCTTTTTCCTGCCAGGCTTTTATCAGATCGCCCATATATAAATCTCTTAACGCACGAACACCCATAAAAACATGTATAGGTTGCTTTAAACCAACATAAATTGCATGTTCAATCATGGCTTTAATTGGACCAAACCCTGTGCCACCACCAACAAAAATTATGGGACGCTCTGATTCTTCACGTAAAAAGAAGCTACCCAATGGGCCTTCAATTCGCAACATCGATTTATCTGGCATTTTCTCAAATAGAAAATCTGTAAACATGCCGCCTTCAATATGACGAATATGCAATTCAATTAATTCATCTTCATGAGGTGCATTAGCAATAGAAAATGCTCGACGTTTACCATCTTCCAGTATGAATTCTATATATTGCCCAGCATGAAACTGTAAACGCTCATCTCCTGCCAGTTTTAACTTTAAACTAATAACATCATGACAAAGCTGATCTTTTGCTTCTACACGACAGCGTAGATTTTTAATTTCAATATCTGCAAGATCTTCAATTTCATCTACTCTAATTTCCAGATCAGAAGCCGCTCGCGCTCTGCAAAATAGAGTCTTATTCTCTTTTATCATGTCATCAGTCAGAGCCTTAGGTGGCTCTTCATAACTAACCTGCCCATTAACAATAGAGCCCACACAAGAACCGCATACCCCACTACGACAACCATAGGGTAATTCTATAGACTGGCGCATAGCCGCATCTAAAATTGTTTCGCCAGCTTCTGCTTCAAATTCATGACCACTCGGTTGCACTTTAACCTTAAATGCCATGGGGGGACCTCGTTAACTGATAGGGGGAGCATTTTGCCCCAAATATGAGCAAAGTGAAAGTTTTACATATCTTCCGATAACAGAAAACCAGCTAAAAATAAGGCTTTGTGCCAATAATCCAGCTATTTGCTATAATGTGTCGATTTTTATCAGGAGCTTTAAAATGGCACGTCTAAAAATTTACAGCACGGCTCGCTGCCCAATTTGTGACAAAACTAAAAATCTGCTTAATAAATGGAATATACCCTATCTGGAAGCCAGGGTAGATACAGACCATAGCGCTTTACGTGAAATGGCTGAAAAAACTGAAGGCGCTCGCACTGTTCCTCAAATCACAATTGATGGAAAGTGGATTGGTGGTTTTTCTGAACTTACTATGTTGCACATGGATGATGAGCTTGATGAATTAATGGAAGCTTAGTTATTATAAGGGCTTTTCACGAGATACAGATTATAAAAAATTAATAATACTTTTGTCATTCCTGCATGTTTTTAGCAGGAATCCCGTGACTTTTAGTGCTTTGAATACTGGATCCCGGCTCAAAAGCATACCGGGATGACAGGATTTTTTTCGTGCAAAGGTCTCTATAAAAAGAAGAAATCCACATCCAGAAGAATATGGATTTTTTCTTTGCTTAAACTTTGCGTCGATAAGCAGCTATTGTCATCAAACCCGATAACATAAACCAGATTGAAGCTGGCAGAGGTACTGCACTAACAACAGGCTGACCAAGATAACTAAGATTAATACCATACATACCCAGATTCAGGTTTGCATCTGTTTTGTAAATCAGACCAAGAAAATATTTTCCAGCTTCTGCTTCAAATTCAAAGCTGCCTTCTTTCCAGATTTCGCCCATTTTTCTGGTACTGCTACTAATACTAAGACCCAACATATCAAAGCTGGCAGAAAATTCAAAATCACTCAGACTTGCCTGATAAGTTCCAGCATCTTTTAATTGCACTGACTGATTAAAATAGCCTATGTATGTTTCACTATTTCCACTAACCAGTTGCACATCTTCATAGATAATCGTACTGGCATTTGTTACATGCGCACCAATCAGTAACACAAGTGTTAATATAAATTTCCACCCTAAGGTAGTCCCGTTTATTTTAAGCATAATTTGCTCCCATTTAGTTTAAAAAACTTTATATTGATATTGCTTTTAATCCACTGATATTTATTGATACTTCTCTACAAGGTAACTTTTCATAAATTGGTAAACATCTTTTTCATCAAGATCTATATCTGTAATCTGTTTAAATCTTTGTTGAATAATTTCTACTGGCATACCACAAAGTGCCAGCATCTCAATATCATTACGTGCCACCCGACTACCTGGTTCACTAACTTCAGCATTAATAATCTTATCCAGTTTGTCTGCATCCATATCAAAATGTCTGTTCAGCTCATTGCAATATTTGATCATGGTCGGTAACAGAGTTACGCCATTAAATCCCGGATTATAAAATGCAGACAAACGCACAAGCGTCGTTCTTATCGCATAGCGCACAATGTCTGAATTCCTTACCTGTAGTTTTTTTACTGTCGCTTTTATTTTTTTTTGCTCAGTTGCAGACAGCCGAACCGAGATACAGCAGCTTTTGTTATCCATGATTATCCAATAGCCATTGCCAGTAATTTATGTGAGCACTTTGTCACTCATGTATGACGCATGTATGACAAAACCAATACAAATAAATGACTGTTGTTTTGCATTTGTAGTTATTCCAGGAATATAAAAAATTTATTAAATATATAAACAACACCTCATACATATATAATCCATGAGGCTATAGCCTTAATAAATATTATTGCTCTTAGAGATTTCTTCATTCCGGCATGCTTTTGAAGCAGAATCCAGCTGCCTTTAAAATAAAAAATGATGTGATTCACGCTGAAATATGCAGGAATAGAAAAGTTTTTATTACTTTCTACAAACTTCGTTTTATGTAAAAAGACTTGCTAGTATCTTTGAGGTTTTATTATTTTTGACTCTATCCTCTGATAACATTTATTAATTTTTTCATATGGTATTAATTTTAAGTTAACCATATTGTCATCCTGGATCTTTAGGATTTCTTTTTTCTACTAACCTAAAAATTAGTCCCAGGGGGATAGCATGTTTCAACTACCATTTAAGAAGAGTCTTATTGTTCTTGCCGCTACAGCTGCTTTAAACATTTCACCTGTCATTGCCAAAGACCACCATAACCATGCAGGATTCTCCAGAATTTCTACCTTTCCAGTTTTTTTAAATTCAGATATTACTCAAAAAACTGTTTCTGAAATTGTGGCTGCAACGGATGATGGCTACACTCTTATATATACTGATTCAAAAATGGGAAACATTGGCTTTGTTGATATTTATAATCCTGCTAAGCCACTTGCTCTAGGTATTATTGAAATGGGTGGTGAACCCACTTCTGTTTCTATTACTGGTAACTATGCCCTGGTAGCCGTTAATACATCTCCCACTTATACAGCCCCAGGTGGTAAGCTCGTAGTAGTTGATATTGCAAACAAAATAATCCTGGCCTCAATCGAATTAAATGGTCAGCCAGATTCAATTTCAATCAGCCCCGACAAACGCTATGCCGCAATTGCTATTGAAAATGAGCGTGATGAAGAGTTAGGTGATGGCCGACCTTCTCAGCCACCCGCCGGTTCTTTTATTATTGTTGATTTAATTGGTAGCCCTGATAAATGGACAACTCGTGAAGTTGATCTAACAGGTTTAACAGGTATGTTGTATGCAGATGATCCTGAACCTGAGTATGTGGATATCAACAGCAAAAATTTAGCTGTTCTAACTTTGCAGGAAAATAATCATATTGCATTGATTGATCTTGCCAGTGGTAAAATTGTTAATCACTTCAGTGCCGGTGTTGTTGATTTAAACAATATTGATACTAGCAAAAATAAACTCATCGAATTAAATTCATCACTATCATCTGTGCCTCATGAACCTGATGGCGTTGTGTGGATTTCTGATACTGAATTTGCAATTGCTGATGAAGGTGATATGGATGGTGGTAGCCGTGGCTTCACCATCTTTGATACACAGGGTAATATTACTTTTGAATCCGGCTCTTCTTTAGAATATGAAATTATTAAACACGGCCATTACCCAGATAAACGTTCGGGTAAAAAAGGCAATGAACC
>CAZFUY010000062.1:0-18161 GCA_964522445.1 uncultured Thiotrichaceae bacterium | reverse complement strand
GAAAAGCTCTGTGCCATTAATACCATGGCTTCGTAACAGGCACTGTCACCATGCGGATGACATTTACCTAAAACATCACCCACGGTTCGTGCAGATTTTTTATGCTTTGCTGCCGAATTCAATCCCAGCTCAGACATTGCATAAACAATGCGGCGCTGTACAGGTTTGAGTCCATCACCTATAAAAGGCAATGCACGGTCTAAAATAACGTACATGGAATAATCCAGATACGCTTTTTCTGTAAAGTCGGCTAAAGGTTGTTTTTCTATACCTTCGAAATTTAGATCTTCTTGGTCTGACATTTATTATCTATACCATGGTTATTATTGAGTGCCACAGAGGCACAGAGAACACAGAGGTATTCAATGTAGGAACAGCTTTAACCGCGGAATCATTCTGCACCTGGCAAAAATCGCGGCTAAAGCTGCTCCTACATCATATAAATATTTTCTCTGTGTGCTCTGCGCCTCTGTGGCTATTGTTAAACTTCAGCTAAATCGCCTTTCTTCTCCAGCCACGCTTTACGATCAGAGGCTCGTTTTTTAGCCAGCAACATATCCATCATTTTATCACTGTCATCACCTGATTCGACAATTAGCTGAACAAGTCGTCGGGTATCTGGGGCAATGGATGTTTCACGTAATTGCAAAGGATTCATTTCACCCAGGCCTTTAAAACGCGTTACCTGAATTTTTCCTTTTTTCTTTTCCGCAGAGATTCGATCAAGAACACCCTGTTTTTCTGCTTCATCTAAAGCATAAAACACCTCTTTACCCACATCGATGCGGAATAATGGCGGCATTGCCACATACACATGACCGGCTTCAATTAAGCTGCGGAAATGACGTAAAAATAAAGCACATAATAAAGTGGCGATGTGATAACCATCAGAATCCGCATCAGCCAAAATACAAATTTTGCCATAACGTAGGTCTTTTAAATCCTCACTATCGGGATCAACACCAATGGCAACTGAAATGTCGTGCACTTCCTGTGATGCCAGAACCTGTTCCGAAGCAACTTCCCAGGTATTTAATATTTTTCCACGCAGAGGCATAATGGCCTGGAATTCACGGTCACGCGCCTGCTTGGCAGAACCACCCGCTGAATCCCCTTCCACTAAAAATAATTCTGTACGGCTAACATCATTCGAACTGCAATCAGCCAGTTTCCCCGGCAAAGCTGGCCCCTGAGTTATTTTTTTACGCGCTACTTTTTTACCCGCACGTAAGCGTTTTTGTGCATTATCGATAGCAAGCAATGCAATCAACTCACCTTCTTCGGTATGCTGATTAAGCCAGAGACTGAACGCATCTTTAACAACACCCGAAACAAAAGGCGCGCATTCACGTGACGATAAGCGCTCTTTGGTCTGACCAGAAAACTGAGGCTCTTCCATTTTTACAGAAAGGATATAACTGACTTTATCCCAGACATCTTCCGGGCTGATTTTTACACCACGGGGAACTAAATTACGAAACTCACAGAACTCACGAACCGCTTCGGTTAAACCTGTACGCAAACCATTAACATGCGTGCCGCCCAAAGCGGTTGGGATTAAATTCACATAAGATTCTGTTACCGCTTCGCCACCTTCAGGCAACCAGAGTAAAGCCCAGTCAACAGCTTCATGTTTACTGGAAAGACTACCCACAAAAGGTTCAGCAGGTAAGATTTCAAATCCCTTAAGACTATCTGTTAAATAATCAACCAGACCATCTTCAAAATACCACTCTTCACTCTCGCCACTTTTTTCTTCGAAAAACACCACATGCAAACCGGGGCACAAAACAGCTTTAGCACGTAATACATGCTTTAATCTGGCAACAGAAAAATTCGATGAATCAAAATATTTCGCTTCAGGCCAGAAACGAATATGTGTGCCGGTATTTTTCTTACCTACCGTGCCCGTTTGTTTAAGCTTGCTGACTTTTGCGCCATGTGCAAAAGCAATGGAATATTCTTTACCATCCCTTTTAACTTCGACTTCTAATCGATAAGACAGGGCATTAACAACAGAAACACCCACACCATGTAATCCACCGGAGAACTGGTAATTTTCATTAGAGAACTTACCACCCGCATGCAACATGGTTAAAATCACCTCAACACCGGGAATGCCTTCTTCAGGGTGAATATCCACCGGCATACCACGGCCATCATCGGCAACACCTAAAGAACCATCTCTATATAATGTTACCTGAATACGGGAAGCATGACCGGCAACTGCCTCATCAACACTGTTATCTATAACTTCCTGAGCCAGATGGTTGGGGCGGGTGGTATCGGTATACATACCCGGACGTTTCTGCACAGGTTCCAGCCCGGTTAATACCTCAATGGCTGAAGCGTCGTATGAACTCATTTAATAAATCTCTTCGTAATAGGCCAATATCGGGAGAACTATAAAAGAGTTGACGCAAAGGCACAAAGATTTTTTAACGCCTGCACATCAAAACCACGTAAAATACCCCCATGACTATTGAAGCCGCTAACCCCAATATAAACGCCACCGTAACTGCCTCTGCCGGCAGCGGTAAAACCTATATGCTGGTATCACGCATTGTGCGTATTCTTTTGCAGGGTGAAGAGCCTGGTGGAATACTGGCGCTGACTTTTACCCGTAAAGCCGCTGCTGAAATGCAACAGCGTCTGACAGAGCGTTTATATGAACTGGCAACTATTGATGACAATGAGTTAGATCATCAATTAGATTTGCTGGGTGTAGAAATTGATAAGCATTCTCGTCATCAGGCGCGGTCACTTTATGAATTTCACCAATATTGTGATTTTCCGGTGCGCACACAGACCTTCCACTCTTTCTGTCAGGATATTCTGGCTCGCTTTCCACTGGAAGCCGGTCTCCCTCCTGGTTTTGATTTATTAGAAAGCAGCAGCCTGTTAATTAAACAGGCACGCAATGCTCTATTTAATGAAGCCGCTCTTAATATGAACGGTAAGCTAGCACAAAATCTTGAAGCACTGGTTGATGTTTGTGATGGATTATTTAACTTTGATAAAGCACTAAAAAGTTTTCTGGATCATCGAAGTGACTGGTGGGCTTTTACAGAAAAAGCTGAACACCCCTGTGCTTATGCCACTAAAATACTAGAAACCCAGCTGGATATTCAGAGTGATATTGATCCTGTTAAAGCATTTTTTAATGACCTTACCCTGCAACAACTAAAAATCTTTGCGCCTTTACTTGCCAAGAATCCTACAAAAACCAATATTAAATTTGCAGATGAAATTGCGGCCTGTCTGGTAGAAACAGAGCTTAATTATAAGATTTTTTTAAGAATCAGTGATTGTTTTCTAACGAAAGAACAAAAACCAAGAGCCAGAAAAGACACGCCTACGCTCAGAAAAAAACTGGCCGAGGATAGCGATAAATTTCTTGAGCTTGTTGAAATCCTGCCCAATAAAATACTTGAAACTTACGACTTAATTAATAAACAGAAAACATTTGATCTAAACCGTCTCTGGTATTTATGCGGCGAACGTTTTCTGCACCATTATCAACAACTAAAACAGCAACTTCGGCAACTGGATTTTACTGATCTGGAATGGCAAACCTATAAATTATTACAGCATTCTGAAAATGCTTTATGGATTCAATATAAATTAGATCAGCGTATTGATCATTTACTTATTGATGAATTTCAGGATACCAATCCAACTCAATGGCAGTTAATTTTACCTTTGTTAGAAGAAATGGCAGCCTCAGAACTGGAAAAACCTCGCAGTATTTTTCTGGTGGGTGATGAAAAACAATCTATTTACAGCTTTCGCCGCGCCAAGCCTGAATTACAGGCTCAGGCCGCTCACTGGTTAAGCGAGCACTTAAATGCGCAGTCATTCCCTCTCAATAAATCATGGCGTTCATCTCCGGCCATTATAGACAGTGTTAATGCTATTTTTCAGCAGGAAAAGTATCAATCATTACTGCCGGGTTTTAGCCCGCATGAAACACATCAAGAAACTCTGCCGGGTAAAGTCGAAATTCTTCCTTTATTACAGCAGCAAAAAGAAGAACCCGACAAAGAAGAAAATAAACCACTGGTTTTACGCAATCCTTTACACGAACCACGTGCTGAAAAACCCAGTATCTATTTACAGGAAGGTGAACAGATTGCCGAATGTATACAGCAGTTAATAAATAATCAAACTGCTATTGGTGAAGGTAATAATGCCCACGCTATAACTTATGATGATATTTTTATTCTATTGCGCAAACGCAGCCACGTGGCTTTTTATGAAACCGCATTACGTCAGGCAGGCATTCCCTATCTTGGCGCAAATAAAGGCACTTTACTGGATTGTCTTGAAATAAAAGATATGGAAGCCTTGCTGGATACATTGATCACGCCATTTAATAATTTATCTATTGCTCAGGTTTTAAAATCACCTTTATTCGATGCAACAGATAATGATTTAATGCTGATTGCAAAATATAAAGACACGCCACTGTGGATTGATCGTATTGCAGCATTACACACTAATCTTGATGAGCTGCATCCCATACACCGTGCTCATGTTTATATTAAGCGCTGGCAATCTTTAGCAGATAAAATTCCGGTACATGATTTACTGGATCGTATTTACAGTGAAGGCAATGTTTTAGCCAGATACGATGCAGCTTCACCTGAAACTTTAAAACCCAGAGTGCAGGCCAATCTCACTCGTTTTCTTGAGCTGGCTCTGGAGCTGGATAGTGGACGATACCCCAGCTTAATGAATTTTCTCCAGCATTTAAGAGAATTAAAAACGCTGGTCAGCGATGCCCCCGATGAAGCACCCACAGAAACAACTGAATCACGTGTTCACATCATGACCATACACGCCAGTAAGGGTCTGGAAGCGCCGGTAGTTTTTCTGGCAGATAGCATAACATCAAATAAAGACCGCTCATCTTTTTCTGTACTGGTTGACTGGCCTGCTAAAAAAGTACGCCCCGATACATTTCAGCTTATTCCTGCATCAAATAACAGGGACAGTGTTTCACAAAAACATATTGAGAAACAAAAAATTAATCATAATAAAGAAGACGCAAACCTGCTATATGTGGCACTAACACGGGCAAAACAGTTTCTTTTTGTGAGCGCCTGCCTACCGGATAAAGAACCTTATCTAAACTGGTATTTAGATATTAAAAATGCATTAAACATGCTTGCTAAAGAAGACGATGGAAAATTATTTTATCAGACAGGCACTATAGAAACAGCTAAAGCAGGCAAAGCTAAAACTATTAGAGCAGAGATAAAAATAGATCCACAACTTACTCAGAGATTTCCAGACTTAAATATTCAGAATCAGATTATTGCACCTAGCAGAACAACACAGGCCGAAACCTCATTATCGGGCGATGAAGACGGCAAAAACCGTGGCATTGCCATTCATCGCTGTCTTGATTTATTAACACGTGATAATCCATTTTCTGAAGAAAATATAAAACAAACATTGGCTGCTGAACTGGATTTATCAGCCGATGATAAATTAATACAGCAGTGCCTTGAAGAATCACAACAATTAATGAGCAAATCTGAACTAAAAGTAATTTTTCAACCTGAAAATAATGTTAAGGCATATAACGAATTACCTATCCAGTTTAAGTCAGACAAACAACTTGTATATGGCATTATCGATAGAATGCTTGTGGATGACGACCATGTATTAATTATTGACTACAAAAGTCATAAACAGGCCACTGAAAAAAACAGGGATCAACTGACTAAAAATTATCAACAACAGATGCAGCTTTACACAGAAGGTATTCGTAAAGCCTGGCCGGATAAAACCGTTAAAGCGGCTTTATTATTTACGCATTTTGCGGAATTGTATTATGTGGATGTTGGCTAAAATAAAGAATTAAAAGCTTTCCTGTCCGCAAATGAACACAAATAGACGCAAATTTTTATGTTTACGCACCTTCCCTTCGGCGCACAACACAACAACAAATGCTTTTGACTTTATTTGCGTCTATTTGCGGACTATTCTTTATTATTTTTTTGGTTTTATTACAAACCCAAACTTTCTAGTTGCTTAATCACTTTACCCGCGGGTACATAACCCGGATTCATGGCACCATTTTCATACATAATGGCAGGTGTTCCACGAATACCCAGTGTTGTCGCTAAAGCCTGATGCTTTTCAATTGGGTTATCACAGGTTTTGCTTTCAATTTCATCACCCGATTTTGCTTTATCCATTGCAGCAACCTGATCTTTAGCACACCAGACACTGACAGAATCATCAAAACTTTTCTTGCCTTTAAATGGCAGGAAAATATAACGAACTTTTACACCGGCGGCCATATATTGATCCATCTCCTGGTGCAAACGACGGCAATAAGGGCAATAAATATCAGTAAAAACAGTTATCGTATGCTTAACCTCACCCTTAGGCTTGTATACCAGCATATTTTTCTCGCCTAATTTATCCAGCAAGTTCTTACGCACACCACCACGCATATCTTCTGTAATATTACGTCGCTCAACCAGATCAATTAAATCACCATCAATCACATAACGCGCATCCTTGGTCATGTACATGATTTTGGAACTTGCAATAACCTGAAACAGGCCTTTTATAGGTGTTCTTGTAATATCAGCACCTGCTGCTCGGGGAATTTGTTTTAGTATTGCCTGTTGTAATTCTTTGATATCCTGATCTGTAGAATCTGCTGCAAAAGCAATATTGATGCTAAACAGCATGACCAAAAAGCCTGATTTTAATAATGTTTTCATGATTTCCTAATTCTCTATGCAAGTGAGCTTTCAAATAAGACCGGCGGCATTATAAATAATTCCCAGTAAAATAACCTTAAGAAATAAACATTTGCCGCAAAGATAAACTCCACTATTTAAACTTAAGCTCGGGGATGATGTTTATGATACAAAGATTTTAGCCGTTGATCAGCAACATGCGTATAAATCTGTGTTGTCGAAATATCTGTATGCCCTAATAACATCTGCACAACACGTAAATCTGCACCATGATTTAATAAATGTGTAGCAAAGGCATGTCTTAATGTATGGGGAGATAAAGATTGTTCTGCTATACCTACTTTTAACGCATAACGTTTTATCAAATACCAGAAAGCCTGCCGTGTCATACCTTTACCACGTTTAGTAACAAAAACATCGCTACAGGGTAATTTATTATTTAATAATTCCGTTCGCCCCTGCTGCATATATTTTTGTAACCAGACAAGCGATTCTTCGCCTAATGGTACTAATCGCTCTTTTCCTCCTTTACCAATAATACGCACAACACCTGGATCAACTGACACCTGATTTAACTGTAAACCAACCAGCTCACTCACCCTTAAGCCTGTTGCATACAATATTTCCAGCATTGCTCTATCTCTAAGGCCCAAAGCCTCATTGGTGTCAGCAGCATTTAATAAATCAATCACCTGCTGTTCAGTTAATGTTTTGGGTAAGGGTTTTTCTGGTTTGGGTGCTTCAATTAATGCTGTTGGATTATTTTGAATGCGATTTTCACGTAATTGCCAGCCATAAAAACGTCTTAAGCTGGATAACAATCGTGCAGCTGAACGATTTTTTGTACCCTGCTCATAACGAAATGCCAGATAATTTTGTATGTCGACTTCACTGGCATTTAGTGTATTTTTAATATTTTGTTGCAGCCAAAGTGCAAAACTGGATAAATCATTACGGTATGCCGCCAGCGTATTGACACTTAAACCCTGCTCCATCCATATAGCATCAATAAATTGCTCAATAACACTTTGCTCAGATATCGTTAGTTCATCTGTTTTTGACATAAATTGAGTTCAATCAAACCAATAATTTGTGTGGACAGGTAAAAATACAGCTGTGATAAAATTACCACGTCCACAAATAGTAACAAAATAATCTTTCATGAGCCTAAATTCTAAAAATATTTCCATTGTGATTCTTGCCGGTGGCCAGGGTCGTCGAATGCAGAACCAGGATAAAGGTTTATTGCAATGGCAAAATAAATTACTTATTGAGCATGTTTTAGATCATCTAAAAAATAAGAGTGACAACATTATTATAAATGCTAATAGAAATATCGAACGTTATGCAAAATATGGCTATAAAGTAGTTAATGACAACATAGACGGCTACCAGGGGCCACTGGTGGGTATTTTTTCTGCAATGCAACAATGCACCCATGATTTTTTACTTTGCGTACCCTGCGACTCTCCTGCGCCGCCAGAGAATCTTTCTGAACGTTTAATGCAATGTATGTTAAATAAAAAAGCTAAAAGTGTAATTTGTCATGATGGAAAACGAACTCAACCTTTATTCTCTCTATTATCATGCTCATTAAAAGATCAACTTGGAGAATTTCTTGATCAGGGTAATCGAAAAGTTCATGATTTTTTTAATCAGACAAATGCGGCTATATGCGACTTTTCTGATCAGGGCAATCGGTTTCACAATTTCAACACAGCGGATGATATGCAATGAGCATCAAATACCCAAAACCTGTTTTAGGTTTTGCAGCATTTAGCGGCACGGGAAAAACGACTCTACTGCTGCAATTATTACCCATGCTTAAACAAAAAGGTTTGCGTATTGCAGTTATTAAACACGCACATCATAAATTTGATGTTGATAAACCGGGTAAAGATAGTTACGAAATACGCAAAGCAGGTGCTTCACCGATGCTAATCAGTTCCAGCAGGCGAATTGCTATCATGATTGAAAAGGAAGAAGAAACAGAACCTGATTTGCAGGATTTATTAAGTTATATAAATCCCGAAAAAATTGATCTGGTACTGGTCGAAGGATTTAAGCAATGGCCATTTCCCAAAATAGAATTGCATCGCCCTGATGTGGGCAAGCCATTACTATTTCCCGACGATAAAAATATAATTGCCATTGCACACGATGGTGAGTTAGAAAAACAAACTGAAATTCCAGTTATAGACATCAACAACACAGAACATATTGCCAATTTTATTCTTAATTTAACCCAACAGTAAAAGACGACCCTATGAAAAAACAAGCTTCCAGCAACAGTGAATTTGATCCCAGTTCATTATCATTTGAACAGGCTCTTGAACGCATCCAACAGAGCATTAAACCATTAAAAAGTCGCCGCTGCGTCACTATTCGTGAAGCGATTGGTTGCGTTTTAGCAGATGACGTTACATCACCCATGAATGTGCCACCATTTATTAACTCCGCAATGGATGGTTATGCCGTTAATAGCACTGACCTGCCACAATCAGATAAAACAAAACTAAAAATCATTGGTAAATCTTTTGCAGGACAACCTTTTAACGGAAAAGTTAATAGCGGTGAATGTGTACGCATTATGACAGGTGCAGTAGTACCTGATGGCGCAGACACGGTTATTATGCAGGAACATGCAGAAGTTAACGGTGATGCAATAGAAATTGGTAACGAGCATAAAAAAGGACAGAATGTTCGTCATCCCGGTGATGATTTTTCCACAGGCGATATTATTATTAAAGCTGGTGAAAGGTTATCACCCACTAAATTAGGATTATTAGCATCTGTTGGCGTAACTGAACTTAATGTTGTGCGCAGCCCTGTAGTTGCATTCTTTTCAACAGGTGATGAATTAAAAAGCGTTGGCCAAACTTTACAACCAGGTGACATATTTGACAGTAACCGCTACATATTATTTGGCATGCTACAAAAAATGGGAGTGCAATGCATCGATATGGGCGTTATTCCCGACATAAAAGAACAAATTGAACTGACTTTAAAAGAAGCAGCAAGTTGTGCCGATGTTGTTATTACTTCAGGTGGCGCATCAGTTGGCGAAGCAGACTATATAAAAATTATTCTGGATGAAATAGGTCAGGTTAACTTCTGGAAAATAGCCATGAAGCCCGGCAAGCCTCTGGCTTTTGGAGAAATTGACAATACTTTATTTTTTGGTCTTCCTGGAAACCCTGTTTCTGCAATAGCCACCTTTTATCTGTTTGTTCAGCCTGCTTTAAAACTTTTAGAAGGCGAAAAAGCAGAAAAATCAATAAAATTAAAAGCACGCTGCTTATCAAAACTTAAAAAGCGCCCTGGTCGAAAAGATTTTCAACGAGGAATCCTTTCATCAGATGAAAATGGCAAACTTATTGTAGATACAACCGGAATTCAGGGATCTCACATGCTAAGCGCAATGTCTAAAGCCAATTGTTTTATTGTTTTAGATGCAGAAACAGGTGATATTGAAGCAAATACACTGATTGAAGTGATACCTTTTAATGATTTGATTTAAAAACAGTATTTTGCATGGTTAAACCAACCGATTGCTGATTTTAGTCATTTGCGAAAGTTTGGTTTTTTCTGATTTTAAGGTCAAAAGAAAAAGAAAAAGAAAATGCAAATGAACGCCAATACACGCAACTCAACAACTATGGACTGAAAGTCCATAGGTTGCTTTAATAACGATTGAAAATCGTTTTACCAGTATCAAAAAAACTCTTAAATTCTAAAACACTTTTATTTTGTCATCCCAGGTGCATAGTTTTAACTAACGTACAGGGACAATAAAAAGGCCGTTTCCTTTCGGAAACGGCCTTTTCAATGCTTCTAAAGCGTTTAGCTATGAATTTTACTTCTTAGCTTTACGTTTTTTACGCTTCTTATTAGGCTTCATTGACTTAGTAATTTTGTCCATTTGTTGTTTTGTCCATTTTTCAACGAACTTGGCAACAGCCTGATCTTTAGCGACAGCCATATTCATGATCATCTGCTCACGTTTTGCGGCTGCTGCTAATTCTGCTTTAGCTGCTTTTATTTCTGCTGCTGCTGCTGCCATTTTAGATTTTATAGCTTTTTTAGCTTCTGCGGCTTTAGCTGCTGCGGCTTTTTTCTTGGCGGCTGCTTCTTTTTTCTTAACTGCTGCTGCCTTACGTTTTGCTGCTGCGGCTTTCTTTTTAGCTGCTGCTGCTTTTTTCTTAGCTGCTGCTGCGGCTTTCTTTTTAGCTGCTGCTGCTTTTTTCTTAGCTGCTGCGTTTGATTTTTTAGCTACTGGTTTTTTAGCTACTGGTTTTTTAGCCACTACTTTTTTCTTTGCTACTTTTCTTTTCTTGGTAGCGACTGCTTTTTTTGCTGCTTTTTTCTTTGGACGGGCCATGCGTTACTTCCTCTTATTGGTGTTGATGACAGGATTATAATTCTTATTTTCTGTTTTACAAATAAATCAAGCACTTATTTGTACTTTTTTTTAATCTTTTTAAGTTTTTTTTGTGAATTACGTAAAAAAACCTGGAACAAGGTCCAGGTTTTAATTTTTAAACACAATTTTGTTTTTTTAAATTAAAAACGAAATCCTGTTTGTACAAATGCACCTAATGATGAATCATCACCAACAACAACTGCCGCATCTAAATGAAAACCTAACCATAAACCGATGCCTGCGGATAATAAATCAGGTTCTGTTGAACCACTTGCCTGATTAGTTTGATAACCCACACGAAGCTGTACAATATCCCCCATATCAAATTCAACGCCTAATGCCACCATTTTTGATCCTGTTTCAGTTATTAATAGTGGATCTGTTGTTTTTGAACCTTCAGTTTCTGTTAAATCCATATCTGCTGCAATTGTTATGAACTCATTATGATAAGCCGCACCCACACGTAATTGTGTATCAAATATATAGGTTTCTGTTCCTGAAACTAAAGTTTCCTCTAAAATATTTTTTGCAACCAGACCAAAAGTAACTGAATCACTCAATTGAAGTGCAACACCCGCATCAAATGTCGTAAAGCTTCCCAGATCTGTTTCTGTTGCATCAGAAAGAACATCCGCTGTATCAACTGTATTAAAGTTTGCGCTATAACGAATTGAATCGACCTGTACTGTTTTAGGTGTTACGCCTACAGATAGATCCATACCGGCTACTGATATTTTTGTGGCCAGTGAAACACCAATTTCCTGTGCTGAATAACCATAAGCATTCAATGTACCTACAGGCAATGTAGAACCTGTACCCGCAACTGAATTTATATTTATACTTGCCTGCCCAGTACCACGATAAAATCCAGCCATTGAAAAACTATCGCCTGCATATGCAAGCACTGCATTGGCCGATAATAAAGCTGCAACATTGGTATTATTAAACTCTGGTAATAAAGTATTCATCTGATTTACAAGGCTTATCTGTAAAGCAGTATTTCCAGACGCTGCATTATATTGATCAACAAGCCCCTGATACTCATCCAGTACATCTATCATGCCGCCATTATCAATAGCCTGCACACCAAAGGCAGGAATTAATAAAGCAAAAGAATCTTTAGATTCATTGACTGACAACATAGCAGGGTTTGAAAGTGCTGCTGTTGCCAGATTCCCTGTCGCCACACTAACATTACCCATAGCAACTGATCTTGCATCAAAAAAACCGTAAGGAGCAGCTGATGCAGTTGTTGCTACGGCACATAATAAACCTGCTGAGATAAGACTTTGTTTAAACATAAAACCTCCAGTAATATGGTATTTAGCTGATATTGTTAATGAGTCTAGATCAAATAAGGCTGAAAACAAGAAATCCTCCTGAACCGCCTCACATTATTATTAATAACTCTTACGAAAGATGCAGCACATTATGCTTTAAGATAAACTTTACACTTTATAATCTTATGGCAGATATCTAGCCCAAATGAACGAGAGCATTTCAAAATACCCCCCTGTGACATTAGTCAAAAGATTATTTGCTATTGCTTATGACCTTTTATTATTAACCGCATTACTTTTTGCTATAGGTGTGCTGGTAGCAGGAATCATGACTTTTGCCTTAAATAACGGCAATGCAATTACAGAAGAACATCCTTTTTATTTTACATCTCAGTTAATTATTCTCAGTGCTCTACTATGTGCCAGTTATTTGTTTTTTGGCTGGTTCTGGGTTCACGGTGGTCAAACTTTGGGAATGAAAACATGGAAAATTCAATTAACAACAATAGATAATGAAAATATTAGCTGGAAACAGGCTGCAATTCGTTTTTTAGTCGCCATTGTTTCCTGGCTAATAGCGAGTATGGGATTTATATGGTCATTATTTGATAAGAAAAAAAGAACCTGGCATGACATATTGTCAGCGACAAAACTTATACAACTGCCTAAAAAATTGTAGGTCTCAGGTCTTCAAAGAGCGGGGCTTATTCTTTCTGTTTGTCATCCCGAGCGCAGCCGAGAGATCTTATTAGCCGGGCAGTAAGATCCCTCGGCTGCGCTCGGGATGACAAAGCAAGTTATATTAAATCACCGCGCGACTAACAATTAGTGATTTTTTTCAATGAACCCGTCTAATTGCCATCATGCCTGCAATTGCAACTAACACTACAGGTAATGTCGCACTCAGCAAAGGATGAATACCATAAACCTGCCCCAAATGATTCATGGTGCGATTTAACATAAAAAATCCAATACCTAATAACAGACCAACTAAAACTCTATTACCAGAACCACCACTACGTTGTGAACCAAAAACAAATGGCAATGCAATTAATAACATAACCAGACTGGTTAAGGGCGTGATAACTTTTATCCAGAATGCTAAACGATACTGACTGGCATCCAGTTTATTATCCTGTAAATAATTACTGTAATGATACAGGTCTATTGCAGACATATTACCGGGCAGGATACTAAGCACATTAAATAAATCAGGATTTAGCAAACCTGGCCATTCAAGTATTGCAAGCGAATCACTTACTACCCCCGCAGGTGTAATACTACTTCGTTGAATGTCTCTTAGTTTCCATGTGTTATTAATAAATTGAGCCGAATTAGCATGCGTTGTGCGTTTTAATTTTTTATTCTCATCTAATTCATAAATTTTCAGATTCTCTAAATATAAATCAGGGTACACCTGCCCTACATGCATATAGCGCATTCCATCTCTTAACCAGAAACCGTGTTGTCCACCCAGAGAAAGATTTTGCTGCAAACCAGCTGCTTTAATTGCCTGTGCTTTTCGCTCACTGGACGGCACTAAAACTTCACCCACTAACGCAACAAACAAAACTAAAATAAGACCTGCCTGTAATACAGAGCGCATAATGCGCATAATCGACACGCCCGATGCTCGCATAACCGTTAACTCACTATTGCCTGCCAGAGCACCAAGACTTAATAAACTACCCAATAAAACAGATGTGGGAAATATTTCATAAATACGTTTAGGTAGACTTAATACAACATAATAAATTGCATCAACAAGGCCATACTGCCCTCGCCCCACCTTGCTCAGCTCTGATACAAAATCAACAAAAGCCAGTAGACCACTCAACACAAATAACGCCATTAGAGTGCCCATAATAATGTTTCTTGCTATATAGCGATCAATAATAGTCATATCGCTTTTGTCTCTTTAAACCGAATAAATAAACCTCGAATACCACCATTACGTTTGAGCAACCAGTAAATTATTAATATAAGTCCAAAAATATGAACCCACCACATGCCCAGCCAGCCGGGAACTTTTTGCTGCTCTACCCAGGTTTGACCAACACCCAGTAAATTAGAATAAACAAAATAAACAAGAATAGCTAAAGCCAGTTTTGAATAACGCCCTTTTCGGGGCGTGGTATAGCTAAGCGGTAAAGCTAGAATAGCCAGCAATAATGTTGCCAGAGGAACAGATATACGCCACTGAAGTTCAGCTTTATATACAGCAGAATCTGAATTCCATAAATCAGCTGTTAATAACGCATTCCTCTGGGTTATTTGATAGTTTGATTCAGAATCGGGTACATACATTCCATGCTTTTCATATTCTGTAATCTGGTAATCTGCCTGCCCAGGCTTACCTTCATAATGCTGGCCGTTTATAAATAAAATAAACTTACGCCCTTTTTCATCTTTGTAACGTCTGGCCAGTGAAGCCGTTTCAATATTTGATGTATTTTTCATATTCTGATGTAAAAAAACATTTTCCATATTTTTTCCATCACTGGACTGACGCTCTAGAAACATAATGGCATCACCATCATGAGACTGATTAAAACGCCCAGCAATCAACCCCGTTAATTCAGATCGACTTTCTATATCAGATTTAATAATTTGTCCCTGCTGGAATATCCACGGCATAACATAAAGCGTCATTGATAAAATAAATAAAGATATGGGAATAACTATAATCAACAGGGGTTTGTACAAGCGCCACATGCCGATACCACAGGCACCCAGAGCGGACATTTCATTGTCTTTATATAAACGACTAAACGTAAGCAGAACACTTAGATAAAGGCTCAGGGGAATTAATAAAATAAAATACCTTGCAGCCGTAATTGCCAATAACGGCAATATTGCATCACTAGGTAAAACACCATCAGCCGATTTTCCCAATAAGCTTGCCAGCGCACTACTAAGTAAAATTAGCATTAAAACCAGAGTTGTTGCCAACCAGGTAAACAATAGTTCTTTGGAAATATAACGATCTATAATACTGAGATAACGCTTAAGCATTCTATTTTCAACGGGTCAGTTAAGGCTCGAACCTTGATTATTTTAGTTATTTGTCACGAAAATACATATTTTACGCTGATTTAAGCAATTTTTTTCATGTCAGGCTGTCTATTCTACCCACCTTTATAATAAAATTCACAGCAGACATAACTCTTAAATAATGTAACTACTCCACAAGAGTAATAAAAACAGTAGTTACCAAATGATATCCCAATATTGGAGCCAATATGGAATTCTCTGTAAAAAGCGGTAGCCCCGAGAAACAACGCACCTCTTGCGTAGCCGTCGGCGTTTTTGATTCACGAAAATTATCTCATTCTGCACAACTTCTGGATGATGCCAGCGGTGGTTATATCGCCAACCTGATTCGCCGAGGTGAATGTGAAGGCAAACTGGGGCAGACACTGCTATTGCACAATGTACCCAATACATTATGTGATAGAATTTTATTAATTGGTTGTGGTCGCGAAAAACATTTCAACACCAATGCATTTCATAAAGCCAATAATATTGTGGCTACTTTTCTGGATGATCGCGGGGCTACTGAAGTTTTTTCCTGCATTACAGAATTAAATGTAAAAAACTGTGATTCAGCATGGAAAGTAAGCCACGCAATACAGGCTACAGAAAATGCACTTTATCACTTTGATCAGTTAAAAACTAAAAAAGAAGGCTCTCGCCGTCCTTTACGTCGCGTTGTATTTGGCGTACCCAGCCGCCGCGAATTACCTGAAGGAGAACAAGCGGTACGCAATGGTATGGCGATAGCATCTGGCACAACATTGGCCAAAGATCTGGCTAATTTACCAGCCAATATATGTACACCCACTTATTTAGCCGAACAGGCAAATGCTTTACAAAAAACCCATCGCAACTTTACGACCCATATTCTTGAAGAAGCCGATATAGAAAAGCAGGGCATGGGTGCATTTTTATCTGTTAGCCGTGGTAGCCGCCAGCCCGCAAAACTAATTACCATGGAATACAAAGGCGCAAATAAATCCATGAAACCATTTGTGTTCGTGGGTAAAGGTGTCACCTTTGACTCCGGTGGTATTAGCTTAAAACCAGGGGCTGCCATGGATGAAATGAAATACGATATGTGTGGTGCTGCCAGCGTTATTGGCACTATTAGCGCCTGTGCTGATTTGCAATTACCCATTAATGTCGTTGCTATTGTTCCTGCAACTGAAAACTTACCCGATGGTTTGGCAACAAAACCGGGGGATATTGTTACCAGCATGTCTGGCACAACTATTGAAATTCTAAACACAGATGCAGAAGGCCGATTAATTTTATGCGATGCATTAACTTACGCACAAAAATTTGATCCCGATACTGTTATTGATGTCGCTACACTAACCGGCGCATGTATTGTGGCACTCGGCGGACACCCAGCAGGTTTACTGGGCAATCATAACCCATTAATTAATGACTTATTAAATGCTGGCAACACATCGGGCGATCGTTGCTGGGAGCTGCCACTCTGGGAAGATTATCAGCAACAACTGGATAGCAACTTTGCAGATATAGCAAACATTGGCGGCAAGGAAGCCGGCACTATTACTGCAGCCTGTTTCCTTTCTCGTTTTACTAAAAAATATCACTGGGCTCATCTTGATATTGCAGGCGTTGCCTGGAAGTCAGGTAAACACAAAGGCGCTACGGGACGACCCGTACCTTTATTAATGCAATACATTTTTGACCGAATGGAAGACATGGGAATAAAGCAATAAAAATGCCCAGAGTAGACTTTTATATCCTGCCTGATGAAAATCAAAAAGAACTGCAGAATTTTGCCTGCCGGCTGGCAGAAAAAGCCTATCAACAGGGGAATCGAATTTTAATCAAAACAGATAACGCTGATGAAAGCCGAATGATAGATGACCTGCTCTGGTTATTTAAAAAAGATAATTTTCTACCTCATGCTGTTTCAGGCACAATGAACAGTGAAGAGCAGGCTATTTTAATTAGCCATGAAGCTGAAGCAACCGATGACTTTCAGTTACTAATTAATATCTCATCAACCATTGCTGAAAATAATCAGTTTGAACAAATTGCAGAAATTCTTAATCAGGAACCCGCTCGCAAACAAATAGGGCGGCAACACTATAAATTTTACAAAGATTCTGGTTTTGAATTACAGCACCATGAAATAAAGTAATTAATTATGGAAACACAGGAACACGATAAAGACATTCCTATACTCACCCACATTATTCAACCGGGTGATGCATCTATGGAAAATCATTTTGATGCCAGTTATTTTGATGATGACAAAGAACTGGATACTAATAACAGTGATGAATTTCAGGAAGAGATTCAGGTAACTGATGATGATTTGATACAGGAAATAGAAGAAATACCATTAGAAAATACATTTGATAAATATATTACTGAAGATGAAAATTCTAAAGATATTGCTGATATAAAAGACATAGATAAAATCTCTGAAGATATTACTGATGTAGAAGACATTGATAAAATCGCTGAAAGCATAGCCGATATAAATAAAACAAATGAAGAGCCTGAAAAAATCACTGCAACAGCAACAGCCAATGATTTTAGAATTAAAGAAATTGAATTAAAAGATACTGTTGATTTGCTTATTAGTAATGCAGTAAAAGAAGTATTACCTTCGATTGAGAAGCAGCTTACTGAAGAACTTGGAAAACAGATTTATCAGAAGTTGTTTTCTGAACTTTCTAAAGATAACTA
>CAZFUY010000061.1:0-18338 GCA_964522445.1 uncultured Thiotrichaceae bacterium | reverse complement strand
CTAACGCCCAGCTAACTGGCACAAACCCAGCATGCTGATTAAAATTGTAGAGTTCAGTAGTATAACCAAAAAAGACCATAGAAGTTAAGGGTTTTTGTCCATTTAAGCGTCTTGTTAGGGCAGGGCTGTACGGAGTAGTGGCTGTAAAACGTCTGAGGCTAGTGCTGCTGTTTTCTTTGTTTTTTAGATGCTACAGACTGCTTGTGTTGTATTATTGCTTTCTCTTTTGTTTCTAATTGTTCTTTTCAATTGCTTTAATTTTCTGCATGTAAGAAGCAGGGTAGTGATATGGTTTTTAAAGTATTTGTCTGATTCATATCGAACCCTACCTTTTTTAAATATTTTTATTCCTGATACTGCATTTTATTTTGTGTATAAAACTAGAATTGTGAAGTGGTTTTAAGAGTGTTTAATATATTTATATTGAGCCCTGACCTCAGCCGATTTTATATGGTTTTGATCTAATCTTTTGGAGCCCTAACAGTTAACTAGAAAGAATACAGGAAATCTGAGATAGGCTGTGTTCTATATAGCGTTTTTTTATTAATTATTGATTAATCTAGCATACACCTATATTCTTTTATACTGGATTTTAAACATTGGATGTTTGGTTATGGATGAGTCTGTTTTCCGTTTCTGGGATAAATATATCGAAAAAACAATGCTTTATGGCGCTAAAGATGCTGCTGTTAAGTGGTATGTTAAGTATGCAGAAGATTATATTAATGCGAATAAACACCTTCGGCTTTCTCGACATAGTGCGGATGATGTTGGCTATTATCTGTCTGAGATAGGTGGAAAGGGTTATTTAAAGGACTGGCAATTTAGGCAGCTGGTTTATGCATTGCGTATTCTATTTAAAGATCTTGTAAAAGCAGAGTGGGCGTTTAGCTTTCCCTGGCGGAAGTATCTTAAATTTTCTGATACTTTACCTAAAGCGCCTGTTCCCAAGTTAGAGCCGAGTTATTCTTTTTCAGGTTATGAGTCTGATTCTCAGAAAAGTGTTTTATTTTCTGAGATTACGGATTTATATAAAAAGTATTTTAGTCGTTTGATTACTGAGATTCGTTCTCGTCAATATTCTATTCGCACGGAGCAGGCGTATGTTTCCTGGGTGGTTCGCTTTATTGTTTTTAATAAAAAACGATCTCCAGAAGATCTTTTTTCTGCGGATATTGTTCGTTATCTTGAGTATCTTGTGGTCAGGCGTAATGTTTCTGCCAGCACGCAGGGGCAGGCATTGAATGCATTGGTGTTTTTTTACAAGACTGTTTTTTTGCGTTCGATGGAGGATATGAATGATTTTGTGCGGGCAAAAAAGCCAAAGAAGTTGCCGGTTGTTTTATCTTCCAGTGAAGTAAAGTTATTGTTTTTAAATATGCAGAATGATAAACATCGGATGATGGCTGGCCTTATGTATGGCTGTGGTATTCGCCTAATGGAGTGCCTTCGTTTACGGGTTCAGGATATTGATTTTTATTATAAGCAAATCATGGTTAGAAATGGTAAGGGGAAAAAAGACCGGGTTGTTCCTTTGCCAGAGAAATTGATAGAGGTTATTCAGTGCCAAATTAATGCAGTTAAGAAACAGCATATAGAGGATATTAAAGCAGGGTATGGTGAGGTATATTTGCCGGAGGCTCTGGCGAGAAAATATCCTAATGCATCAATTGAATTACGTTGGCAATTTTTATTTTTTGCCAGTAAGTTGTCGGTTGATCCTCGTTCGGGTGTTGTCAGACGACACCATTTTCATGAAAGTAATATTCAGAAATCAATTAAACGTGCGGCAGATAATGCGGGAATTCATAAACGTGTTAGCAGTCATGTCTTGCGTCATTCTTTTGCGACTCATTTATTAGAGGCGGGATATGATATTCGTACCGTGCAGGAATTATTGGGGCATGCAGATGTTTCTACTACAATGATTTACACGCATGTATTAAATAAACCGGGCGTATCTGTAAATAGTCCGCTGGATATTTTATAAAATTTTTTACAGGAAAATAAAAAGTAAAAACTATTCTAAAAATTCCAGGCCGACTCCATCGGGGTCACTACGTACCACCATGGCTCGATTAATGGGGGGCTTGTCGCCATCGCCTAGCTGATTTTGAAGCCTGACCTGTACTTCGGTTCCAATAGGGGGCATTTCAATATCATCCAGAATTAGAAAAAGACCGCCATCACTAATATTTTTGGTGCGAACGATAACCTGGCCTTTTTCTGGCAAGGTAAGTTCAATATCAACGACAAGGCCAATTCGAAGATGTTTGCGGTTATCACTGTTAGGCATATTATTCGACTTCACTGTTTTTATTGTTGGCTCTTTAAGATAATAGCGTTCAATAAGAAAATTGCACGTGATTGAGTATTTTTTCTATATCTTTTCGCCACTGCTTAAAAATTTTTGTTAATTCAGGTTCTGGGTAAAGCTCGATAAATGACATAGGGTTTGAGCAAACCAGCAGGGTTTCATCGCCTTCGGCAAAAATAGCAATTTTTAGTGGCAGGTAGGGTATCAGGCTGGGGTGTGTTTTGCTTAAATGGTGGATTTCATCGGTTTTGCCAAAAAATACCACGCGATATTTATCTGTTTTGAAGCCCATTGATGTGAGTCCGATATCGACTCGTTGTACGCGTGAAAGGGTGTAGCCCTGATTTTTAATGCCTTCCTGTAGTGCTGACATGGTTTCTGGAAAAGCCTGATCGGAGCGAATCATCATTAATTCATCTGTTATAACTGCATTGGCTATTGAGAAGCCAAGTAAACCACATATTGCAATTACAAGTTTGAGGTAGCGTTTCACAATGTTGCTTCCTCAAGTATAGAAATATATAAATCGTGCATTTCTGTGCAGGCATTATCCAGTTCGTTGTTATTAAACAGGTGGCTTAATCGCAAGGGATTGATGCTCATTACCTGTACTTTTCCTTTGTTTTCAACCACGGTCACTCGGCAGGGCAAGAACATGCCAACACGGGGGTCAATGGCTAATGCATCATAAAGAAACTTGAAATTGCAGAAATAAACCATGGTCTGTTTTTTGGTTTCTTTGTCCTTGGCAACCAGGCCGCTGTCCAATGCCTGATCCCTGATCAGCTTAAAATTCATGCCCACGGCTGCATTTTTTACATTTTGGACTGTTTCTTCAAAGCTATAGCTGGAGTCATATATTAGTGCGGCGGGTTCTTCAGCTATTTTTTTGGCTATGGAATGTAGGGGTGTTTGCAGGCTGCGAATATAACTGACTATATCATTAACATTATTTTCTGACAGGTCATGATCTTTGGCTTTTTGCATGGGCGTACTGGATCGACCATTAATAATGATATTTTTTATCATTTTGTCTGAGGCTGAGTTTAAAAAGCCCGGATTATTTAATGCAGGGGCTGTAATGGGCAGGTCTCTGGGTCTGGAAAACATCACCCCTGTACCTTTGCCGCCTGTTGCGCCTTTGCCATGGCAGCTTGCACAATGTTTATCAAATAAAATTAATCCATTTTCCTTATTGCCTTTAACCGGTGTGCTGTCCCATTTTGGCGGTTTTGATGGATACCAGCGCCGTATAAAATGCGCAATGGCTTTTGCCTGTGCATGAGACAAATTAGTAAAGGCGGGCATAATACGCCCTGGTCGGCCAAAGAGAATAGTGCGAATCAGGTATTCATCGGGGGTTTGTTCGAGAAAGGCGGGTAAAGCCAGTGGTATGCCAACACCACCCATGCCTTCGCTGCCATGGCAGATGGCGCAGTTTTCAGTGTAGAGTTTTTCACCGTCAATAGCCTGACTTGCTAATGGTAAAAGTAGCAATAGAAATAAGGTGTATTTTTTGAATAAATTTTTCATGTGTCAGAAATATCGTTCCAGTATATTTTAAGTCGTTTTTCAGAAATTGGAAACCTTGTTTTTAACTCCTGAGCAAATAAAGATACCCGATATTCTTCCAGCATCCAACGATAATGTTGAAGTTGTTTAGATGTGGCGTGTTGTTTTGCCAGCGCTGTTTCTCGTTTTTGATAGTCCTGCCATAAAGACGCAATTTGCAATCGGCTTTTTCTGTCTCGATCAGGATTATCCTGAATTTTTTGCAGGCGTTTCTGTATGGCGCTAAGGTAACGGGGATATTGTTGTAAATTGTCTTTTTCAGTGCTGAGTATAAAACCAGGTTGCAGTAAATGATTCAGTTGATCCTGAATATCTGTAACTGCATCCAGCCATGTAAGTGGAGGATTCTTTAAAGATTTTCTAAGTTGTTGATGAATAGATAAAATATCTAATAATAAGTTGCACCAGCTATTGGTTGTATTATGTAGTTCGGCTTTTCCCTTGCTTAAAACAGCATTAAAATCTGCATGGCTATTAATTTTATATTGAGTAAATACTTCATCAATAATTGCAGCGAGTAAATCATTTTTTAAATCGTCACATTTTCCTATACTGGTATAAAGCATGCAAAGTTTGTGTATTTGTGGCAGGTTATTTTTTAAATATTTTATTTGTTCAGGTAACGCATTTATAAATAATTGTCTTAGTCCTGTTTTATGTTCCTGTATGGCTTTGTTTTTTGAATCTAAAATACGCAGAGCAACATTTTTACCCTCTTTAACTAGAGCAGGAAAGCCTTTTATTTTTACACCATGTAAATCAATATCAATGGTTTCTGGAAGATTGTCCAGAATATCGGCTTTGACATTTTCTTTTTCAAAATTATAGGTGGTTTTTTCTGCCAGAACATCAGTAGGTATATCATTTAGAGTGTCTTTTAAATATTGCAGGTTACGATGTTCTTTAATGGTTTTTCCTTTGTTATCTATAATGCGAAAATTCATAAACAGGTGTGAGTCTAATAATTCAGGTCGCCAGGCATCATAAGGAATTTCAGTTCCTGTTATTTTTCTTAAGTGATTGGACATAGCTGTGCTTAAAGATATGTTGTCCGCCTCAAGAGCCTGTAAACAGGTGTCAGCAAAATTAGGGGCAGGAACAAAATTCTTTCTAAGCTGTTTGGGTAAAGAGCGAATTAAAGCAATCATTTTCTCATGTAGCATGCCGGGTACTAGCCATTCGCATATTTGTGGATTTAATGCATTTAAACCTGCGGCAGGTGTAATAACCGTAATGCCATCACAATTGTGCCCAGGATCAAAATGGTATTCCAGTGGGTAGTAAGAGCCGTTTATTTCAATGTGGTCAGGGAACTGCTCATCGGTAATATGTTCTGCATTGTGCTGCATTAAATATTCTTTAGTGAGGAATAATTTATTAATAATTTCTTTACTGCATTGTTTCTGCCATTTATTAAACTGTGGCCCACTGTAAATATTTTCAGGGATTATCTGCTCATAGAATTGAAATATTATTTCATCATCAATAATAATATCCTGTCGTCTTGATTTTGCTTCCAGATTTTCAAGTTCTTTAATAAGTTTCTGGTTGTGAATAAAAAAGTCGAAGTTACAATTAAAGTCTCCCTGAACTAAAGCAGAACGAATAAATATTTCCCTGGCTTCTACGCTATTTATGGGGCCATAATTTATTTTTCGCTTAGGATTTATAATTAATCCATACAGGGTTGTTTGTTCAAAAGCGCTAACCTGAGCGTTTCGCTTTTCCCAGTGAGGCTGGCTGTAGTTGCGTTTAAATAAATGTCTGGCTTTGTCTTCTATCCATAATGGTTCTATTTTTGAAACGGTGCGAGCATATACGCGGCCTGTTTCTACAATCGCTGCACTCATTATCCATTTTGGTTTTTTTTTAAAGAGAGCAGAGCCAGGGAAAATTACAAACTTACCATTGCGTGCGCCGGTGTATTCTCTGTCTTCAGACTTAAGCCCCAGATTGCCCAGCAAGCCAGTAAGTAATGAACGGTGTATGGATGTATAATCTGCCTCATTATTATTGAATTTTAATTTCAAATCTTTCAGCATGTTTTTAATTTGAAAATGAGTGTCTTTCCATTCGCGCATGCGCATCCACGAAATGAAGTTTTCTTTACACCATTTTCTTAGCTTATTCCCTGAAAGATTTTGTTGCTGTTTGTGAAAGCTGTTCCACAGGTTTAAAAAACTTATAAAGTCAGAGCTATCGTCTTTAAATTGTTTATGTGCTTCATCGGCTGCCTGCTGTTTATCCATGGGTCTTTCTTTTGGGTCTTGAGTGGCAAGTGCTGCAACAATGACCAGTGTTTCATTTAAAGCAGATTCCTGTTCGGCTTCTAATAGCATGCGCCCCAGTTTTGGGTCTATTGGCAAGTGAGCCAGTTTTTTTCCTATGGCGGTTATTTTATTTTTTTTATTAATTGCGCCTAATTCATGTAATAGCTTGTAACCGTCACGAATGAGTCGTCCATCAGGTGGTTCAACAAAGGGAAAATCTTCAACATGCCCCAGTTGCATATTTTCCATTTGTAAGATAACGGCAGCTAAATTTGTTCGCTGAATTTCAGGTGCGGTAAATTCATCACGGAGATTAAAATCATCCTCGGAATAAAGTCGAATACATATGCCTTCAGATATTCGTCCACAACGACCTTTCCGTTGATTGGCTGAGGCCTGTGATATTTTCTCTATAGGCAGTCGTTGTATTTTGCTGCGCCAGGAATATCTGGAAATACGAGCAACACCAGAATCAATAACATATTTAATACCGGGAACAGTAAGCGAAGTTTCGGCAACATTGGTAGAAAGAATAATGCGGCGTTTACCAGATGTGTGGAAAATTTTATTTTGTTCACTGGCAGATAATCGAGCCAGTAAAGGTAAAATTTCAGTATTCTGAAGTTGCTGTTTTTTTAAGTAATCAGCGGTTTCTCGAATGTCTCTTTCACCACTTAGAAAGACCAGAATATCACTGCGATCTTTTGTGGATAAAAAATTAACAGCATCAGCTATCGCCTGTTGTAAATCTTTTTGTTGCTCATTGTTATCTTCATTCTGTAATGGGTGATAAAGAGTTTCAACGGGATAGGTGCGGCCAGAGACTTCAATAACAGGGGCATTATTAAAATGTTTTGCAAAACGCTGAGGGTCAATGGTTGCTGATGTAATAATAATTTTAAGATCACGGCGTTTGGCTAATAGCTGCTTAAGGTAGCCTAAAATAAAATCAATATTCAAACTGCGTTCATGAGCTTCATCAATAATAATGCAGTCGTATTGGCTCAGGTAAGGATCATGGTGAATTTCAGCAAGTAAAATACCATCAGTCATTAATTTTATGTAAGTTTTATCGCTTAATTTATCACTGAAGCGAACTTTATAACCAACGGCCTGACCCAGTTCAATTTTTAGTTCTTCAGCAATACGGCTGGCCACTGAACGAGCTGCAAGTCGTCGAGGCTGAGTGTGGCCAATAAGCCCGCGAATACCCAGACCTGCCTGTAAACATATCTTGGGTAATTGTGTGGTTTTTCCTGATCCTGTTTCACCGCAAAGGATGGTGACCTGATTTTCCTGTATGGTTTTTAGAAGAAGCTCTTTTTTCTGGCTAACGGGTAAGTTGTCAGGGTAGGAAATGGCAGGGATAAGCTGTTTTCGCTGTTTGGCTTTATTAATAGACTGAGCAATATTTTCAGTGAGTTTTTGCAGCTTGTGTTCATCTATTTTATTTTGACGGGTCAGATTCTTTATCCGTCGATAAAGATTATGGCGATCAGGTAACATGCACTGATCGAGTTGTTGATAAAATTTTTTAATAGATGCTTGCTTCATAACTAATTAATTTATATTTGAGGCGTATTATGGTGAGGTTTGTACAGGATGCAAGTCATTCGTTTGAGTGAAGACAACTGACTGACTTTGGGTTATAAAATTAATATTTCTGGTTATAAATATAAAGAAGAATAAATAAATGTTTTTTTCGTATAAAATAGATGCTTAAGCTGTATTTATCAGGTTAATTAAGAATTTAAAGGATTGTTAGCTGCTATGCAGCATTTTATTTTTCATACACTATTTGCCTTCCTGTTACTGTATTTGCCTACGGTATTTGCGGATCAGGTTTACCCCATTATTACTTATACCTGTGATAAGAAAGCTGATGTGCTGAAAATAAAAAATGAAGTCAGGTGGGGAGAAGCTGGGAGAAAATTTAAATTCTCAGAAGCCGATGGTATTTATAGTCCCTGGGACTGGGTTGAAATGGAAGACAAGGGTGAGAGGCGACTGGTTCGACAGAGGAAATCGGTGGAATTGATTTGTGAGTTAAGCGGCGTTTCCTATAAAGTAATTTTGCAGCCCAAGCTATTTAATACTAATTATTTTGGTAAATGTGGCAATAAGCTTTCCGCCAAAGTGAGTATTTATATGGAAGGGAATATGCTGCTGGAAAACAAGGCGCTAGAGCCCTTTTGTCATGGTAATGCACAAATCATAAGAGGCATTAAGGTATTTGGTGCAAAGCGTAAGCTTAAGCTATATAAAATTGCCAAGCATAAATTTTACTAAAGTTAATTAAACTTGATCAGAGTATTCCTTACTTCAGGCTCTGACTAGCCCCAGTCGCAAAGCTTCCAGTGTTGCCTGCGCGCGATTCGATACATTCAGCTTCCCATAAATACTTTTTAGATGACTGGCTACAGTATTAGAGGTAATGCCTAAAATTTCAGCAGCCTCATTGCGGCTTAAGCCTTTAGCTATGGCGCTAAGGATTTCTTTTTCTCGTTTAGATAAATCAGGTTTGTCCGACTGAGTGGGTTCGCTGTGAAAATGCTGAATCATTTTTCGAGCGATGGTGGGAGAAATAGGGGGTTCACCTTTAATAATGCCCTGCAGGTTTTGAATAAATTCTTCAGTGGTCTGTTCTTTTAGTAAATAACCCTGTGCGCCAGCTTCAAGTGCAGGAAATAAGCAGTCATCGTCATCAAAAATTGTGGCTACTACACAGTAGGTGTCAGGTGAGTGAGTGTTAATTTCACGAATAATCTCAACGCCATTGCCATCGGGTAGATTAAGGTCAATAAGTGCCAGATCAAATGTCCTGTCGTTTAGCTGTTTTCGAGCCTGAGCCAGACTGGATGCTTCAGAAATATTAACCTGCTTAAATGCCTGCTGGATAATATCAGTAAGCCATTCACGTGTTTCGGGGTGATCTTCAAGTACCAGTACAGATTGCATTGTTATGCTACCTTATTGATGGAAACAGGAAAGCTGATATCAACACTACAGCCTGTATTTTCACCTGCTTCAGTTTTTATTGTTTGCCAGGAAACCTGTCCATTTAGTTCTTTTACCCGGGTTTCTATATTATTAATGCCTTTGCCAGGAATACATTCTTCCAGATTAAAACCAGAGCCATTATCATTGGCGCAAACATGGAAATCATTATCCAGCAATTTAATATCAATGCTTATAAAATTTGCCCCAGCATGTCTAATCACATTGGTTGTTATTTCGTGCAGAATTCGATGTAAATTAATATGTTGTCTTGGTGTAAAAATCAGATCATTTACTTCGTTTGGCTGCTCCCAGAAAAGTTGCATTCCAATGGTATTTAAACGCTCCTGAATTTCAGCACGAATATCGGTCAACGCATCAAGTATCGTAGTTGTAGATTTGTTGTCAAGTGTATAAATAGCATTTCTTAATGATTTGAGAATACTGCGAGCTAAATCAATAGATTTCTGATCTTTAGCCTGATGAATAAGTGTCAGCATTCGGGCGGCTACATCATCGTGCAGGTCTCGAGCAATGCGTTGTCGTTCAGTGGATGCCCCCTGCTCAATGGCTTCCTGAATGCTTACAAACTGGTGTGTTAATTTAACTAAAGCATTGGCCAGTTTCTCGTCATTTTTAGTAAACAGTTGTTGAGAATTTTTTGCGCTGAGCCTGTAGCATTGAGCCTGAGTAATAGCGGGTACCTGAAGTATCGTGCCATTATCATTAAGCTGACATGACTCAATATTTTCTTTTATTAACTCAAGACTGGCCTGAGAAAAAAACTTTTCCAGAACTGATTTCCAGCGATCATCAATGGAACTGTGAGATTCACTGGATGACAGTTCTTCTATTAGAAAAGGCAGGTATTCTTCAAGATTCTTGTGCATGCTGAAAGGATAAAGGCTAAAGCATAAGGCGTAAAGGGCTATATCAATAAGCAGCTATGTAGAATTGAATGCCTTTTTTAAACTCTACCCATAGCAGAAAAGCTTTTAACGAATGGTCTGCTTGTGCCGGGATCTCTGAACATATTTTTATAGTCGCCCTCAACAAACTTAAGTTTACCTGTTATATAGGCCAGGCTAACACTGGTAGTGCCTACTTCCCGATTGAGCCACTCATTCCAGTGGTTCTCTTTTGCGCGGAGATCCCAGTTGAGCTTTTGGTCATTATATAAACCGGCATTAATAATCTGGCCGTTTTCTATATGGATATAACCGCGAGGTTTATTTTCATCAGGAAAGCCATAACCAATTATGGAGTTAAAGCTTATTTTTTTTAGTGCGTCTGAAAGTTCAGGGTCTTTATTCCATTCCTGCTGGTATTTTTTCATCCACTTGTCATTAAATAGCTCAGACATTTACTACTCCGTATAAATTTTTAACCAGTATTTTTCTGTGGTTAGTTTTTTAGTTCCATGGTCATGGCATGGATTTTATTATTTTTTAACGTATTCAATGTTTCGTGTAACTGGTTGGTATTATTAAAAGGTCCAATGCGTACTCTGTGCCATGACTCGTTCTTTATGCTAACGCTCTGAATAGATGACTGAACACCTAATAGTGCCAGATTGGCTTTTAGCTGGTCTGCATCTTCATGGCTGCGGAATGAACCGGCCTGTAATAAATATTTTTTCCCTGTTTTTACTGTTGTTGATTTTGATTTTCCTGTGGTCGTATTTTTTTCTTCAGGGCGTATTTCAGATTCAGGAATAAATACTTCTAGCTCAGGCAGTATTGTGTAAAAATCAAATTTTGGTTCTTTAGATGTTTCTTTTCTGGTTTCAGTTTTTTTATTTTTTGGAATACTCTTTTTTACTTTTTCGAGTTCCTGAACAACTGCTTCTGTAAAAGTTATTTCCTCTGCAGGCTGTTTCTGAAGATAAATAATAAATGCAACAAATAAGCCAATGGCCAGACCTGCAAGCAGCCAGAGATAGCCGGGTAATGGTTGTTCTTTTTTGGACATAGATGATCGGCGTCCTTTGTAATCTTTTCCCGCCGCTGGCATTACATTTTCTCTGGAGCACTAACGCCGAGTAGTTTAAGCCCGTTTTTTAGAACATGCTGTGTTGCAGTTATCAAATTTAATCTTGCGTTTCTTAAAGCTGCATCATCAATAATAAATTTGTGTGCGTTATAATAAGTGTGCAGATCGTTTGCCAGTTCACGTAAGAAGTGTGCCAGTTGATGAGGCTCTTCATTCAAGGCTGATTTTTCTACAACTTCTGGATACTTGGACAATTTATTAAGCAGGCTGGTTTCATGGCTTTCTGATAATTTATTTAGATTTTGAAAACCTGATTCAATATCATGTTGTAAGTTTTGTTCGTTTAACTGGCGAAGCACACTGCAAATACGTGCGTGAGCATATTGAATGTAATACACAGGATTATCGCTGCTTTGTGATTTGGCTAAATCCAGATCAAAGTCCATATGTTGTTCGCATTTGCGCATAACATAGAAAAAACGCGCCGCGTCTGCGCCTACTTCTTCACGTAATTCGCGTAAGGTAACAAATGATCCTGAGCGCGTAGACATCTGTACTTTTTCGCCATTACGATAAAGCACAGCAAATTGTACTAACAGTACATCTAATTTATCTGCATCATCACCCAGTGCTTTTAATGCCGCTCTTACACGAGGTATGTAACCGTGATGGTCTGCGCCCCACACATCGATAACGCGATCAAAACCGCGTTCCAGTTTATCCATGTGATAGGCAATGTCGGATGCAAAATAGGTGCTCTGTCCATTGTCTCGAACAACGACGCGATCTTTTTCGTCGCCAAACTCTGTTGACTTAAACCACAGCGCACCGTTTTTTTCGTAAATGTAATTTGCTTTCTGTAAACGGTCAATAGCCTGTTTTATTAAGCCACGTTTTGACAGGCTGCGCTCTGAATACCATTCATCATAAACTACGCCAAAACCTTTTAGGTCTTCACGAATGTCATCCAGTATGCTGTTCAGGCCTTCATCAAAAACCTGTGTGTAGGTTTGCTCGCCTAATAATGTTTTGCAGCGCAGTATTAAAGCATCGATATGTTTTTCTTTATCACCGCCCTGTGGTTCATCGGCTGGAATATCATCCATCACGGCAGCAACAGGATGAGCAAGATTGCGATCATGTTTGGCGATCAAACTTTTTGCAATGTCTAAAACATAATCACCCTGATAGGCATTGCAGGGAAAGGGCACAGCAATATCACATTGTTGCAAGTAACGAAGCCAGACACTGGTAGCAAGAATATCCATTTGTCGTCCGGCATCGTTGACATAATATTCACTGTGTACATCAAAACCGATGGCGGTCAGTAAGTCGGCAACGGTTGCGCCATAAGCTGCGCCGCGACCATGGCCTACATGCAAAGGCCCGGTTGGATTAGCGGAGACAAATTCAACCTGAACTTTTTTTCCTGCACCGATATTACTTAAGCCATAAGTTTCTTTTTGTTTAAGAATATCGTCGATAACAGACAGGGTGCTGTCCTGGCTAAGAAAAAAATTAATAAAACCAGGGCCGGCAATTTCAACTTTTTCAACTGAGCTGTTTGCGGGCAGGGCATCAACCAGTTGTTGTGCCAGCTGGCGTGGATTTTTGCCAGCAGGTTTAGCCAGCATCAAAGCAATATTGCAGGCAAAGTCACCGTGGCTTTGATCTTTGGTGCGGCTGATCTGAATATTGGGCTCGATATCAGCAGGCAATACTTCAGATGTTTTAAGTGAAGATATCGCCTGAGTGAGCAGAGTTTTTATTTCGTGTTTCAATTAAAGAAACCTGGGCAATTAAATTTGGGCGAATTTTACATGCTGGAGGGGGAAGGGGGAAGGATTAAAGTTAAAAGTAAAAGCCTTTGTTCTTTTGTCGTCAATACATATCCTGCGGGTCTACATCAATCGACCATCTCACCCGATTAGCAGATTTCAGCTTACCAAGCTGTAATACCCATGGTCTGAGTGCTGCATGCAGGGCATTACGTTGTTTGGCCTGTAATATTAACTGCGCTCGATAGCGCCCGGCACGGCGTTCCATAGGGGCGGGTAAGGGGCCAAAGCCATCGACATCGGCTACTGCAATATTATTAAGCGCATTTAATGCGTCCTGTAAAAATCGCATTGCAGCATCTTTATTAATGGCCTCTGAGCGTAGTACGGCGAGATGAGCATAGGGTGGAAAACTGGCCATTTTACGTTCTTCGAGGGCGGCTCTGGCGAAGCCCTCGTAGCCTTCATTTAACAGGGTGTGTAATAAAGGATGCTCTGGATGGTGGGTTTGAATATAAACTTCTCCCGGCTTTTCCGCGCGTCCGGCACGCCCCGACACCTGTATGATGAGCTGCGCCATGTGCTCTGTGCCGCGGAAATCACTGCTAAATAAACCCTGATCTGTGTCTAATATGCCAACCAGCGATACATTGGGAAAATCATGCCCCTTGGCCAGCATTTGCGTACCAATAAGAATCTGTGCTTCGCCGGTGCGAGCCTGTTCCAGTTTGCTATCTAATGAACCTTTACGACGCGTTGTATCTCGATCAATACGGCTAATAACCGTGTCTGGAAATATCTGCTTTAAGGCGTGTTCAATTCTTTCTGTACCTGCTCCGGGAATATGCAGCTCCTCAGCACCACACTCCGGGCACAGTGTGGGAGCAGGGCGCTCCTGACCGCAATGATGACACTGTAATCGTTTGTTATGGTGGTGCAGAGTCATATGGGCATCACAGCGAGGGCATTCAGTTGTCCAGCCACAGGTGTGACACATGAGCAGTGGTGCATAACCACGGCGATTCAGAAATAGCAGAATCTGCCCCTGTTTTTGCAGATGTTTACGGATCTGTTTTAGTAGTAAATTTGACAGGCTGTCCTGCATGGGCTGACGGCAAACATCCAGTAAATGAACTTTAGGTGGACTGGCTGCTGAAGCGCGTCTGGTTAGTAACAGCGGTTTATATTGCCCTTTATTGGCGTTGTTTAATGTTTCCAGTGAAGGTGTTGCAGAACCCAGTAAGATGGGTATATCGGCGTTTCTGGCGCGTACCAGTGCCAGATCACGAGCATGGTAGCGAAAACTATCCTGTTGTTTTAAAGAGCTATCGTGTTCCTCATCAATAATAATCAGCCCCAGCTTTGGCATAGGTGTAAACAGGGCGGAGCGTGTGCCTATAACCACGGGGGCTTTGTTTTCTGCTGCCATAACCCAGGCACATAAACGCTGCTTATCATTTAAGCCTGAGTGCATGGCGGCAATGGGAACATTTAGCCGTTGTTTAAATCTCTGGGTTAATTGTGGGGTGAGGCTTATTTCGGGCACCAGGATCAGAACCTGCTGCTTTTTCTGAATGATTTTTTCAACCAGCGATAAATAAACCTCGGTTTTGCCACTGCCGGTAATGCCCTGAAGTAAAAAGGGCTGAAAATGCCCAAGCTCATTGCTAACTGCGTCAACTGCCTGCTGTTGCTGGTCATTTAGAGTGGGTGGTTTAACTGCTGGCAGATTTGATATGGATAAACAGGGGCGTGTTTTGGTTTCAACATAGGCTTTTTTTATCAGACCCTGCATGGCTGTTCGCCAGTTCTCACTAACAGCATTGAGTTGTTCAGCCGTCATTGAGCCACTGGCCTGTTGCAATAATCTTAATATACTGGCCTGTTTGGGTGCGCGTTTGAGTTTATCTGCATCCTGCTGAGAACCTGATTCGCTCAGTTGCCAGAGAGTTTCACCTTCTGCAATGGCAGGCTGACCCTCACGTAGCAGTTTGGGTAAAGCAGTAGCGACAACATCCCCCATTGGGTGCTGGTAATAACGGGCTGACCAGCTCAGTAGTTTTAGCAGGGATGTGGGTAATATGGGTTTGTCATCAATAAGGGCTTTAATGGCTTTCAGCTTATTATTGGGAAACTCACTTTTATCACAGGTTTCAATAACAACCCCGATAACTGATTTTCGTCCAAAAGGTATCTGTACGCGACAACCTGGCTTTATATTTTTAAAAGCGGCATTTTCCGGGATTTTGTAGTCGAAAAGCCCAAATAATGGGACAGGTACAGCAACTTTTAAAATAGCATGAGATGGCATGGCGGCTATTGTGCCAGTGAAGGCTGGAAAATGCTTTATTTAAGCTGGAAATTTTTTCCACAAAAGCTGTGGATAACTTTGTGGATAAAGCATTGAAAAGTGGGTCAAGCAGGCAATGGAAGGCTATTTATGACAAAATGGTTAAAAAACAACCATTGAAAAAATAACATATAAAACAATGACTTATGTCGGTGGTATGTGTGAAAGGCTATAGCTGTAGGGGTTTTATGAATATAATGTTTCAGTAATGTACGCATGTGTATAAGTAAAAAAAATTGTAAAAACTATTGCCAAATATAAGGCAGTTTGTTAGCGAGTGATTTTTTGGATTTAGCAAATATTCTTAAGTATTTTTTTATGATAATTGGCTAAGTCCTTATAAATGTTAGTAAATATTAACTTACCCACAAAAGCTGTGGATAAGTTTGTGTATAAACATTATAAATCATATAAAAGAGTGCAGAAAAAACATACTTTTGTTAATTTGATTAAATTTTAAACAGTATAAATTTATATAAAAAACAATGACTTATAGATGCGTTGTGTGAGGTGGTTAAAAAATATACAGCTATTTATATGGTGATTTTCCTGCTGTGTATAAGTCACTGATTCAGTAGTTTATTTTGCTAGGAGTAACTAAAGCCACCCCGCATGTTTTTATGGTTTAATCTGTATGCCCATGGGTTTGTGGTCAATAACAATTTGCTTTATGTGCGCACCAATATGAAGCGCCTTATCCATCCATATTTTTGCAATGTCTTCGTCTAGTTCTTCACCCAGTGTTTCAGAAAATATGGCCAGCCAGGTTTCCAGGTTCTCCTGTTTAATGCCTAATGGAAAATGTTTGCCAATCATGTCAATTCTGGGGGGTGAATCCAGCTTGCCGCCCATGGTTAGCCACCAGAAATCACTGATGCGCTTTTTATGCTTATCAAAGTCATCAATCTGTTTAAAGAAATGACCAAGTTCAGCGTGATTAATGAGTTTTTCATAAAAAGCATGAACAACTTGCTCAACCTGTCGATAGTTAATAATTTCGCAAAGAGGAGTCTGGTTTTGTGACATGCAGTTCTTTCCTTAAATAATTTAGGCTATGCTAACACGGCGTTAATAATTGAAAGCGGCTATTAGAATGTCTCTCTGGAATCAAATCAACCAGCAAATATCACAGGCTACAGGTAAACCATTTAAAGCGGGTCAACAGCAATCTATTGGTGGTGGCTGTATTAATGAAGTGCATAAAATCAGTGACGGGAAAATCAGCTATTTTGTAAAAACCAATAATATTTCACATGGTGATATGTTTGCGGCTGAAGCTGAAGCCTTGTTGGAAATGGCAGAAACTCAGACAGTAAAAGTGCCTCGCCCCATTTGTTATGGTGATGATGGAAAAAATTGTTTCCTTGTTCTGGAATATCTGGATCTGCATGGCAGTAGCAATATGGAAGAATTTGGTCGGCAATTTGCGGCTATGCATAAATGCAGCAGCAAACAATTTGGCTGGCACAGAAATAATACTATTGGATCAACGCCTCAAATTAACAGCTATCATAAAAACTGGATTGATTTCTGGCGTGAAAATCGTCTGGGTTATCAGCTGAATTTAGCCGCCAGTAAAGGCTACACTGGTGAATTGCAAAGCTTAGGTGAAAAATTAATGGCAGATCTGCCTAAATTATTTGCAAGCTATAAACCAGAAGCCTCAATGCTGCATGGTGATTTATGGACAGGTAATGCATCGGCCTTAAGTGATGGAACGGCAGTGATTTATGATCCTGCATTTTATTACGGTGACAGGGAAGCTGACCTGGCAATGACACAATTGTTTGGTAGTTTCAGTCAGACTTTTTATTCTTCTTACAATGAAGTCTGGCCGCTAGATGATGGTTATCAACTAAGAAAAACATTTTATAATTTGTATCACATTATTAATCACCTTAATTTATTTGGAACTGGTTATCTGGCTCAGGCAATTAATATGACTGAATACGTGCTGGCGGAATTGTAGTTTTGAATCAGTCATTTGATGTCATTATTATTGGAGCAGGCGCAGCGGGTTTAATGTGCGCCATGACCTCAGCGCAACGGGGTAGAAAAGTTCTGATTGTTGATCATGCTAATAAAGCCGGCAAAAAGATTCTTATGTCGGGTGGTGGTTTTTGTAACTTTACAAATTTATACACATCGGCTGATAATTATTTTTCCAGTAACCCACATTTCTGTAAATCAGCCTTAAGCCGATATTCACCTTATGATTTTCTTGCGCTTGTTGATAAGCATAAAGTCTCATGGCGTGAAAAAGAACAGGGACAGTTATTTTGTAGAGATAGTTCTAAAGATATTTTAAATATCTTATTAAAAGAATGCCGTGATGCAAAAGTAGAAATACAACTACGCTGTGATATTTTAGAAATAAAGAAGTCGCATGTTTTTGAAATTAATACATCAAAAGGTAAATTTATATCTGACTCACTGGTTGTAGCAACAGGTGGTTTATCTATACCCACTCTGGGGGCAACAGGTTTTGGTTATGATATTGCTCGTCAGTTTGGTTTAGGTATATTGCCGGTTCAGGCTGCATTAGTGCCTTTTACCCTACAGCCAGAGATTTTAAATAAAGTATCAGAGCTTTCAGGTATTTCAGTAGAGGCGACTGTTTTATGTGCTGATATATTATTAACAGGCGCAATGCTTTTTACTCATAGGGGATTAAGTGGCCCTGTAATATTGCAAATGTCACCATACTGGAAAAATGGTGATGAGATAGAAATTAATCTATTGCCAGAACTAAATATCAGTGAGTTTTTATTAGCAAAGAAATTAGCTCATCCCAATATGGAATTAAAAAATATTCTGGCAGAGAAACTCCCGAAAAAAATGCTTAAAGTATTCTGTGAGATGTGGGGATTTGAAGTGGTTATGAAATCATTAACTGAAAAAGAAATTTCTAAAATAGCCTATCAATTTAATCACTGGAAAATAAAACCATCAGGTACAGAAGGTTATAGAACAGCAGAAGTAACTATGGGTGGTGTGAATACTGATGAGCTGTCATCTAAAACAATGCAATCTAAAAAAATACCGGGGCTGTATTTTATTGG
>CAZFUY010000060.1:0-18477 GCA_964522445.1 uncultured Thiotrichaceae bacterium | reverse complement strand
CCTCAAATTCAGTTGGAGGCCGATTCTAACCTGAAATAGCACATTAATGAATTGACTTAGGTTTATTATCCGGGGCGACCATCTGCCCGTGTTGTTAACAACATTGGTGCATAGAAATAAAGATAAATACTATAAGCAAGAATCCAGAGACCACCGGCAATCGCTATGCCCCAGTAAGTGAATTCAGGCAGCCAGGCTGATACAACGACTCGAATAACGGTGGCTGTAAAAATAAAAAGATAGGCAACAGTCACCAGAGGGTGAGGCTTAAGAGGGCGACCTGTGTGCCCCAATGTGACCCGCGATATCATTGCTAAAATCATGCCGCCAATAGAACCTATGGTAAAACTGTGTAAAGCAGCACTGGTATTGTCCATTAAACCTGCGCTATGCAGTGCTAACAGAATAAACCCAATTGGGATAAATGAATAAGCCAGATGCAGTGACCATAACAAAGGCACAGAACCTGTGTGCTGAAATCCCCAACGTAAAAAACGCCAGCCATTAGTGAGTGCTGCAATGCTGGATGTGATAAATAATAAAGCCGAAGGTATATTGTTGTAGCCTATAAATGCTATTACAATCAATAATATAATACTTATAATTGATGTAGTTTCTAGCCATTTGACAGGTGTGGCTTTCTCACTTTCCATGGTGTTAGCTGTAAATGCAGGAATAACTCGACCACCTAAAACTGAAATAATTAAGGTGAATAACATGATTGCAGCATGCAAAGATTGCATTGCAAGCTGAGGTTGATCGCTGATTACAGCCCAGTGACTGACTGCATTTAGCAGGGTTAAAGTAAACAGCATGGGAACAAACATTAAATTATTCCACTGTTTTACTTTCATAATGGGATAAGCCATGGCAACAGTGGCAAAGAAAAGAAAAGCAATATCAGCTGCGACAACTAGCCCACTCGGCAGGGCTGATCCAGAGGCTAAAAGTAATCGCCCCGATAACCAGGTTAGTGCCAGTGCAGCGAGTGGTTTTCCTCTTAAGCCAATGACACCCGTCCAGGATTGCACGGCGGTTAACAGAAATCCAACGACAATAGCTGAACCAAACCCAAATAACATCTCATGCCCATGCCACCAGACTGGTCCACCATGTGGTCTCCAGTCAAAAGGGTTTAGCCAGAAATAAACCCACCAGCTAATAGCAATAACAGAAAATAATGTGCCACCCAGAAATAGAGGCCTGAAAGCAAGGCGCAAAACCGGGGGAATTGCTAAAGCGATGCGGCTGTTGTCTACATTTAATACCATGGTTGAATCATATCAAATAGATATGCCTGTTTGACTGGAGTTAAGTCAAGTGCGGCCTAAAAGATAAAGTTCAAGTATTGTCTGTTAATAGAGGTGTGTGGTTAATTATTTGATTTTTCTTCTGCTAACTCAGCCTCAAGCCTGTCTGCTACATTGCGACGTATTTTAGCTTTATGAGCATTAGCGGCATATTCTTTAATTGAACAGGGCTTGTCTTCGAGTTGCTGTGCTTCTTTACGAAGTTTATCAATTGCTTCCTGTTTGCTCATCTTGGGTTTATTGGTCATAGCATTATTAATGTTTAATTTTTATGAGTTTTGTAGGTGCGCCTTCAGCAGGGGAGTTTAAAGTTTACGCACTCTAAATCTACGGCCTTTAATTTTGCCTTCAGATAATATTTTCAGAGCCTGTTTAGCAATTGAATGTTCGACAGCCACATAGGCAATAATATCAAAAATATCAATTTTTCCAATTTTCTTACCGGGTAAACTAGTGTTTTTTGTTAAAGCACCTAATATATCACCTGCGCGAATTTTATTTTTACGCCCCGCATTTATACACAGTGTGACCATGGGAGGATGAAGTTTAAAATTATCCTGAATTTCAAGAGAGGATGTTTCTTCTATATTTACAGGACTTTTTTGATAATCTTCTATGGCATTAACTTTTGGGGCTTCAGGTGCTGTGAATAAACTAAGCGCTAAACCTTCATTACCTGCACGTCCTGTTCGCCCAATCCGATGAATATGTATTTCTGCATCGGGAGATAATTCAAAATTAATAACAGCATGTAAGTCTTTAATATCTAATCCACGAGCGGCAACATCTGTTGCTATTAAAATAGGACTGCTTTTATTAGTAAACTGTACTAATACCTTATCACGTTCCTTTTGTTCAAGGTCGCCGTGTAAAGCAAGTGCATGAAAGCCCCGTTGTTTTAATTCCTGAGCCAGTTCATGGCATTGTTGTTTTCGATTACAGAATACCACGGTGGATTGAGGGCAATAATGCTGCAATAGAGAAACAAGTGTTTCTGTTCTTTCTCCTTTTTTTATTTCATAAAAAACCTGTTTAATTTTTGTGTTGTCATGTACGGTTTCTACGCGAATATCAACTGGATTATTCTGGATTGCCTTGCTGATTTTTTTTATTTCATCTGGATAGGTTGCCGAAAATAAAAGTGTCTGTCTTTTGCTTGGCATATCATCAATTATGCGCATAATGTCATCATAAAATCCCATATCCAGCATGCGGTCAGCTTCATCTAACACCAGTATTTTTAAGTTATCTAATTTCAAAGTGCCTTTTTGTAAATGTTTTAATATTCGACCCGGCGTACCCACCACAATATGTGGTTGATGTTCCAGTGATGCAAACTGAGGGCCTATGGGTGTGCCGCCACACAGGGTGAGTATTTTGGTGTTAGGAATTGGTCGTGCAAGGCGACGAATTTCTTTACTAACCTGATCGGCTAATTCACGTGTTGGGCAGAGCACCAGTGACTGAGTTTGATAAAGCTGAACATTAAGATGATGCAGTAAACCAATACCAAATGCAGCCGTTTTACCACTGCCTGTTTTTGCCTGCGCCTGTATATCTTTGCCATCCAGAATCACAGGCAGACTTTGAGCCTGTATTGGGGTCATGGACTGATAATCCAGAGATTGAAGATTATTTAAAAATTCAGTTGTTAAATTGAGTGTTGAAAAGGTTGTTGTTGTCACTGGAGCTTGTCTTTTGGGGTAACAGGAAAGCAGCGCATGATAGCAGATTAGAGCTTTAAATATCCTGGCAGCTTTAATATGGCCTTAAATATTAAATTTTTTATTTCTAATAATATGATGTAACTGTCTGATTGCTATATCAAAAATATCTGCTCACACTAATAGTTAAAGCAATATTACCTAACCACATTAATTTTTGATCAAAATCAATAACCAGTGCCAGTATGCTTCTATACTTTATTTAGAGTTTTATTATTTTATAAAGTACTAAATCGTCAAGCTCGCCTCCAGGTTTTAGTAATAAATCGCTTAGGTCCAGTTTTTTTATAAATGAATATATTTCAATAAGGGAATAATTCATAAAAACAAAAATGGTGACATGGTTATGGGCTGGAATTTGTACAAAAATTTGTGCTACGCAGGCGGGGTGATTGGTCTATTGCTAACGTTTCCTTCTATTGCAGAAGTAGAGGGTAATTGCACAATGTGTCATAAGTATCCAGGGCTTGGTCGAATTGAAAGCAGGGGAACTGATGACACAAATAAAATCAAACGTGTCTTTTATATAAACAGTCGTTTATATGAAAAAACCTATCATGGCGCAATTCGCTGTAACTCATGTCACACCGGCGTTACTAAAATTCCTCACAATGGTATTAAAAAAGTAGACTGTGCAACTGACTGTCATATTATTGATCCCTCATCTAATAAACCTTTTTCACATAAAAAAATAGTAGATGATTTTAAAGTTAGTGTGCATGGAAACAAAGGTTCAAGTACGCCCTATAAAGAAGATCTTCCTGTTTGCAAAGACTGCCATAGCAATAAAGCCTACCATGAAGAATATGAAAAAAAAGTAGAGGCAATGACCTTTCTTAAAGTTTGTGAAGAGTGCCATAAGTCAGGGAAATTTACCCGACGTTTTTATGAGCATATAACTTATAGAACTACAAAACGTCGTACCTCAAAAGAAGTTGTTAGATTATGTAGCACATGTCATGCAGATAAAGAATTAATGGATAAACACAAGCTTGATGTTGTTATTGGCTTTTCAAATACATTTCATGCAAAAGCTTTATCCTACGGTAATACAAAAGTACCTAATTGTCTTAACTGTCATGCACCTTACCAGTTAGGGTTTTCACCCCATAGAATATCATCAAGAAAAAATATTGATTCACCTACAAATCCTGAACACAAGCTGAAAACCTGTAGTCAGTCGGGTTGTCACATTAATGCAAAAAAAGATTTTGCCAGTGGTGGATATGTTCATCCATCACCTGAAAAAATTAAAACATCAAAAGTTATGAATGTGCTGGAAGATTCTAATGAATCAACTGATCAAACAAGATTTCAGAATAGAGTAATCGGCTGGATACAGATGTTTTATAAAATACTCATTACACTGGTTATTGGTGGTCTGGCATTTCATCGGCTGCTTGACATACATGCTGTAAGACGTGAACGAAATAAAGGAGGCCATCAGTCATGAACTCAGAACATAACACTGAACGTAAAATTTTACGTCTAACAAAAAATCAACGCATTCAACACGTTATTTTATTTGTTGCAACCACTACCCTGATAGTAACTGGATTTATGTTACAGGCAGATAACTGGTTAATAGAATTATTTGGAAGTTATGGTGAAGTCGTTTTTAATGCTCGTAGCTGGTTGCACCGCATTGCTGGCGTTACCATCGCTATATTATGTGTATATCATTTAATCTATGTGCTTACCACAGAAGAAGGAAAAAGCTGGGCAATGGATATGTTGCCACGTCCCAGAGATATTGTGGATGCCTATCAGAATGTAATGTTTATGATTGGTTTTAGAAAACAGAAACCAAAACTGGATAGATTCATGTACCTGGAAAAACTTGAATACTGGTCTGTTTATTTTGGTATGACTATTGTAATTATTACCGGAATTATGATGTGGACTGAATACTTATGGCCAAAATTTTATCTTGAAGTTGCCAATGTATTTCATTTAGGGGAAGCGGTGCTTGCTGCACTGGCCATTATTGTTGGGCATATATTTTCAGTTCATTACAATCCTCATGTTTACCCAATGAACAGAACATTTATTGATGGCATGATCTCAGAAGAAATGATGAAAGATGAGCATGAGCTGTGGTATGAGCGAGAAATAAAAAATCGCAATAAACCAGTAGCAGGAACTGATAACGATGAAAAAGACTAAACATACAGGCGTTTTTAAAAACTTTATTGTTGATATGATGATGCTGATTTTCTTTGTCATATTGCTTGGTTTTTCATTATGGCTGGTATGGATGTATTTTTTCCGCGGCACTATAGATATGGAAACCCGTGGGTATGTTTCAAAAACACTAAAAGAAGTTTCAGTACAACCTACCGATATAGAAAAATATACGCTGCAACATTTCCACAATCTGGATAATGAAGTGCTTAAAGGAATTGAATATCCATCCAACTGTGTAAATTGTCACGGTGATTATGCACATAATAAAACACCTAAAGTTCGTGCATTTTTTAATGCCCATTCCTGGTTTATGGCCTGTGAAGTGTGTCATGGTGAAAATGATAAACAGAAAAATATTAAGTATAAATGGCTGGATAATGATACTGATATTGCATTATATAAACTTAAGGGTGAACGTGGTATTTACGAAGCACGAATTGTTCCGTTTATACTGGAGAGAGGTGTGGAAAAACGTCTGGATAATCTGATAGATAATGCCACTGTTTCTGCGTTTAATCAGACAAAAGAGCAGATGAATAAAACTGAGGAAAAGGCAGCGATAGAAAAAATGCACAAATCTTTAAACAGTAAACCGGTTTCCTGTGATCAATGCCATACTGAAAATAGCCTGTTTAAATTTACAGACCTGCTGTACTCAGAAAAGATGGCTGAATATTTAATGTCTATAGATGTAGGTACTATGATTAATGGCTATAAAGTTTTTCACTTCCCTAATGTGCTTAAAGAGCATCATGAACATAATGATTAAATAGAAGATATTTTTTAGTCTATATGATCTGTTTGGTTTAATTATTAATTAAATTCAGTTAGTATTGTTTTTAAATAATTTCTAATTACTCATAGTTCTATTAATTTACTGTAAAGTAAATATCCACGCTCTGAGAATGTGTTTTTGGTTTTTCCCTATAAGGACGCAGAAAAAACCAACATATACTTCGTCATTCCCGCATGCTTCTAGCGGGAATCTAGTGGCTTTGAATTACTTAAAACCGTTAGATCCCCAATAAAAGCATTCGGGGATGACAAGCTTTTCTGAAGGCCGTAGCCTAAAACCACTTCCACACCTTTAGGACGCAGCTTAAATGTTTAACAAATGATGATTTTAAATTTATTATATCCCTAATAAAATAAGTAAGGAGATATTAATGGCAACATCAGATCGTAAACAAATGATCCAGCAGGGATTTGATACTGTTGCTCAGGGTTATGATCATCCATCATTATCTTTTTTTCCTGAAACAGCCAGACGCATGGTTGATTACCTCAATCTAAAAATAGATGATCAGTTGCTGGATGTATGCACAGGAACAGGCGTAGTAGCGCTTACGGCTGCAGAAAAAATAATCGAGGGAAAAGTAACGGGAATAGATTTATCATCCGGCATGTTACAGCAGGCAAAAAATAAAGCAGCTAACAAAAAACTAAATAACACTGTATTTCTGCAAATGGATTTAGACCATCTGGAATTTCCAGATGCTACATTTGATGTAGCGACTAGCAGCTTTGGTATCTTTTTTTTAGAAGATATGAGCAGAGCTATGAGTAATATTGTTAGAACAGTAAAGCCAGGTGGTAAGGTTACTATTAGTTCTTTTACAGGTGATGCTTTTTCACCTATGGCCGATCTTTTTGTTAAACGCTTTGAATCTATGGGCAGAGAAGTACCTCCTTTGTCATGGAAACGTCTGGCAACAAATGAATTATTAGAAGAGCTGTTTAATGCCGCCGGCATAACAAAAGTCACTATTCACCATGAACCTCTGGGTTACAATATGACAACAGCACAAATGTGGTGGGATGTTGTATGGAATGCAGGCTGGCGTAGTTTACTTAATCAGCTTTCAGAGCAGGAGCAAAAGGAATTTAAAGAAGCCCATATGGAAGAGGCTGCACAGCATATTGGCAGTGATGGTATCTGGTTTAATACTGAAGTGCTGATTGCAACAGGAGAAAAGCAATAAATGCTTGTATCTTCTGTGCCCTGTCGGTGACCAGACAGTTGGCGTTTTAGCCTTATTAGCAGGATAAATATTAGCTGCTTAAAGTAAATAGAATATAAATAGAGATTTTTGCACGAGATACAGGTTATAAAAAACTAACCACATTTTTGTCATTACTTCGGACTTCTGTTCACTACCTTACTGAATCCCGGCTCAAAAGCATACCGGGATGACGGGATTTGTTTCGTGCAAAAACCTAAAATACTATGTTAATATCAGCCGTAGTATTAGCAAAAAAACAGCTCTATTTTAACTGTCTACTTTAAATAATGAAAAAAATAATCACAAAAATATTAATCTTTATATTCTTTTTTATCTCCTTAAATGGCTGTAAATCAATCACTAAGCTAACACAGGCTTTTGATGAAGAATCAATTTGCCTTACAGCTCCCGCATTGCAGGATGACCTTTTTTATGCAACGGGTTCTGCATATTCACTTGAACAGGCCAAATCAAATGCAAGGCAAGATCTCGTATTGCAGATTAGCAGTGATGTTTCTTCCAAAATAGAAAATAAAACAACTGATAAAAATGGTCATGTAAATAATAGATCTTCAAGCTGGATACAGTCTGAATCTTCATCAATTCCTGTTGATCAGCATAAAGTGATAGAAACCTGTAAAACAGACGGAACTTACTTTATTGCTATTACATTAAAAAAACAGTCTTTAATCGATTCCACAGAACTCCGGCTTAAAAAAGAAATTAAAGAAAGTAAAAAATTACTTAACTCAGTTAAACGAGGCAGCCTTTATGAGAAATATATTGTTCGGCAGACACTGGATAAAAAACTATCGGCAATTAATGCCTACACCCAGATTCTAACTCAGTATGCTCATAAGCCGATTAATAAAAAAACAGCACAGCTGATAAAGAAGCTGGAAACATTTATCATTAATTCAGGAAAACTAGTTGTAGGTATTCAATCAGATCGTGTTCTTTCGCCGCTTCAGGATGAATTAGAACAGGCTCTAAATAAAGCAAAACTTGAATATAAGCGCGGTTCCAGACGTACTGTTGCTGTTATAAAACTAAAAGCAAGGCAGAATAATCGACGCAAAGGAAAACTTTATATTGTGAAGTTGAAAGCATCTTTAGATGTTAGTCGAGGCGATAATAATAAACTGCTTTCAAGATATCATATTGATGAAGTTGTTAAAACATCTACGGTTTCATATAAGCTGGCTCTCCAGAGTGCGCAGTCTCTATTAGGAAAACGTTTAAAAACACACCTCAATGGTGATGCTGAAAAAATAAGAAAAATTCTGGGGCTTGAATAAAATGAAAAACAATCTGCATTTCAAAAAAAATATTTTTTTAATTTTAGTTGCAGTTCTTAGTATTAGTGGTTGTAGCAAGTTTGCAAAAGTTGATTCAGAAAATATAAGGGATACCTTGCCAGAAAGACCAGTTGAACTAAGTGCTGTAACAGATACAACGGGAAAAACACCACGGGTTGTTATTCGAACTAAAAAACCTGTAGACCCTGAACTGGCAACTAAAAAGAATCTGCTCCAGCGATTACAACAAAGTTTTGATAGAGAGTTAGGTAAATTGCCGGGAATGATTGTTGAGCGAAGCCTTAGTAAATCGGTTGGTAATGAAATTGAACTATCAGAAATTTATGGTAAAGACTCTGGAAGACAGGATGCCGACTACGTTATTATGATTGCGCTTGATGATTATGTGTCGAATCAAACTTCTGAGCAGAAAGAATCAATTTTTAGCAAAAAAAAATACACAAGATGCGCTATTGAGGCTGAGTACAAAGGCTGGGTTCGTGTGCTAACTATTCCCGCACTTGAAAAAACATTTCAATGGGAATTTAAAGAAGACGATTCAAAATCATATGACATGGATTCAGCAGCTCAGTGTCGTAATACTTTTAAACAACAACTTCAAAAATTACAGAGTACAATGATTGATAACACTGTTTGTACCAGCAAAACAGATTATCTAAATGCGTTAGCACCAACAGGGCATATATTATCGGTCAAACATGATAAAGAAAGTGTTCTACTGGAAACAAGTCTTGGCAGCAGTGTTAATGCCAGTAAAGGCAATACGGTTTATTTTTATCACGAACTTTCATTTAACCCTTACGCAGAAGGCGTAATAACATCAATCACGCCAAAAAAATCCTGGATAAAATTAAAAAGTCTGGAGGAAGAAGAAACTATTTATCTTCATGACTGGGTGCGCCCCCATTACTCTGGGGTGATTAATGCTGTGAAATGCTTATTTTAAAACATAATTATTTTATCATTTGGGTGTGGTTGCACTAGTGTCCGGACTCAACACCTATGGACTAAAAATCCTCTCTTAAATTTAATACGCTTCTACTTTAGGAAACCACTCTAAATTTTAATTAATCTGTAGGGTGGATCAAGCGTGGCGGATCCACCTGTTTTGCTACTTTCTTTTATTTTGTCATCCCGAGTGCAGTCGAGGGATCTGGTATTATAAAGATCAAGATCCCTCGACTTTGCTCGGGATGACATAAAGATACTAAAGTCCTGCTCTAAAAGTGAGACCAAAATTCTGTTATAAGAATATAAACTTACTCATCCTGTTTCTGATCTTTTTCGTTAATCATTGTCACTACCCGTTGCGGGAAAGGAATTTCAATACCTTCTTTTCTAAAGGCTTTAATAATGGCGAAATTTATTTCACTAATAACATTCATGCGTTGGTCAATGTCATGAATAAAACAGCGTAATTCAAAATTAAGAGAGTTATCTCCAAACTCTTTAAACAACACTTTTGGTATTGGTAACTGTGATCGTTCTTTTATAACCATAGGGTGTTTTTTAGCAATATCCAGCAAAATACTATGTACCTTTTCTACATCTGAATCATAACCGACACCAATGGGAATAGAGATTCGTCCATAAGGGTCGCGTAGCATCCAGTTGGTAACTTTAGCTGTAATCAATTCTGAGTTGGGCACAATAACATCGGCTCGGTCAAATGTTTGAATTTGTGTGGAGCGAATATTAATTGCTTTAACATAGCCCTCAGTATCGCCCGTGATAATCCAGTCGCCACGACGAATAGGGCGTTCGAATAAAAGTATTAAACCTGAAATAAAATTATTAACAATATTCTGTAAACCAAAACCAATACCCACAGAAAGAGCGCCGGCTATAATGGCAATGTTCTGCATCTGCACGCCGGTTATAGAAAGCCCCATTAAAATAGCAATGGCAACACCGCTATAACCCACCAGAGATGACACGGCTTCACGAGCGCCGCGATCAAGCCGAGTGTATTTTAGTGCATGGGGAAGAATACGTTTTTTAAAATAGCGAGTCAGGTTAAGTATTAAAGCAAAGGCCAGTATGCCACCTGTTAATAATGCGGGTGTGATATTAAGTGAACCAATCTGGAAACCTTCGGTGAGATAAGAGGTGATAATGCTAACCCAGGGATCATCCAGTTTCCATATATGCAAAGCAGTAAGAGCAAAGCCTCCCCATAAACCAATAAAAATAATAATGCGAACCCAGATGAGTCCTGGAATCAATGCGCCGGGTTTTATTCCTATGCTGTTACGAATATTTTCTTCCCACTCCAGCCGTCCTTCATCCAGTCCATCGCACAGATCTTTTAGAAGTAGATAAACCAGCATGGTTAATGCAAGGCTGACAGTTGTTGCAAGTACACCGCCTAGCACAAAGAAAGAAAGGTTACGATAACCAGTAAGATCTGCCAGTAAGCTGGCAATAAATATTAGTGTTAATAATATGCGTGGCCCACGCGACAGAATAGTCCAGGAAAATAAACGCAACAGCCACAGAATGTAAATTAAATTTATTATAAATAATACATTAAAAATACTGCGGATCAGAAAATAAACCGGCTCACTTAAACCGGCTTTAAATTCACCGGTTAATAAAAATAAACCAATTAAACTTAATGTTAGCAAAACTTTTAATTTGCCAGCAAAACGTCTTGATAACTCATCAGGTTTAGTCAGATAAATTATTGCAGGGGCAGGAGGGCTTAGTAAAATATTAATCCATACAATCAGGCCAATATAAATGCCCACCATATAACTGGCTTTGGTGATAAAGGGTAAAGGATTTAAAGGAAGAGCAATACTTAAAAATGCTGCCGTTATACCCACAGGTAATAATACAGGTAAAGCCGGTGCAAGACTGGCGCGCACCGCCAGAATAAATGCCGAGATACTGTCACTGGGTATAGGTGAGTTAGCAATAGTTGCTCGCAAATGGCGTGCATAATATATTCCGCCAGTGATACCCGTAATAATCAGCGCAATAAACAAAACCAGCTGCTGAACACTGAGTAGTTTTAGTTTATATTGCGCACGCAGGAAATCGATACTATCTTTCCAGCTAGCCTCAGGTGTTTTTAGATTATTAGCCAGCACAGTAAAAATATGTGGTGTACGAGCAGAAAGCTGTTGTGCCAGAATATCCTGTTGCAATGTATTAATGGACTTAATTAGATCCTGACTTTGCAACAGCAGCAACTTACAACTGGAAAGCTGTTTATCCAGATTTTTTTGCAAATTAGTTAAACTATGGCGCTTTTTAGAAACCTCCGGCGCTTCCTTTGCAATAGCATCACCCAGAGTAGCGAGATCTTCTGTTACTTTTATTAACTGCACCTCAGTATCAGCAATACATGTCTGTGCTCGGCTTTTAACGGGATTAATCTGTTTTAGATTGTTAGAAAGATTCGCAACTTTAGCGTTTTCAGATGTGACACGCTTAAAATGCTGTTCCAGTTTTTTAATAGTAGCCGTTGCCTGTAATTGCCACTCACTGGTTTGAGCCTGACCGGCATGCACAAATGAAATACTGGTAAATATTATCAAAGCATATAGAAAGAGCCTGCTAAGGTCTAAGCGCATACCGATAAATGGGGCTTTTTTCATATTGTATTTTATTGACTGATTTATAGCGTTTATTGTAATCAATAGTTGAAGCCTGAGATAGGGGCAGGGTCACATACTCTATTAACTGATAATTTTTTATATTTTTAACAAGATACTGTATTGCTTATGATTATTTGAAAACTTCGCACAATACTAATCCTGTCACCCCGGTATGATTTTGAGGCGTGATCTACTCTAATAACAAATAGCTGCATTATCCAAACTCACAGGCTGGCTGATTTAAGTATCGGTTAGGTATTTGCATTAGTCATTATTAATATATAAAAATCAAATACTTAAAATTAATAAAGTCACAAATACTGTGGTAGTATCAGGTAACAACAGTGCAGGAGGCGCATAAAAGTAATAAGGGCAGGGAGGGAAAAGAATACCAAAATGGATATCAAATGTTATTACCCCAACTAGAACAAAACCCCGCTGTCATCCCGGCTAGAGCAAAACTCCATTGCCATCCCGCCCCGGCATTGTCATCCCTGCTAGAGCGAAGTCCCATTGTCACCCTGACCGGATTGTCATCCCGACCAGAGCGAAGTTCCATTGTCACCCCGACTTGGAGTGAAGCCCCATTGTCATCCCGACCGGAGCGATGCCCCATTGTCATCTCGACCGGAGCGAAGTGTAGTGGAGGGATCTTAAACCCAATAATCACACTAAACTTAATAATTAAATGAATAACTCTGATCTCAATAATCTAAAACAGCGCCTACGCCAGTTTGCAGAAGAACGTGACTGGGAGCAATTCCATTCCCCCAAGAATTTATCCATGGCACTCAGTGCTGAAGTGGCAGAAATTATCGAACACTTTCAATGGCTCACTGAAGAACAAAGTAACACTCTCCCCAAAGACAAATTAAAAGAAGTTGAAACAGAACTGGCAGATACATTTATATACCTTATTCGACTAGCTGATAAATTAAATATTGATTTATTTGAAGCTGTGAATAAAAAAATAAAACAGAATGAAATTAAATATCCAGCAGATAAGGTTTGGGGTAGTGCTAAGAAGTATACGGAGTATTAAGTGAATGGTTGTTAGGAAAAAGACATGACGCTATTTTTGTGCGTCTGTTCCTAAGTCACTATTTTGAATAATATTAAAAAGTAGAAGAAATACTTAGTTTAATGATAACTTAAAATATTTTGTATAATTTGGCATTATGTTTTAGTTACATTATTATATTTGATAAAAAAATTACTAACCTATTATCATGAGAGGATCAAAAAATGGCTGATCGTTTTTCAGAAGACGACATTGATTTAGAAGAAGAGGCTGAAGAAGATGATATATCTATAGAATATGATATTGCCACATATCCATCTGATTTTACTCTTTCAGGAATTGCAACAATGTGGAATGATAAGGATATAACTATCCCAGAATTTCAGCGTGAGTTTGTTTGGTCAATTCGCCAATCATCACTATTAATAGATTCTTTTTTAAGCGGATTACCAGTGCCTCCTGTTTTCTTTTACATAGATGATGATAATAGAAATTTAGTAATTGATGGACAACAACGCATATTGAGTATTGTATTTTTCTTTGAAGGGTATTTTGGCAAAGAGAGCACACATGGTAAGCGACAAGTTTTTCGGCTGACAGGGTTGAATAAAAAAAGCCCATATTACAATAAATGTTATGAGGATTTAGAGAAATCTGATCAAAGAAAAATCAAACAAGCTGTTTTACGAGCAGTGAATATTCGTCAACTAAATCCTATTGGTGAGAACACAAGTGCTTTTCATATTTTTGAAAGATTAAATACAGGAGGTACACCTCTACGACCACAAGAAATTAGAAATGTTGTATTTCGTGGTGAATTTAATCAATTACTAAAAGAAGCGAACAAAGATTCAAATTGGCGAAAGATTCTTGGTAAACCTTATTTAGATAAACATCAGAAAGATATTGAACTTCTACTTAGAGTATTTTCATTAGCAGGTACATCTAATAATTATGAAAAGCCTATGAAGGAATTTTTAAATGTCACTATGAAAAAACATGGTGATGGAAAGTCAAAGAAGGTTAAATCTTTCTTTGAAGTCTTCTCCAAAATAACAAAAATTGTCATTGATGAGATTGGCTTAAAGCCATTTCATTTACGAGGCCCGCTAAATGTATCAGCACTTGATTCAGTCTTTAGTGTTTTGATTGAGAATTTTGAAAAAATAAATATACCTTCTTTGAAGGACAAATACAAAGCTTTAAAGGGTGATGCTAAGTTCAATGATTATACAAGTTATAATACGACGGATAGCAAAACTGTCCAAGATAGAATAAGAGTCGTTAAAAAATATATTTTGGATAACTAAATGTCTTATGCTAATCATTTTAAACATGCAGATGATGTGGTAAATCACCTAAATTCTGTAGTTCCCACACTTACAGATCCATTATTACAGGCAAAATATGTAGGTTTTGTTGCAATAGCAGCAGTTACTGTATATGAGCTTGCAATTAAAGATGTGTTCATTGAGTTCGGGGCCAAAAAACATAAAGTGTTAGGGGTGTTTACTGAATCATACTTTGATCGAATAAATGGAAGAATTAAAGTTAAAGTGATTAAAGATGATTACATAAAAAGATTTGGTGGTCGTTATAAGAGTCGATTTGAGAAAAATCTAGAAATAATTTCTAGTGCTTACTTACAAAAAAACAAGCGTGATATAAAAAGTTCATATAGCAATCTAATTACCTGGAGAAATGATTTTGCACATGAAGGAAAAATAAGTACAACTGCGACTTATTCCGAAGTAGTACAGTCATATGAGGATGGCAAAGAAATAATACACTGTCTCGCTAAGACAATGGTAAGGTAATTAAACAAAGTTGTGTCAAATAGAAAAAATAAGAAATAAGAAATAATTGTTATATTATTCCTGTTTTTTAGTTGGAGTATTAAATGAGTGAGCCACTATCAATAAAAATATTCTTAGCAAAGGGCTCTTCATCGGGTTTACGCACTGCTGAAATATCCAATTGGTCAGGTAAAGCCATTGCCTGTTCAAGAAAAGAACTAGATGATTTAAGCAAGCGTGAAGAATCTAGTCGCCCCGGTGTTTATTTCTTAATAGGTAATAATATTGAAACTGGTGAGCCATCTGCCTATGTGGGTGAGGCAGAAGAAGTGGCTAAGCGATTGAAACAACATTTATCGAAAGAATTCTGGAATCAGGTTGTAGCTTTTGTAAGCAAAGATGAAAACCTGACTAAAGCCCATATAAAGTATCTTGAAGGGAAGTTGATAGATATCGGAATGAGGGCAGACAAAGGTATTATTCAAAATACTCAGAGTAGTGGTGCCAGGTTGCCTGAATCTGATAAGGCCGAGATGGATATATTTCTGGATAGAATACTAAAGTTACTCCCTGTAATGGGAACTGCATTGTTTTCAGTGCCTGAAGTAAGCAAGCAAACCTTGGATGATAGGCTTATATGTACAATAAAGAAGCTAGTGGCTTACGGCAACCGAACAGATAATGGTTTTATTGTATATAAAGACTCAGAAGCTGTTCTTGAGCATAGAAATTCAGCTGTAAGAAGTCGTGTGCGGCGTGAACAATTAATTGATAAAGGTATTTTGGTTCAGCAGGATAATCATTTGGTTTTCTCACGAGATTATGAATTTACAAGCCCAAGTCTTGCTGCTGCAGCCATTAGAGGTGGAACTTCTAATGGGCTTACCTCATGGAAGACTAAAGAAGGAAAAAAATTAAAAGAAATTGAGTTGAGTGAATAGTTAATGTTTTTATTGAGTGAGCATAATGCCTAATAAATGTCCATTTTGTGTAATAGTCAACCATGATGAGGCGCATAGGATTATTGAACAGAATGATTTTGCATTTGTAATGCCTGATGCTTACCCTGTTAGTGAAGGGCATACATTAATTATACCTAAACGGCACATAGGTTCTTTCTTTGAAATATCTGCTGAAGAACGGCAGGCTTTGTTTGGTCTTTTAGATTTGGTTAAAAAAGATCTAGATAAAAAATCAAAACCTGATGCTTATAATATTGGTATAAATGACGGAGCAGCAGCAGGCCAAACGGTTCCTCATTTACATATTCATTTGATTCCTCGTTATAAAGGTGATGTAGATGACCCTAGAGGTGGTGTGCGTTGGATTAAGCCAGAAAAAGCGATTTATTGGAGTGATGATTAGTGATCAGTGCTTTTTATCAGAATAAACTTAGTAGCTTAAATGTTGACCGTTCCAGTGGCCACCCAAAGCCTCACAAGGTTTGCTTATTATTTGCAGTGATGGACTTAATTAAAAATGGCCAAGTCATTAATAATACATTTGAAATTAATGGTGAATTAAAAACTGCATTCAGTTTTCACTTTCAACGCCTTAAAAAATCTAATGATGCTGATAAAATAATACAGCCATTTTATCATCTCCATAATGATGGGTTTTGGCACTTCAAGATAAAAGAGGGTAAACAAGAGTCTTTCGACAAATTAAAAGCAAAAGGTGGCACACCCAGTAAGAAAGTATTATTCGATGTTATAGATTATGCTTATTTAGATGACGAGGTATATGAATATTTTCGTAATGGTCTGACTAGAGGCTTAGTTAAAGAAGCTCTGCTAGAGAATCTTGAAGACTTATCCGTTCAATTTCATCGCTGGTTGCGCTCAATGGGTAAATCTGAAAAAACAGCAATGAGTTATGTTGGTGCAGTTAAGGGCTCTATTTCTAAGTGGGCTAATGATGCCAATATCAGCCAGCAAAATCTAATTGCTATCCAATCTTATTCAACAATCCACAGCGTTGCGGAACAATTAGCTGACTATTCAGTATTTAGGGAGAAAAATACTATAGGCAAAAACATGTATAGCTGTGCGCTAAATAGCTATAAGGATTTTTTAGCAATTACCTGTCAGATGCAAGTTTCTCAAGATATAGAAGAAATCATTAATGATGAGAGCATTGAGAGCACTCAAAAAGCAATGTTAGTGAATACCCGTGTAGGGCAGGGAAAATTTCGAGAAAAATTAATCAAATACTGGAAAGGTTGCGCAGTAACAGGTTATACATCAACGCAGTTTTTAGTTGCATCACATATCAAACCTTGGCGATCTGCAAACTCTACAGAACGTCTGGATAAGTATAATGGTATTTTGTTGTTACCAAATTTAGATAAAGCTTTTGATCTTGGATATATCAGTTTTACTGATAAAGGTATAATTAGAACATCAGAATTTATTGAGTCACCAAGAATGCTAGGAATTAAGGCAAATATGAAAATTAATGTGGCAAACCAGCATCAAGACTATTTGGCATATCATAGAGAACATATTTTTGAGAAGTGGGAATAATAATTGATTGTAAAGCAGTGAAATAATCATAGCTTAAAATATAAGGAAAGATTTTATGAGTAATTATTTTATTATGGAATACCTATACCCTGATGCTAATAATTTTAAAGCATGGGGGCAGGTGTTATTAGCTGGAGATATAACTAAAAACTATGTTTCTAAGATAGAGTCATTGCTTGATTCAGAAGAATGTTTTGTAGCAGAGCAAGTGGGTATCCCTACTTTATATTCACAGCTCTGGAAGTTTAGTAATGGCCCAACCAGAGCAGACCACACTTTTCATGAGTTCTCAAAATTACGACCTGCCACTGACAATGAAATTAAAACAATAAATTATTGGGGTACAACAGATAATTTATTGGAAACTTTTCGTAGTGTTAGACAAAAATGGGATTGTTCATTATCTGTACATTGTTAAATGTATTTATCTATTTATTCTGAATGACCTAGAAAACTTCTACCAATAAAGGAACAGTTGAGAAACTCTTAAAAATTACAGATTAAAAAATAGAAAACTAGAAGAGAATATTTAGATGCACTTGAATCAGCATCGGTTAAAAACTATTACTACCATTTGTAGAATTTATATTAGATATAATTGAAAATACTAAATAATATAGTTGCAGGTTGGTCGCTAGACAGGGTAACGGGATCATATGATCCCAGGTTATGGTTTGATCTTTTTTGATATCGAGATTAATTATGGATTTATTTGATGCTATCGTTCCCTACATCCCTTTGCTGATTGTTATTGGTTGGGGGTTATATCGAATGTTTTATAAAATTATTATGCGAATTTTAGGGCGTTTATAGATTTAGGTGATTAAGAATATAGTGATTCTGTAGGGTGTGCCGTGCGCACCAGAATCTCAGTAGGTTAGGTTTTTCATGGTGCGCATGGCGCACCCTACGATTTAAGTTTATTAAAAGTGTAATTTAAAAAATGAATATTGAATCAGAAACAAAAGTAATTAATGAGCATGTTGA
>CAZFUY010000059.1:0-18523 GCA_964522445.1 uncultured Thiotrichaceae bacterium | reverse complement strand
CAACCCAGCCTAAAGCACCTGAGTGTACGTGGCCGATAGTCCAGTCAGTGTAATGAGACAGTGCATTAACTGTCTTGGCTGACATAACAGGGCCTTCGAAAGTAGACATAGCGTAGAAAGCCAGTGAAACCACAAGGAAGCGTAGAACATAGTCAGTACGCAGTTTGTCCCATGCGCCTGATAAGGTCATCATGCCGTTTACCGCGCCACCCCATGAAGGAATGATCATCGCTAAAGAAACCGCAGCACCTAATGAACCTGTCCAGTCGGGCAGAGCTGTGTATTGAAGGTGATGAGCACCTAACCATACATAACCAAATGTTAGCGCCCAGAAGTGAATAACAGACAGACGATATGAGAAAATAGGGCGGTTAGCCTGCTTGGGTACAAAGTAATACATAATACCCAGGAAGCCAGCTGTTAGATAAAAACCAACCGCATTATGGCCCCACCACCACTGAATCATGGCATCCTGTACACCAGAGAATACAGAATATGACTTAAATGCACTGACTGGGATCGCCAGACTATTTACTACGTGCAGGTAAGTAATCATCACAATCATTGACAGGAAGAACCAGTTTGACACATATATATGCGAAGATTTTCGTGTCGCCAATGTCATTATAAAGTTCAGGCCATATGCCAACCAGACAATAGCAATTGCAATATCAATTGGCCATTCCAGTTCTGCGTATTCTTTACCTTGAGTCAGGCCTAATGGCAGCGTGATAACGGCTGCAACAATAATCAGGTTCCAGCCAACAAAGGTAAACCATGCCAGTTTATCGCTCCAGATTCGAACGCCACAGGTGCGCTGAACAGAGTAAATCGATGTTGCCATCAGGGCACAACCACCAAATGCAAATATGACTGCATTAGTATGTAGTGGGCGTAATCGACCAAACGAAAGTTCGGCTATGTCGAAGTTAAGAACAGGCCAGGCCAGTTCTGATGCAATGTAAACACCTACCAGAGTGCCTACTACCAAATAAATGACAGACGCAACGGTAAACCATTTAACGACTTCAAAGTTATACTTCTGATCAAGCGAAGCTTGCACGAGAATGTCTCCTCTTTTTCTTAATTACCTGAGTTGATAGGGTCAGCTCAGGCCATGTTAGTTTTAAGCTATTTGAACTGTCAGGCAGTGCGATAGTCTAAAAAACCATTGTTGTAGTCAGATAATAAGGCTGACTATTAGTAAAATTCAGATGGTCAGGGATGCAATAGATGAAACTAATTCCATTTTAAACTGGCCTCCGTATGGCCATTCATACCGATTAAATCTTTAATATCCCCAAAATACCCAGCAGAATTATATAGATTTGTCATTATTATTTAATGATAAATATCAATTTTACACGTTATTTATTCGTGATAGTAATTAAAGATGTAAAAATTTATTTATATGCCAATAGAGTTGGACAATTGACTTATTAATTGATGTTTTTGTCACCCTGTTATTGTGTGAAGTTCGTACAGGCTTTAGACTCATAAAAAATAACAGGCATCAGGAAAACCAGGGCATGGCAATGATTATTCAAACGGTTGATGGTGTTGTATCAAACCGATTTAATATTGAACAACCGGCATTAACATTTGGGCGTACCAGTGATAATCAGGTGCAAATAGATGATCTGTCTGTGAGTTCTCAACATGCAAAAATTGTTATTTTTAAAGACGACAAAGATAATGAGGTTTTCTTTCTGGAAGATCTGGATAGTACTAACGGTTCTTTTATAAATGAGAAGCAAATTGAACGTCAACAACTGCACCATAACGACATTATCCGTATTGGCTGGAACTCATTTACCTTTATAGATGAAAATGAAACAGATCTGGAAAAAACCAGTGAAATCAAAAAGAGCTGGATACCGGGTGTGTATTACACAAAAGACAAGTGAGTCTAATTGCCGGGGTCGGAGTCAAATTTGATTTAATGGAATAAATTCAGCCTGGTAATATCTTTAATCAAATTTGACTCCGACCCCGACCCCGGTAATTACTGAAACTAAACTAGAAATTATTAAATATGGAAGATAAAGCACTAAATATCCTGGATAGCATTTTTGGCTATTCTGAATTCCGACTTCATCAAAAAGAAATTATTCAACAGGTTATCAGTGGTAAAGATGCTGTTGTGCTTATGCCCACAGGTGGCGGTAAGTCTTTATGCTACCAGATACCCGCCATGGTTCGAGAAGGTGTCGGTATTGTTGTCTCTCCATTGATTGCCCTTATGCAGGATCAGGTTGTTGCTTTACAGCAACTGGGTGTGCGCTCCGCTTTTCTAAATTCAACACTAGATGCTTACAGTGCAAATGAAATAGAACAGCAGTTACTTAACAATGAATTAGATTTACTTTACGTTGCGCCCGAACGATTAATGACAGAACGTTTTTTAAATTTATTAGAACGTGCGCCGCTGTCAATGTTTGCAGTGGATGAAGCGCACTGTGTTTCTCAATGGGGGCATGACTTCCGGCCTGAATATATACAATTATCTGTACTGCATGAACGCTTCCCTGATATTCCACGTATTGCATTAACAGCTACGGCAGATGAGGCAACACGTCGTGAAATTATTCAACGCTTAAGTCTTGAAAATGCAGAATTATTTGTTTCCGGTTTTGATCGGCCAAACATTTGCTACACCATTTCGCAAAATCAGGGTAATGCCAAAGATCAGTTATTACGTTTTATTCGCAATGAACACGAAAATGATGCGGGTATTGTTTACTGCCTGTCACGAAAAAAAGTTGAGCAAACAGCAGAATGGTTAAGCTCAAAAGGTTTAAATGCACTGCCATATCATGCGGGTTTATCTGCTGCTATGAGGCAGAAACATCAACACCGTTTTTTAAATGAAGACAGCATTATTATTGTTGCAACCATTGCATTTGGTATGGGGATAGATAAACCGGATGTCAGGTTTGTTGCACATTTAAATTTACCCAAAAGTATCGAAGCCTATTATCAGGAAACAGGACGAGCAGGGCGTGATGGCCAACCTGCCGATGCATGGATGATGTACGGCCTGCAAGATGTCATTATGTTAAAACAAATGATGGAAACATCCGATGCAGATGAAGCACATAAAAGAGTAGAGCATCACAAGCTTCAATCCATGCTGGGCTTTAGTGAATTAACAACGTGCAGACGAATTGCATTATTAAAATATTTTGGCGATCATTTAGAAAAACCTTGCGGCAATTGCGATACCTGTTTATCACCTGTAGAAACCTGGGATGCAACAGTAGTTGCGCAGAAAGCTCTGTCATGTGTGTATAAAACTCAACAACGTTTTGGTGTTACCTATCTGGTCGATGTTTTACTCGGCAAGGATATGGATCGAATAAAACAATTTGGTCACGATAGAATTAGCGTGTACGGCATAGGTAAAGAACTGGACGCAAAACAATGGCGAAGTATATTTCGCCAGCTCATTGCCAGAAATTTGTTATCTGTTGATATAGAAGGTTATGGAAATTTATTATTAACAGAACAATGTCGATCCGTTTTACGTGGCGAAGAAACCCTGATGTTGCGTAAAGAAACAAAACAGTCCAAATCTCAGAAACGTGGACGCAAGTCTTATAATAATATAAAAGAAAAAGACAATGATTTATGGGAAGCATTAAGAGCTTGCAGAAAAACATTAGCCGAAGAGTTAGACGTTCCACCTTTTGTGATTTTTCATGATGCTGCTTTAATGGAAATGGTTGAAAGGCAGCCGCAAAATCATCAGCAGTTTTCAGGAATAACAGGTGTAGGTGAGAAAAAACTCGAAGCTTATGCCGATGATTTTATAACAGTAATAAAGCAACATGCTAATAATGAAATATCAACCTTATCATCAAGTGAAACAGTGGATGAAACCTTACAGCTTATTCGTTCTGGAATGAATGTAAATGCAATTGCTACACACCGAAATTTAAAATCAACAACAATTTATAGTCACCTGGCCGAATCTATAGAGCAGGGTGATATTGAATTAAATCAGGTTGTTGATTTGACTGATAAAGAAATTAAAACTATTCAAAATGCGTTTTTAAATTTTAGTGATGAAGATAAAAAACTAAAACCTGTATATGACGCGCTAGAAGGTGTTTTTGATTATGGTTTATTGCGATGTGTCAGGGCTTCGGTTTAAATTTAGATTGTATTGTTCTTAAGCTGGGCAGGTAGGGGGAATGCTATTGCGTAGATTCGCGTTTTCTTTTGCAGTATACCCGTTACTTCAACCGAGCAACTTTAAGCAAAAAATCTGCCTGACCAATTCCCAGCCCTTTTTCAGTGCCACGACGAATATCGGTCAGGGTTTTCCGATCCAGCATCTCAGTACACAATTGACGATACACGCTCCGGGTGTCGGAGTCGGCCTTTTTCGACTCCGACACCTTGCTGGAAATATAATCCAGAAAAAAACCATGGGGCACCACCATAGAATCTGCTTTACCCAATGCATTAGCGTGATAACTGGAGTAGGCATAATCCTCCGGTTTTTTAACAATGCCAGCACGAACTGGGTTTAGTTCGATATAGCGATAGCAGGACAGCAGATAGTTATCAGTATCCACCAAACTGCTTTTATATCGACCTTCCCATAAAGAACCACTGCGATGATAGCTATGATTAAAATATTGCGCGTATCGCCGCCCAACTGACTGCATAGTTTTGGGTAAAGAATTTTCATTATTGGGAGTCACCAGCAAATGAATATGATTATGCATAAACACCCAGGCATGAATAGCCAGCCTGTTTTTATAGGCAGCCTCTCGAAGGCAAAGATAAAAATATCGAAAGTCATTTTCCCTGGCAAAAACCGGATCACGGTTATGACCACGCACGACAATATGTTGTGGCTGATTGGGAAGAAATAAACGGGGCAGTCTGGGCATAATCTACCTCCCTGTAGATTTTTTAGCATTGTCGAGCATGGTGTCGGAGTCAAATTTAATACAAAATATTTGCGATCAATAGCTTAGCAGGATTTGACTCCGACACCTGAAGATTTGTGAAGATTTCCGACACCTGAAGATTTGACTCAAGTTTAGATTGTATTGCGCTCAAGCAGGTGGGGGAGCGGTACCATTCTTTTATGAAGCACAGCAAAAATCACCGGCCCTTGTTTGCATAGTGTGTAATAAATTACATGGCTAGCATGGGGAAAACTATAAATATCTGCTCCAACATCCTCTCTCTGCTTTCCGATATCAGGTGTTTTTGATAAAGCTTTAATGGTTTGCCGTAGCTCAGAAAGGTATTTCTTTGATTGATCTTTTCCCCATTGATTTAGCGTGTACTGACGAATTTCAATAAGATCTGATTGGGCATCAGGTGTAAGCCTGTATGCGAGCTTACTAATCATGTTGACCGGATTCTAGCGTATCAAAAAATGACTCGCCATCTACCGTATTACCCCTCTCAATATCATTTTTTGCTTTAGCAGCTCTTGCCTGTAATAAACTTAATTTTAGTGCTTCGATACTTTTATATTCATCAACAGAGATAATGACAGCAACGGGCTTACCATTCTTATTGATTTGAATGGGTTCACGCTGAGCCTTCAATAACATATTGCCAAATTGTGTTTTAGCATCATTTGCTGATATAGCCTGCATAAGTATCACCTCTAAATATCATTCGATTCGTTTATTATGAGCTATTCGATTGATAAATACTAGAAATCTTAATTATGTCAATTGTGTCCCCAGAATTCGAAAAAGGATCAAGTGGGGGGGGCAGCCAGCTTGATTTTAAAAAAGAGGGCGATAAACTAAAAAAATGACCCGTCTACCAAGAATAGTTCTCCCCAACTGGATTTATCATGATGTTTCATCCTCTGTCGGTGGTGAAAGGGGTCGGTGTGACAAATGATAATTATTATCGATTGTTTTTGTTTTTTTAAGTATTTAAAAATTGCTCAGCGGTAATATCCGCCTGTTTTAAAATGGCTCTTAAGGTTCCCTCCGGCATATCCACTGGATGGTTTGGAATCGTCGTGCATCCCAAGGTGTCGGAGTCGAAAAAGGCCGACTCCGACACCTTGGGGGTGTGAAAAAGTGGAAGGGTGTTACTTTTTGCTTGTATCTGGCAAGCAAAGACACTCAATCAAGCGCTCTACCTGTTGAGTGCAGCAACCACTTCCCACTGTGGCATAGGTCTGTTTTTTAATCTCTTCCACTGTTGTTGCTCCATTTATGATGGCATTGATAATATCCATCTTAAGAACTTCATTACAGACACATAGGTTTTGGTCTAGATTTTTCTTAAGAATGGGTGGAAGTTTATCCAGAGGATTTTTGGTGGGATTGGTTTTCAAAGTATAACGAAGTATTATCCAAAGGTGTCGGATTCAAAGTTTTATTCTAAGGTGTCGGAGTCGAAAAAGGCCGACTCCGACACCTTGACGAAAGTACAGAAATTATAAATGGCCTTTACAGGTGTAGTCAAATTAAAGCAATAAAGGGAAGAATAGCTTGAGTCTTGTGGTTAAAGTTATATCTGCATGAATTATTTATAAATTGCTCCAGGCTTTATCCTGGCTAAAACGATCACCATACATCTGTTTTAATTCATCCAGTCGTTTGGCCATTCCTTCTACACCTTCACTGTGAATATAATGTAAAGGGCCGCCACGGAAGGGGGCAAAGCCAGTGCCAAAGATAACACCTGCATCAATTAAATCTTCGCCTTCAACAACACCTTCACGTAAACAGGCTGTTGCTTCATTTAAAAAACGCATTATTAAACGGTCTTCAATTTCCTGCTGATTTGCATAACTGGCATTTTTATCTTTAACAGGTTTTCCTTTTTTCCATTTATAAAAACCTTCGCCTGATTTTTTACCCAGCCTGTTGTTATCAACCATAGAATCCATTTTTCGGGGTAAACTAATGTTCTGGCTTTCAGAAAGAATGGTTGCTACTGAACGACATACATCTAAACCCACCGTGTCAGCAAGTTCAATAGGCCCCATTGGCATGCCAAAATGTAATGCGGCTCTATCAACTATTTCTGCGGGTATACCTTCGCCCACCATTTCTACCGCTTCTAATAAATAGGGCATAAGAATTCTATTAACCAGAAATCCGGGGGAGCTTTTTACGGGTAAGGGCAACTTATCTATTTGACGACCAAATGCCAGTGCTTTTTTCATGATATTGTCATCGGTATTTTCACCGCGCACAATTTCGACTAATGGCATTAATGCAACAGGGTTAAAAAAATGTACGCCAACCAGACGGCCTGGATTCTTTAAGCAGGTGGCTAATTGTTCTAGAGGAATACTTGATGTGTTAGTTGCTAAAATAGCCTCTTCTTTCATCTGTGGTTCAATTGTTTGATATAGTTTTTGTTTTACATCTTTGTTTTCAAAAATTGCTTCGATAATAATATCGGCATGTTTAATACCAATGCCTTTATGATCGGGCACTAAACGATCCATGGATTCACGAATGGATCGTTTATCTTTTTTAAATTTTTTCTGGAACATAGTCAAAGAACGTTTCATTGTTCCAGCAAGTGCTTCGGGTTTTTGATCTTGTACTGTGACATTAAAACCACGTAAGGCACACCAGGCAGCAATATCCCCCCCCATAATGCCGCCACCAATAACATGTATATGTTTGGGTTTGAAATCTTTTTTATTGCCCTGCGTTTTAAGTTTTTCCTGAAGGAAAAAAACATGCACCAGATTCTGAGCTGTGGAATTTGTAACCAGACTTGCAACTGATTCGATTTCTTTTTCCAGCATCAGCTTTGGGTTGTCCATATATTTTTGCCAGAGCGTGATGAGTTTAAATGGAGCAGGGTAGTGACTTCTGCGCGCTTTTTTTCTTAGCTGTTTACGCATTTGATTGGCAACAAATGGGCGTGCCAGTCGATGATTCATTATCTTATCTTTTAAAGATAATTTTTTTTGTTCCGGTTTGTTTAAAATAAAATAGCGTGCTGCTCGTAACAGTTGACGTTCTGGTACAAGATCATCAATCAGGCCTATGCGTTTAGCGACTCGACCCTGTAATAATCGCCCGGTTAGCATGGCGTTCATTGCTGCTACGGGGCCGGCTTTTAATATTGAGCGAACACTGCCACCATAACCTGGGTGAATCCCCAGTTTTACTTCAGGTAAACCAATGCGCGTGGATTTATCATCGCACATAATGCGATAGCTACAGGCTAAAGCCAGTTCTGTTCCGCCGCCAAGGCAGAAACCTTTAATCATGGCAACAGTAGTGCAGGGCATGCTCTCAACTTTATTCATAATTTCATGACCACGTTTTAGCATTGTGGTTGCGTCTTCTACTGTTTTTATTTTTGTGAACTCTTTAATATCAGCACCGGCAATAAAACCATGTTTTTTATCACTAACAAAAACTATGCCTTTTGGTATCTCCTGAGCTAATTCATTTAACAGATTATTTAACTCATCTAATACAGCACTGGATAAAATATTTGTGCTGGAATCAGCGACATTCAGATGTAACCAGCAAATATTTTCTTCATCATGCTCAATTGTCCAGTGTTTGTATGACATTATGATTTTTCTCCCTGTGAGTCGGTTGAAGTATTAACTGTTTCAATCATCATGGCACCACCCTGGCCACCACCAATACATAAACTGGCTATGCCACGTTTTGCATTTTTACGTTTAAGTATATTGGCTAAATGTAAAACAATACGTGTACCGCTTGCACCAACAGGATGACCTAAGCTTATGCCGCCTCCATCTATATTTAATTTATCATGAGGGATCTCCCCCAGAGACTTTTTAAGCCCCAGTTTTTCTTTGCAATAATCCTGTTGTTTCCATGCTTCAATACAGCCTAATACCTGGCCTGCAAATGCTTCGTTAATTTCCCAGTAATCTATATCATCTATTGCAAGTTTATTGCGAGTCATAATGGGTGCCATTGCATGTGCGGGCCCCATGCCCATTTCTGCTGGATCAAGTCCTGCCCAGTGTGAATCTGAGATTTTTGCAAGAATGGGCAGGTTATATTTTTTAACTGCTTTTTCACTGGCTAAAATTAGCATGGCTGCGCCATCGGTAATTTGTGCGCTATTGCCGGGTGTAACTAAACCGTACTTACGATCAAAATAAGGTTTTAATTTTGCAAGACTGGGAATACTGGAATCACGTCTTATGCCATCATCAAAATCAAAGTAATTTCCTTTGCCATCATAAATGGGTTCGATTTCATCAAGATAATTGCGATCCTGTGCTTCGGCTAAACGTTTATGGCTGGCAACGGAATATTCATCCATCTGATCTCGTGTTATACCAAAACGATAAGCAATATTTTCGGTGGTTTGTCCCATGGATAAACCCACAACAGGATCAGATAAACCACGAATTAATGCGATAACAGGTTTTAAATAGGCGGGGCGTAATTTTGAAAACACCTGTAATTTCTGGCCAACTGATTTTGCGGCCATTAGCATGCCCATCCAGTTCACCATTAAATTATTTAATAAAATGGGTGCGTGACTCATAGATTCTGTGCCACCTGCAAGAATTAAATCAGCATCACCATTGCTTATATTTTTAAAAGCACAATCCAGCGCTTGCATACCTGATGCGCAGTTTCTTTGTACCGTCCATGCGGGAACAGTTTGAGGAATGCCTGAACGTAATGCAATTATTCGTGCAATGTTTGCTTCATCTGCTGTTGGCATAACACAACCAACAATGACTTCATCGAATGCATCTAATGGAAAATCATATCTTAATAATAAAGAACGTGTCGCTGCAACGGCAAGATCGGATGCCAGAAAAGCCCCCTGTTTTCCCCTTGCTTTTAAAAAAGGGGTGCGGCGGCCATCCACTATATAAACATCGTTGTTTTTTGTAGATTGCCTCATACGGGTTTCCATCCTTCTTTAGTAAATTCATCCACACTAATTGCATTAGCTGTGGCCTCGTATGCTGATTTTACTCTATCGGCTTCATCCTGATCAATAAGATCCAGCTCCATGGCTTTTTCTAATAATGATTCGATGGGTTGTTGCTTAATTAAACCAATGCGCATTGCATCGCGGATTTTTCTTTCTGGCTCTTCTGCCTGTAATGAAAGATTAAGCGCATGTTCTAAACGCCCCATTGGGTCATCTGCTTTATCCGTCCAGTAAATGCCTTTAGTTAAACGATCACGTGTATCAGAAGGCGTTAATAATAAACGAGCAACCTTGTGTCCCAGTTTGTCATTTGCACCCCCATAAGGTTTGGTAAGCGGGAAGATAACAAAATTAATTATTTTTCCAATGACAGGAACAGGGAAGTTTCTTAATACGCCTTTTAATGCTTCCTGAACATTATAGAGTGAATCTTCACAGGCCCAGATTAAAAGTGGCAGGTCACTGGTTTTATTACCCTGATCTTCAAAATGTTTTAATACGGCTGTTACCATATACATATTTGATAAAGCATCTGCAAGACGACCGGATATTTTTTCTTTTCGTTTTAATGATCCACCTAAAATCAATACGCTTGCGTCAGATAATAATGCGAAGCAGGCACTCATACGGGTTAATTGTTTATAGTATTTTTTTACAATGCCTTTGCCAGGTGCGCTAACAAATTTTGCGCCAGTTAATCCAAACCAGAAGGCACGAACAAAATTACTAATAATAAAACCGGCATGACCAAATAGTGCATCATCAAATAAAATTAATGATTGTTCAGGGTCAGGATGATTAACCGCTTCCACTTCTTTTAATAAATAGGGATGACTGCGTAATGCGCCCTGACCAAATACAATCATGGTGCGAGTTAAAATATTTGCACCTTCAACGGTTATGCTAATGGGGATGCCCTGATAGGCTCGACCAAGAAAATTACTCGGTCCCATGCAAATACCATGGCCACCATGAATATCCATTGAAAGATTAATTACTTTACGCATGCGTTCTGTTAACTGGTATTTAACAACGCCAGAAATAACCGAAGGATTTTCACCTGTATCAAGTCCGGTTAATGTTAATAAACGTGCGGCATCCATAATATAAGCCTGCCCCGCAATTTGTGCCAGACCTTCTTCAACGCCTTCAAAATAACCAATGGGAATTTTAAACTGTTTTCGGATACGTGAATAAGCGCCTGTGTATCGAGCAGAATATTTTCCAGCACCTGTGCTAAGTGCGGGTAATGAAATAGCACGACCATCTGAAAGACAGTTCATTAACATGGTCCAGCCTTTACCCACATAATCAACACCACCGATAATCCATTCCATTGGAATAAAAACATCTTTACCACGGTTGGGGCCGTTCATAAACATATGGTTGCTGGTAAAGTGTCGATTACCAATATCAATGCCGGGAATATCTGTTTTAATTAAGGCGAGGGTAATGCCCAATTCAACTTCATCGCCTAATAAATGATCAGGGTCATAAAGTTTAAAAGCAAGGCCCAGTAAAGTTGCTACAGGGCCTAAAGTAATGTAGCGTTTTTCCCAGTTTAACCGAATGCCTAAAACGTCATCTTTGCCATCAAATGAGTCTTTGCAAATTACGCCCGTATCAGGCATAGCACCTGCATCACTGCCAGCTTCAGGCCCTGTTAATGCAAAGCAGGGGATTTCATCACCTGTTGATAATCTGGGTAAATAATAATCTTTCTGTTCATCCGTGCCGTAATGTAATAAAAGTTTTCCAGGGCCTAATGAGTTAGGTACCATGACCGTTACTGCCGCTGTAATACTTCGGCCTGCAATTTTCATAACAATGGATGAATGAGCTAATGCAGAGAATTCTAAACCGCCATATTTTTTAGGGATAATCATGGCGAAAAATTTATGTTTTTTTAGAAAATCCCAGACTTCTACAGGTAGATCAAAATCTTCATTACAGATTTTCCAGTCATCTAGCATGGCGCATAATTCTTCGACAGGGCCATCAATAAATGCCTGTTCTGCAATACTAAATTTTGGTGCAGGCAGGTCGCGTATTTTACTGTAATCAGGATCGCCACTAAACAGCTCACCTTCCCACCAGACTTTTCCGGCATCAAGTGCTTCCTGTTCAGTTTGCGAAATATTTGGCATAGAATTTCGCATGAACTGTAATAAAGGTTCTGAAATATATTTGTGCCGAATATTAGTAACATTAAGTGGAATAACAACAGCCAGATATATGGTCCAGAGAATGACCATTGTTGCAATGCCTGTTAAATCAGAAAATGTGAAAATAAGTAATGCAATACCTAATGCAGCACTCCACACAATTTGCGGTAATCTGTAGTAGGCGGCTGCGCCTATTATTACTGTGAAAATTAATAACCAGGTTAGCATGGTTGTCTCCTAGTAATTATTATTCGTTACTGGCTTTTAAATCCTGATTATCTTTATCATCAGGTGAGCCATTTGTTTTGTTGTTAACTGATTTTTTTATCGTTTCTGGTGCGGGAAAAAACTGATCATTTTCATCATTGAAAATAATGCCTTTTTTATCCCAGGGCATTTTTCTGTAAATAGCTAGTTCATTAAAATCCAGTACAGGGTATTTAATAACATCAAAATAAGGTGAGTAGTCAAAATCTTTTGGGGTAATTAAATTAGTATTTCGTTTATACATTTTTAGATTACCATCTTCATCATGATGTAAAACAGGATGAATAGGAAAATGTACGGAAGCAAATGCTTCAGCCATCATAGATGAGCAAACAGTGTGTGTGGGCGCGCCTGCATTATGTTCAAATAAACTGGAACGCCAGCGTCGGGGTAAAAAAGCATAAGGAAACAGGAAGCGGGCAAGGTCCAGTATTTGTCTTACATTATAATAAGTGCCCAGTTGATTAATGGCATAGGAAACAACTTTTTGTGCGTCCTGCCGTGTAATGCTGTTAGGTCGACAGATGCGTAAATGTTCTTCACGGTATTTACTAATACAATCAACTTTTGTGCCTTCACCTAGAAGTGATTCAATGATGAGTTGATCATCAGGTTCACCATCATAAAACTTCATTATATACCCGCGTAGAACAGGGTCTTCGATATCGTGCAAACGGCCAATATAAAGTGCGGAGTGAGTCCAGATACTTAAGGTGATAGTTTTAATAATTTCACTGACTCGTGCGCGTCCTTCAACCAGAATGACATCACCGGGGCGTATCTCATAACGTAGGCGATCAAAGTCGGACAAAGGCATTTCACGGTTATCTCGCTCTGAAGTTAACCATTCGATAATTTTGTCCCATAAACTAACTGTTAACTTATTTACAAAACTCATGGATATGCGTTTCCCGTTTTTTGTATTATTTGAGTTGGGAGTTAAAAATTAGACAACGTGCTTATATATTGAGTTTAGTCGTTTTGGGTGTTTTTGCTGAAAATGCAAAGAGTGTATATATGGATTTAAACTTTAATTATTTATGTAGGAGCGGCTTTAGCCGTGAGATAACTTTAACATTAATAGTAAATCGTGGCTAAAGCTGCTTCTACAAGGATATTTAACTAAATTACTGATAATCCAGAACCCAGTTTATCAATATATCAAGCTGCTTTTCTGAGTTATAAAAATGTGGGGAGAATCGTATGCCGCCACCGCGCAAAGCACAGACTACACCTTTATTAACCAGCCAGTTATATAGCTCTTCGTTATCAACAGTTAATTTCCTAAAGGTAAAAATACCGGCATGTCGCTCAATGCTTGTTGGGCTAAGAATAGTAATATTGGTCTGATTAGAAAAAGCATTAATTAAATACTGCACTTTTTCAAGCACAAGCTGTTCGACTTTTTCCATGCCAATATCCAGCAGTATCTCGATACTGGCATGCAGTGCATGGGTGGCCAGCATATTGGGGCTGCCACACTCAAATCGTCGGGCGGATTTTGCAGGTTGCCAGTTATCCATACTGTCAAAATCTAAGAAATTCTCGACCATATGCCAGCCAAACTGATTGAGTTTTAGTGTCTCTAACAGTTCTTTGCGGCAGTAAAATAAAGCCAGACCTTCTGGCCCCAGCATCCACTTGTGTCCATCGGCAACAACAAAATCTGCCTGAATGGCCTGTGCATCCAGACGCAGAGCGCCTAATTGCTGAATAGCATCAACACAGTACAAAATACCTTTGTCTTTACATGCCGAACCTAAAACAGAAAGATTCATGCGCAAGCCAGATGCGTACTGCACCGCGCTTATGCTGAGTAATCGGGTTTTATTATCAAACTGATCAATGAGTTTCTGTTCGGGATTAGATTCACCGCTTAATGAAACTAAACGAATTTCTACGCCCTGAGATTTAAGTGACTCCCAGACAATACGATTAGATGGGAATTCTTCTGTAGCAATAACTATATTATCCCCGGCCTGCCAGTCTAAACCGTAAGCAATAACTGACAAACCTTCAGAGGTGTTTTTTAAAAGCGCTATTTCATCGGTTGATGATGCGTTAATCAGTTGGGCAAGTTTAGTTCGCAGATCAGTTTCGGTTTCTACCCAGCGAAGATAATGTCGTGAACCCATGCGAGAATTTTCTTCGGCAAATGATTTTATAGCCTCAGCTGTTTTTACAGGCCAGGGGGCAACCGCTGCATGATTAACATAGATGACGTTATCATCAAGATTGAAGTATGATTGGTGATTCATATCTGGAGCCTTATTGTGCCTGTAGAAATTGAACGTAAATTTTTAGTTAAAAACGATGCCTGGTGGCAACACGTGGATCATAGTACAAGAATTCGCCAGGGCTATTTTGCGCCTATAGCCAAAGCCTCATTAAGAGTACGCGTTGATGGCAATAAAGCCAATATCAATGTTAAAAGTGCCACCCTGGGTATAAAGCGTATGGAATATGAATATGTCATTCCACTTGATGAAGCTGAAGAAATGCTCGATCAACTATGTGAAACCCCCTTGATTGAAAAAAATCGTCATCGAGTAAAAGTCGGTAATCACCTGTGGGAGATCGATGAATTTTTTGGTGATAACCTCGGCTTACTGGTTGCTGAAATTGAACTGGATGCTGAAGACGAATTATTTGAAATACCTGAATGGTTAGGTGTTGAAGTCACTGATGATGAGCGTTATTACAATGTGAATCTGGTTAATCACCCTTACAAAAAATGGTAAGCCTGCTATCATCCGACTGAATAAAAATGACAATAAATCCTGAATTAATCAGCCAATTGTTTAGAACATGACGTTTTTTGCTGGTATCTCAGGCTAAAACCAGAAATGATTAATCAAGGATAAAAAGAGGTTGCTGTGACAAATATTCGCGTGATGCTGGTCGATGACCATGATCTTATTCGTTATGGATTACGTCGCCTGCTTGAAGATCAGTCAGGTATTGAAGTTATTGAAGAAGCCAATAGTGGCGAGCAGGCACTGGAAAAAGTGCGCAATGCAAAGCCCGATGTTGTTCTTATGGATATTAATATGCCGGGCATTGGCGGTTTTGAAGCCACCAGCCGCATGTGCAAAAGCTATCCCGAAAGTAAAATAATAGTACTCACCGTACACAGTGATGGTCCTTTACCCAAACGAATTTTAGAGGCGGGAGCGGTGGGCTATCTCACTAAAGGTTGTCCGGTAGAGGAAATGGTAGAAGCCATTCAAAAAGTGCATGCGGGAAACCGTTACATTGCGCCTACCATTGCCCAACAACTGGCGCTTTCTATGTTGCCCGGTGAAGAATCCATTATCGATGTATTATCGCAGCGTGAATTACAGGTGCTCATTATGATTAGCCGTGGCATGCGCACTAATACCATTTCTGAAAAATTAAATCTTAGTCCAAAAACAGTCAGCACCTATCGAAAAAGGCTGCATGAAAAACTGGCTGTGTCGAACGATGTTGAAATGATGCATCTGGCTATTAAGCATGGTTTGCTTGAGGAAGAAGAGTCAAAGCCGCAGCTTTAAAATATTTATATTTCAATAAGTTATAATATGTTTTTAAAGTTAATTATCTCTATAGTGCCAAGCCTTTTTATGCAGGATTCGGATTATGCCAGGCAGCTCTTTAGACACTGATCAATTTGATTCCAGAATATTTCTGAAAAACACCAGCACACATCCCGGTGTTTATCGCATGTATGATTCCGCCAATACTATTCTTTATGTTGGCAAAGCTAAAAATCTAAAAAAACGCCTGTCCAGTTATTTTAGAAAAACAGGTTTATCCGCTAAAACTCAGGCGCTTGTTAAACAGATTCACCATATAGAAGTCACCATCACTCATACGGAAGGTGAAGCTCTACTGCTGGAAAGCAACCTTATTAAAGAATATCGTCCTCGTTACAATATTTTACTAAGAGACGATAAAAGCTACCCCTACATATTTATATCGGAGAATGATGAATTCCCCCGCATTATTCTGCATCGTGGCGCTAAACGTAAACAGGGTAAATACCTTGGCCCTTATCCCAATGCGGGGGCAATACGTGAAAGCCTGAATTTTATTCATAAGTTATTTCGCATTCACCAATGTGAAGACAGTTATTTTAAAAACCGTTCTCGGCCCTGTCTGCAATATCAAATCAGGCGCTGTACAGCGCCCTGTGTTGATTATATTTCAGCAGAGCTATATCAAAATGACATTCGACATGCGCGCATGTTTCTGGAAGGAAAAAGCACACAGCTTATTGACGATATTGTTCTGAAAATGGAGCAGGCAGCAGAGAATCTGCAATTTGAAAAAGCAGCTGAATACCGGGATCAAATCAGAATGCTGCAAAAAGTTGTTGAGAAGCAATATATCAGCGGTGATAGTAAAGATGTGGATATTGTTGCCTGTGTCAGCAAAGGTGCACAGGCCTGTGTGCAGGTATTTTATATCCGTGAAGGCCGTAATCTGGGAAACCGTAGCTACTTTCCAAAATTACCCGAGGCCATGCCAGAAGCCGATATCCTGGCTGCGTTTTTAGCACAGTTTTATTTGCAGCATAATTTGCCAACAGAAATTATTATCAGCCATCCGCCTGCTGATCAAACCCTGATAGAAGATGTGCTTTCCAAACAGGCTAAACGCAAAATTAAGATTAGCGCCAATGTGCGTTCAGATCGTGCGCGCTGGTTAGGCATGGCGCTAAATAATGCAGAAACAGCACTAACAACCCGCATGACATCCCAGGCAGGCATGTTAAAACGTTATGAAGCCCTGCAGGATGTTTTGCAACTGGATGAAATGCCAACACGGCTGGAATGTTTTGATATCAGTCATACCTCGGGTGAAGCAACGGTTGCATCCTGTGTGGTATTCACATTAGAAGGCGCATATAAACAGGACTATCGACGCTTTAATATAGAAGGCATAGAACCCGGTGATGACTATGCCGCCATGCGACAGGCCTTACAAAGACGCTACACAAGAATAAAAAAAGGTGAGGGCATAAGACCTGATATTTTATTTATCGATGGCGGTAAAGGCCAGTTAAGACAGGCCATAGAGGTTATGGATCAATTGCAGGTAGATGATGTGCTACTTATAGGTGTCGCCAAAGGTGAAGGTCGCAAAGCCGGGCTGGAAAAACTGGTATTCAGTGATGGTCGCCCGGATTTATATCTGCCCGAAGATTCAATCGCATTTCATCTCATCTTAAATGTACGTGATGAAGCCCATCGGTTTGCCATTAGCGGGCATCGCAATAGACGAGAAAAAGCCCGCAGACAGTCGCCATTAGAAAATATCCCGGGTCTGGGGCCAAAGCGCAGACAAAATCTGATCAAACATTTTGGTGGAATACAGGGCGTTAAACAGGCAGGAATTGAAGATTTGTCAAAAATACAGGGAATAAGTAGAAAATTAGCTCAAATCATTTATGATGTGCTGCGATCTGAATAGCGCGAATTTTATGAACTTAAACATACCCAACACACTGACATTAATACGTATCGGATTTATTCCGTTAATCATGCTGATGTTCTATCTGCCTTACGAATGGGCAAGGCCTGCCAGCTCCTGGATGTATTTCGTTGCCTGCATGACAGACCTGTTTGATGGCTATTTTGCGCGTAAATACAACCAGTCATCTGCGCTGGGCGCATTTTTAGATCCTGTCGCAGATAAATTAATAGTAACCGTCATTCTACTTCTGCTAGCCGTAGCACAGCCAGACCCCACAGGCACAGAAACAACTAAATTCATAATCGTTATGGGCGCGATTATTATTATTGGCCGTGAAATAATTATATCGGCCCTAAGAGAATGGATGGCGCAACTGGGTAAGCATTCCAGCGTATCTGTATCCATGCTTGGAAAATACAAAACAGCCGCCCAAATGTGGGCCATTGGCTTCCTGCTTTACCGTGATGAATTCTTCGGCATTCCATGTCATAAAGTAGGTGTAGTGCTGTTGATACTGGCATCTGTACTTACGGTTATATCCATGGTTGTTTATTTAAAAGCTGGCTGGAAAGTGATTAAAGAAGAAAATTAAACCAGATATTACTTGACTCTAATCACGGTATTATTACAATAGCGCCCTCTGTTGAGGCAATGGCCTAAACAGTGATTTGCGGGTGTAGCTCAGCGGTAGAGCATCTCGTTGCCAACGAGAATGTCGTGAGTTC
>CAZFUY010000058.1:0-18803 GCA_964522445.1 uncultured Thiotrichaceae bacterium | reverse complement strand
GTCCCACTACCAGCACCATTCCTGTTATTCCTGTCAGGCCTGGGCGCATTAGGATTATTTGGTCGCCGTAAATAATTAACAACACTATTTAGAAATAAAAAAGACCTGCCTGCCAGCAGGTCTTTTTTATATCTAAAATTTTTTCCTGATTAGCTTTCTATCTCCTCTAACCATTCATAAATTGCAGTCCAGTGCATTTTATCCAGATAAGCATTCCGATTGGTTAACTCATGCACTCCTTTACCTTCTTCCTGCGCATGAACATAATTTTGCGAATCACGTAACCGGCCAACCACTGGAATACTTAAAGAACTTAAAAACCGTTCCAGAGATTCTATTGATTTAGTATTCTTTTTTATTCGATTAGCAACTATGGCTAAGCGGGTATCTTTCATACGCACTTTTGCTTCCAGTAGCAAATCACGAATAAAATCTGCTGTAGCATAAATATCGACGGGTGATGGTAGAACAGGTATCAAAATACAGTCTGCACCTTTAATTTGCTCAATAAGATCCGAGCCTTTTAGTCCCGGTGGCGTATCAATGATTAAGCGCTCTGTTTCTGGTGGCAGGCGTAAGTGCCAGCTCATGGTGACTCCTTTAGCTGCCCCCTGATATGCATCAATACCATATATACCAGGAGCATCATCTTTACGCATTTTTAGCCAGCGAATACTGGAACTCTGTGGGTCATAATCAAATAAGGCTGTATTCAATCCCTTTGCCGCATAAAAGCTGGCAAGATTAATTGATATTGTGGTTTTACCACAGCCGCCTTTTGTGTTAATTACAACGATACGCCGCATGACTATTTAAAATCTATCTAAAAGTATTAATCATAATTATAGCTACTTATTATTGGTATTTTCACAATGCTCTATTCTCTAATAATATAAATATTAATCTCAAATAATACATAGATTCAGTACACACAAACTCATTAAAAACAATCTATACTTATTGCTCTTATGCTACAAATTATAGGGTAACTATGAAGCTAACCATTTTGATTCTGGAAGGGCCATATAACCATCAATCATCAGATAGCGCCTACCAGTTTACTCAGGCAGCCCTTAACAAAGGGCATGAAATAACTGGCATATTTTTTTATAACGATGGCGTGAATAATTTAAATAAGCTAATGACCCCCCCTCAGGATGACCGGCATATTGCTAAACGCTGGACTGAATTTGGCAAACAGGGCATTGATCTGGTTGTGTGCATAGCCGCAGGAAAAAGGCGAGGCATTACAGATGATATCTTAATTCCTAATGCCCGTATTTCTGGACTTGGCCAATTGGCCAATATGATTCAAAAATCAGATCGTCTGGTTACATTTGGTGATTAAATTTGAGAAAAAAACAGGAGTAACATATGCCTAACTCTCATAAACTTATGCTAATTGTTCGTAAAGCGCCCCATGGCAGTATTTATGTACATGAAGCCATTGAAGTCATGTTTATTATGGCAACTTTTGATATGGATCTTTCCGTAGTATTTCTGGATGATGGTGTTTTTGCTGTAAAAAAAGGGCAAGACACTAAAGAACTTGGTATAAAAGGGTTTAGCGCTTCACTCGGCACTTTAGCTGATTGGGATGTAACAAATGTTTATGTTGATGAACAGTCATTAAAAGATCGTAATTTATCTGCCGATAATCTTATCACCCTGGGTGAAGATGATGATACAGAAGAAACCCTGTATCCAAAAATACTTTCAACTGATGAACTTAAAAAAATGATGCACGAACAAGATTCAGTTCTGTCATTTTAAGGAAAAACAAATCATGTTACATACTATAAATAAATCACCATTTGAATCTAATACACTGCAGGATTGCATACGCTTTATTAGCAATAATGATGTGGTTCTACTTTTTGAAGACGGTGTTTATGCCGCCATAAATAATTCAAAAAAATCTGATGCTGTTAGTAGCATTCTTAAAACAAATAGGGTTTACGCTTTACAGGCAGACCTTAAGGCACGTGGTATCAATTCTCTAATTGATGGCATTGAGATTGTAGATTATGAGAAATTTGTTGACCTTGTTGAAGAACACCCGGTTCAGGCATGGCTTTAAAAAGTTGTTGGCCTTGCGATGCAAAGCCAACAACTTTTTTCTTATAATTGCTTAGCCTTTTTTAATATAAAAATGATACTCACCACCACCTTCACTGCTTTCAATTATTTTATCATCCATTGCTTCCAGCAAAATAGCAATATCCTGAACTGACGCTGGATCAGTTGCTATTACATGTAGCACTTCGCCTGCTGACATTTTTTTTAATGTCTTTTTAGTTTTCATTACAGGAATTGGACAACTTTCATTTCTTACATCAAGTTCTTGTTGGAATTCAGACATACTTATTTCCTCTTACTTTATTAATTTATAAGTTTATTAAATATTCAGGGTGCATCTACTAATTCTAAAATTCAGAAAAATAGAGCTTCCCTTTATTAATTTGGTACTATATTTTACGGCTCTTCAAGCTTTCTCAGTGCCTCTGGCAACATCTTAAAATCCACAAGTGAACTTAATAGTGAAGCCACAAATGTTGCCTCATCATCATAAGCCATTTTGTAATAACCCACTTTAATTGTAATTGCACTGCCAAAAATAATAGAGGCCAGCGCAATTAGCGACCCTGCTGCGAGTGAAGACACGCCTGTTATACCCTGACCGATAGTGCAGCCCATTGCCAGAACACCACCCGTGCCCATCAATACACCACCAATAAGATGTTTGATAAATTCATTACTGGATGAAAATTTTGTTATTCGAAAAGTTCCAGAAAATAAAGCATAGATCAACGATCCCGTAATTACACCTAACAACGCCATCATGCCATAAGTTATTAATAAACTATTAGCAGGATTCATTAAAAAATTCAGGCTTTCACCCATGGGATTAATAAAAGTATACGATTGAACACCCACACCCAGTGGACGCTCATCCAGCCACTCAACAATTTCTATTGCCTCCTGACCTAATGGGCCACCAGAAATATACCAGCCAGCAACTATAACTAAACCTATAATTCCACCAGCTATTATTAACTGCGTGTTCTTTCTGAAATGTTTTGAACGAAAAGCCAAAAATAAAAAGACAGTAGCCAGTAGCAACCCCATAAACCAGTGCAAACCTGTTGAAGGAGAAAGACCTGGTAGTGCCGCTACAATATCAACCAATGACTGACTTTCAATTCCCAGATCAGCCAGATTAATAGATGAAGCCTCAATCCAGTTATAAAATACAACTTCATAAAATGCTGTTTTAGTCATCAAGTAAGCCATAACACCCGCAACAAACAGAACAAATAGTGAACGCAGACTACCGCCCCCAATATTGATTAGCGTTTTGCTACCACAGCCACCTGCCAGGGTCATGCCTATGCCAAACATTAAACCACCTAGCAGATATCTCAGCCATGCAAAATTTGCTGTTCGAAAAGGCGGAATAGTTGAATCTAAAGAAACAGACAATGTCAGCTCCAGTATCAATGCACCCAGTATGGCAACTGCTATTGAGAAGAACCATGCGCCCAAACGCGCAGTATTGCCCATATTAATCCAGTCAGATACTGAACCCATGGTACAGAAATTAGCTTTATGTGCCGTAGCACCCATTACGATACCACCAAGGAAAGCCAGCAAGAGTATGCTGGTCGTGACTTCAAAACCCATTATTAATTACCTGCATTAGTGTGGTTTTGAAAGCGCCTTATCGTTCCTTAAAGCACAGACAAATAAATAAACTTTTATAATTATGGGATAAGTATAGATGCTCAGGAAGATTTTGGCAGGCAATACGGCTCTATTTTTTACTGGAATTACTTAAATCCCATGCATAAGTACAATCTAGCTCAGCCAGCACCGCGGTTACACCATTACAGCCATCATCCAGCATTTTCTGCACAGGTGTTTTATTTTGAAAGCGGCGATGAGGTGTTTTCATCCAGCGCTTACCCATCTGCTCATTCTTGGGATACGAGGTTCTCAGCGCATCAATAATACCCAGTAAGCGCACAACACGGTATTCCACATCCGGGCTTTCTGGAAAAGGGGTACTTTCATGAAAAGCACGTAATTTACGTGTTCTTATTCCTTCAGGTAAATCCAGGACTGCAACTTGTTCGGCTGCTGACAAGCCCCATTCAACCAGACTATGCATTATTTTTTGCGTCATTATGACCTGTCTTTCATCACTTAAACCTAACATATTTAATCTCCTCTTCTCTAAATACCGCACTGGGGGTTCTGCGTAGCTATACCTGTTACTCTAATAAAACATAATATTCATTAATAAAATAATTACTATTTATAGTGAAATAGTAACTAAACTGATACTGCCACAATAATAGCATGAGCAGCCATGCTATTATTCTATGCTGGCTTTATCTTCAATTACTATCAATCAAAATTAGACCATATAAAAAGCAACAACAGAATGCCAAAACTATTTTACCGTTCAGCACTGGGAAAACTACATATTCGAATACCTATTGCTATTAAGCTTGCAATGTCAATTACTTTGCTCGTTGTTAGCGGCTTAAGCATGCTCGGTTTTACTATTCTGGAAAATCAGAAAAAAATAATGACCGAACAGGTTATTGGCATAGGCACAACTGTCGCTACACAATTAGCTAATAGCGCCAATGAGATGGTGCTATCTGATGATAATCTTGGCTTACAAACACTAATCAATAATCTGGTTGATAAAAATAATATTATTGGTGCTGCGATACTCTCTGATAAAGGCCTGGCTATGGCTACCGGCGGAACAGTACCCGGCAAAAACACAATAAAATATCAGAGCAGAAAAACAACTAACCCACGTCAGGTCAGACACTTTGAGTGGGGACTTAATTTAAACTCAAAGAACCCTCATGAATTAGTAACTTTTGTAACACCCATCCATTTTAAAAATTTACTGGCAGGTCATGTTTTGGTGACCTTTACTAAAAAATTCATGGAGCAGTCATTACAGGAATCTAAACAGGTTATTATCATGGTTACTGTTTTAATGACACTAATCTCGATCTTCCTTACTTTTCTTATGAGCAAGCATTTATCCAAACCCATTCATAAACTGGTTGATGCCAGTAAAGCTATTGGTAATGGTGATTTTAGCTATCGCCTTAATGAGCGTCGCAACGATGAAATTGGTGAACTGGCCTCAGCTTTTAATCAAATGGCTGAAGGCCTGTTAAAAAAATCACAGGTCGAGAACGCCTTTTCACGCTATGTATCCAGTAGTGTTGCAAAAAAGGTAATGGAAAATCTGGAAGATGTAGAGCTGGGCGGGCAACATGTACATGCCTCAGTACTATTTGCAGATATCGTAGGATTTACCAGCATCTCAGAAAATCTGCCCCCCAAAGAAATTGCCAGCCTGCTTAATGAATACTTCTCCTATATTTCAAAAATTAGCAGCGTATACAAGGGCCATATTGATAAATTTATGGGCGACTGTGCCATGGTTGTTTTTGGCGTACCAGAACATGATCCAGACCACAGTTTTAATGCTGTAGCCTGTGCAGTAATGATTCAAAAACTGGTACAGAAACTCAATGTTTTACGTACAAAACAAGGTAAAATAGCCGTACACTTTAGGATAGGAATTAACACTGGAAACATGGTTGCAGGAAACCTGGGGTCATACGACAGAATGGAATACACTGTCATTGGTGATCCAGTCAATATTGCATCACGCCTTTCTTCTATTGCCAGCAGCGATCAGATTGTTATTATGGAAGAACTTTATTTACAGAAAAGCGTCAAAAACAAAATTATCGCCACCAGGCATGAAACCATTACTGTTCGAGGAATATCAAAGCCTGTTTCAACTTATTTTGTTGAAGATCTGCAGGAAAATTATAAAAAAAGCATGGATAAAGCTATAGATAAAATGCTACATAAAATCACCACATAATGTATCGCTATAAATTAATATTTCTGTTACTTATTAGCACACATATTACTGGCTGTTCAAATTACTATGCTTCACAGGATAATTTTAATGACCGCATAGATACATGGCTGGGCGAAAATAATTTCTTAAAAATAGAAAATTCATTAAACAGCCTCTCTAAAGATCATCTTTACTATAAAACTATAGTCGCAAAGAAACCACTTATTAAAAAGAAAAAACAAAACTTTATAAAATCAACTTTAGCCAAAGCAGATAACTTTCAAAGAGCAGATAAGTGGCAAAATGCATTAGATATATTTGACAACGCATTAGATAAAACAGGAAAAAACAAGCCCCTTGAAACAGCACGAAACAAACTGCTTAAAGAGCGTGACACACAAGTCAACGAATTAAGAAAGAATATGCTATTGAGACGTGCTCGCGCCCTTGTTCAATACATGCCTATTTATAAAAAACTCGAAAAATTAATTCCTAAAGACTACAGCGCTCAGTACGACATCAATAAATACAAAAAAGAAAAAGAAGAGTTAGTAGCACACTTAAATGATTGCGGAAAATCAGCACTAAAAAATAAAAATTCATCCCTGGCAGAAGAATGCTACTCTCTTTCTAATAAGCTAAAAAACTCTAAACAAATTCTTAGCCTACTTAATAACATAAAAAACAAAAGAAAAACAAATGAAAAGAAACGAAAAGAAAGCGAACTTATTGCTCTATATCAGGAATCATATAATAGCGGTGATTTCCCTAAAGCACGCCTTTATCTTGGCAAACTAATAAGCTTAAAACCGGGGCAAAAAAAGACACTTGAGTTAAAAGCACAACTTGATAGAGATATAAACTCTCGTGTTGAGAAAGGCATAACAAAAGGGAAAAAACTTTATAGCCAGTCAAAAATAGCCAGCGCACTTGCTATTTGGAAAGATCTTTTAATATATGATCCAAAGAACGAAGAACTCACTGCGTTGATCTCACGAGCAGATAAAGTAAACAGGAAAATTAAAAAACTGGAAAAATCTTCAACTAATAAATAGAAATCAGTCTTGTATATTGTTTGCATATAAACTTACTGCACAATATCACTTATTAAATTTATAAATAACCGAACACCACCATAAAAAGATAATTTTTTATCCCACTATCAATCAATTACTCTATATTTTCCAGTTCTCAGTAATCTCAAAGACCTTCTGACACGCTCTTGGTATTGCCTTCTCCAGAGCTTCTGTCGGCCTTTCACCCTGATCAAGCTTTTCAGGCTGTATACCCACAAGTGCACGATGACATGGTAACTTTCCATCTAATAATGCAGTATTCAGCGCATCCTTTAATCCTGTTTCATGTGCACTTGATTTTTCACCATTAGCCACAAACGCATCCATTTCTATGCCTTCAAAAACCTTTACAGACCCAGGTGGAGAATTTAGCTGAGCTGTATCAACAACAACAATCTGATCTACCTCTTCGATTGGCACTGCAAGATTAAAACTATGCATACCTCCATCAACTAATTCAACATTCTTAATACAGTTAAATCTTTTAAGGCTATTAATTACATGAATACCAATTCCTTCATCAGTTTGAAGTATATTGCCCAACCCTAGAACAAGAACTTTTTTATTCACATCACCCCCTCTTACTCTATTTATTTTTCAAATTAAAAAATAAATAAAGAAGAAAATATTTGCTTATTAAAATAATCCAATAAACAGCACACTAATAAATATCTTTACCTCCATATTTATATTAAATACCTGTTTCAGACATAAAAGAAGCTTGCTCTTAGTTATACTTGATGTAGCTCAAGTAGTATTTGTTATCGGATAGAAATACAAACTCCCTTTTGCTATATAAGCAATTAAAGGATTAGTTATATGCGTACATTATTATGCTCGTATAAATATTTCCAACATAGTCATTAGGCAACTACCAGGCACATAGATATTATCAATAATATTACTCAGGGAATTCTATAATGAGAACAACAACCAACATGCCTATACCCGGGTTAACAACATATATAGATAGCATTTAGCTTATTAAAAATATCATCTCATATTTTATGACTATCTTCATCACAATGACGACTCATGCAACACAACAAATAGCTAGTCATAAGTGCAGTGACGATAACAAAAGAAACTAAAGTAACCCAATACCTGGCATCAACTGATAAACTGGTAATACCTGTAGTTAACCATGTAATAAATCCAATAAATAAAGCCATAGCCACAGAAAACATATACGGCCATGGTTTTTTTCGGCATTCTTTACAACATTTCATATAAATATTTCACTCAATATAAAAACTTACATAAATAAATTATGGATCATTTTTCTTTTTTATTATTGTTATTAATCAAATATTTAATATTTATGACCGCATTTGCAGATAAGAAAGATATATAAATTTTAACTGAATTAGCTGATATCAGACCTCAAAGCAATCTCAATATTCTGATCTATTTTTATTAATAATGTCTGCTAAATAAAACTATAACCTATCTTATATCAAATTTTATTCTTAACTATTTATGCTATCTTATAACAATATATATGTAACAGGATTTAGATCATGGCTTTAATTAAATGGCAGAAAGAATTTGAAACCGGAATTTCTGGTATTGATTATGAGCACCAGGAATTAATTGCATTAATTAATTCTTTTTATGCCGCCCTTATAAACAACACTGATAAAGATAAATTAATAAGTAGTTTAAATGATATCTATGGTGTTATTTATGCCCATTTCATGCTCGAAGAAAACATGATGGAAAAATATGGCTATGATCAATATCAGGCACATCATGATGACCATGTAAAATTACTGGATGATATTCGTGATATCACAGAAGATCTTGAAACATCTGAGGATTTCGATGAGCAGAAATTAAAAGACAGGCTTAATGACTGGTTCTCAATTCACTTTAAAACTCACGATGCGCGATTACATCATCTTGAGGAACTTATTGCCAGCGGAAAAGCTGATGAACACTCTATCAAGTCATTTTTTAAGAAGGCAAAAAATTCTTTATTTGGACAAAAATAAGCCAGATATTTATAACAGACAAAATATTATACATAAGCATAAGTTATGCAATTTCGTGAACAATGGCTCTGGAATAAACTTTTTTTAAAATTGTATATAGCTTTACCTGCAATAACAGCTATTGCGCTTATCCCTAATCTATACCCAGAATACGGCTTAAAGTCTTTTTATTTTCTTTTATTCATTCCCACTGGTACTGCCCTCTGGTTTATTTACACTAATATTGGCAAAAAAGTAACTATTCTAATGAAATGCAAATCAGCTCAAAATGGCGAAGCTGTTGAAAGCTTGCTTGTTATTGGTAAGAAACAATCACCCGGCATTGCTATTCTGCGAGAAGATGTGCTTATCTTAATTCCTATTATTGGACGACGCCGAAAATATAAATTAGAAAGTATTCGATCCATAAAAAAAGATCATTGGTTGCCAGGAAAATTTCTATGGGGAAAAATGGTATTTCATTTGCAAACATCAAGTGCAACAACAATCGCTTTTGCTGTACCAGAATCAGTAGGAAAACGCTGGTATGAGCAGCTAACTAAACAAACTTAGGCAAGAATATCAGGAATAAGCATATCTTCAATTTTAACAATTCTTTCTTTTAATCGTAGCTTGCGCCTTTTCATGCGCTGCATCTGTAACTGCTCCATACCACCAATCATTTGTAATCGATGAATAACATCATCAAGATCACGGTGCTCAATAATTAATTCTTCCAGTTCTTCTCTAAGCGCTTTTTGATCAACTTCAGTCATGGCAATACCTCATTAATACACTTACATTAACATAAAACACCCCCCTGACACATACTATTAGCCCTTAATATTTTTTATACATTCTTTAACTGGAACGGGCTGTAATTATTTTATTGAAATTTTAAATTGAATATAATGATATTGTATAATGACTTAACTTATTGACAACAGCGCTAACAATAATAATCCCATGAAAATAAAAAGGAATCATCTTATCTGGAGCATAGCTACAATTATTATTACTTTTCTTTGTGGAGAAATATTTGCTCGATACTACCTGGGATTAGGATCACCACCTCTTTTTATACCACACCAAAAAATTGAATATATGTACAAGCCTAATCAAAATGTCTACAGGTTTGGCAATCATTTTATTATCAATCAATATGGCATGAGAACACCTCCTTTTTCTATCAAGAAAAAGAATAATGAATACAGAATTATGGTTTTTGGAGACTCCATATTAAATGGAGGCAATCTGACTGACCATGCAGATTTAGCCACAAATATATTAATGAAAAAACTCAATAGACTGGATAGTACAAATATTATCATTGGAAACATATCCGCAGGCAGTTGGGGACCGGGGAACTGGCTTGCATATGCAATGGAATATGGTTTTTTTGAAGCTGAAGTTATAGTTTTAGTTATTTCAAGCCACGATTATGTTGACACCCCAACTTTCCATGCGCTGGATGAAAATCACCCCACAGAACAGCCTGTTTCTGCTCTTTTAGAAGGCCTTATTAGATACCTGCCTCGCTATATAACATTAGCAGGAACTGATAACATAAATACAACTCCACTTGATCAGTTTGTTGCCAGTGCCAATGAGCTAGATGAAAAAAAAGCACTTAGTGACCTGAAAAAATTTCTAACATTAGCAAAAAACAATTCAAACAGAGTAATAGTACTTCAACACTGGGAGAAGGCAGAAATTAAACAGGGTTTTGCTAACGCTGGGAATAAGAAAATAAGAGCTATCTGTAAGCAAGCAGGTATTTTACCCGTATCGCTAGAGCCTTATTTTCGCCAATCAATTGAAAAAAATATAACCCCCTATCGTGATTACATACATCCTAACTTAACAGGACAAAAGCTTATTGCTGAAGCTATTCTAGAAAATATATCCAATAATTCATTATTAAAAAAATCTAATATAGAAAACTAAAAGATAAGCCTCTTTAAATTCAACTCTTTCTAAATGCTAATGATGCTGAATTAAATAATAGCTCGCCACAACAGACACAAACATACTGGCCAGTAAAAGCACGCTCCGTACCATTTTGACGAGTTATATTAAACTGCTCTTCAGTCAATAGCTGCTTCCATTCATGCCTGGATTTATTTATTTTTGACATGAGTAAATCCAGAAATAAAGATCAGAGAATTACTAGCACTGCGCCCATGGTAAACCACGATAACGCCAACCACCTATTGAACTTCTGTGATGATTTTCATCCAGATCACCTTCAAATCCTTCTGTAATGTGGTATATATTTCGCAAGCCTGATTCAAGCAGTTTATGCCCTGCATCAATAGTACGTTTACCACTACGACAAATTAAAATAACTGGCGGATCTTTTTCACCCGTTTCACTGATACCACCGAGTAGTAACTGACGAATTTCTTTTACAAAATTGGGATTAACAACCCAGTCAGGCTCATCAATCCATGGCACATGAACTGCACCTCTAGGATGACCTACAAAAAGAAATTCCATATTAGAACGAATATCTATCAGCAATGCTTTTGAATTTTTTTCCAGAACACCAAAAGCTTCTTCTGGTGATAATGGGTTAAGTTTTTCTGCGTCAACTTTTGTCATTTGATTACCCCTCATTCTGTATTATTTCTACCCAGAGAAAATAAGCATAACAGAATAAAATACAAACTATTATTGCCACATATTTTTTATACTGACATCATTGTGAATAATATAACAATAATTAAATTCATAAAAAAATTTAAAACTATCTATTTATGAAATAGCAGAATCCATTTCCTGCTTTCTCATTTTCTGAAACACCTGACGAAATATATCTACCCAGTAATTACTAAACTGCATATCTGAATTTTTACTAACTTCCATTGCGGCTCGCAGCAGAGGCCTTTTTAATAAGCAGCTATGCACACGCTCATGTGTGCGTGCATCTATTGCGTCAACTATAGCTAATATTTTAGCGCCTTCACATATTTCATTATCTTTTAATTGATAAGGGTAACCCGAACCATCTGGCCTTTCATGATGTTGCAGCACCATTTGGGCTGCCAGACTCCATTGCTTCATATAGCGCAATAATTCATAACTAATCTTTGGGTGTTCTTTTATTTTTAATAAATCTTCTTCTGATAATTTATCTTCGCTATTGATTATATCCAGTGGTAATAAAGCCATTGCCACATCATGCATATATACAGCCGCTGCAAGTTGATTAGGATCAACAGGACGATCCGCATGATCATTCATTTTTAATGCAAGACGTAACATTCGTTGACTACGACCACGCCAGTAATGTGCTCGTGTTTCCAATGGCTCTGATACTGCTCTAAAAAAAACAAAGTCTTCACTTTCTTCTACACCATAAGCGGCTAACTCTTCTTCATCTGGCGCAGTACTTTCAAACAGACTCTCAAATGATGCTTTTGATGATATTGCTGTCTCTATAATTTCAGTTGATGGATCTAACAAAAGCAAGGCATCTTTTGCCACTGCATCCAGTTGCATATCATCTACTTCTGTAATTTGTCGAATAGATTCACAAACTTTTGGCATTCTGTCCAGCAGCACACAACGCTCACTTCCATCAATAATTTTTTCCATTATTGTTTTTATATCATCAATCGCAAGAAGAATAATGTCACTTATTACAGACTCAAATTGCAGCTGTTTATTTTGAATTTCTATAAGTAAATCAATAATACTGGTTGTTAAATTTTCCAGCTCTTCAAAGCCGATTTCGTGCAGTGATGTTTGAATGGCGCTGATAGCCTGGATTAATTCGAATATTAGCTTTTCATCAGATGAATCAAGCTCAAGCAATAATAATGATTGTTCAATTTGTTTATAGGCAACAGAAAAACTCTCAAAGAAGCATGCGAGTGCGTCTGCTCCAACCGTTTCTACCTGGTATGCGCTATTTACATTTAACATTAAGCCTCCTGGAAAACTTAATTGAACAATTAATCCCATTATAGGCACACCAATACAAAACAGCGCTATATTCGGACTAACGGCTTAATTTAGTTGCTCAGCAGCTTCTAGCTGTTCTGAAACATCCAGCCATTGCTCTTCGGTATCTGATAATAAACGACTAACCTCTGCCTGTTGCTGCAATAGTTCATTTAATTGCTGCTTATTTTCAATATCATATATTGAGTTAGAAGCAAGATCATGCTCAATTTTTTGTTGCCTGCTATTTAATTCATCCATAGCCTGTTCAAGCTTTTTGAGCCTGTTTTTAAGTGGCTGTAACTGACGGCGTATTTCAGCCTGTTGTTGACGTGATTCTTTTTTAGAAATGCCTTTTTCTGACTGGTTATTTATCTGAGTATCTTTACCCGCATCTTCACGTGGCTGCAATAGCCATTGGCGATAAGCATTCAGGTCACCATCAAATGATTTTATCTGACCACTATCTACCAGCAGGAAGCTATCGGTTACCGCACGTAACATATGTCGATCATGAGACACCATAATCATTGCTCCCTCATAATCCTGTAACGCAAGACTCAGGGCATGTCGCATATCCAGATCCAGATGGTTGGTCGGCTCATCCAGCAGCAATAAATTAGGCTTCTGATAAATAAGTAGAGCGAGTACAAGGCGTGCTTTTTCACCTCCAGAAAAGGGCGCAACCGATTCCATTACTCGATCACCATGAAAATTAAAACCACCCAGGTAATCACGAATAGCCTGCTCTGTCATTTTTGGATCAAGGCGCTGTAAGTGTAAGAATGCACTGGCATTTGCATCTAGCTGCTCAAGCTGGTGCTGAGCAAAATAACCCACCTTTATTTCAGAAGATGATTCCAACATCCCCTGCATTGGCTTTAATTCTTTAGCCAGAAGTTTTATTAAGGTTGATTTACCTGCACCATTATGTCCCAACAGACCTATTCGATCACCCGGCATAATGCACATATTGACCTGATCAAGAATTTTTGTCTCACCATAACCCGCAGACACATTCTCCAGCCTGAGCAATGGATTGGGTAATTTTTCTGGTGTATAAAACTGAAAATGGAAAGGCGAATCAACGTGTGCCTGTGAAATTAATTCCATTCGCTGTAACGTTTTAACGCGACTCTGTGCCTGTTTAGCTTTACTGGCCTTGGCTTTGAATCGTCGAATAAAATCTTTAATATGTTCAATTTCACGCTGCTGCTTTTCAAACATCGCATGTTGCTGAGCTAATTGTTCTGCACGACGTTTTTCAAAGTCACTGTAATTGCCTGTATATAATGTAATATTTTGCTGATCAATATGCATAATATGATCAGCTACTCGATCTAGAAAATCTCGATCATGAGAAATAAGTAACAGCGTACCCTGATATGATAACAACCATTGCTCTAACCAGATTACCGCATCAAGATCCAGATGATTAGTTGGCTCATCTAATAATAATAAATCTGAACGACACATTAATGCCTGCGCCAAATTTAAACGCATTCGCCAGCCACCAGAAAAACTATTCACAGAATTTTCTAATTCAGTTGATTTAAAACCCAGCCCCTGCATTAACTTTCCAGCTCGTGCATTTGCTGTGTATGCATCAATGATATCTAACTGATGATGTAGTTCTGCCTGAGCTTCACCATTATCATCTTCTTCAGCCTGTTTGAGTTTTTTCTGAATTATTCTTAATTCATGATCACCATCCAGCACATAGTCAATGGCAGGTTGGTCTAATGCCAATGTTTCCTGTGCAACATGTGCTATTGACAAACCAGGTGGATAACTTACCTCACCTTCATCACTTTGAATTTTATTTAACAGCAGGGAAAACAGGCTTGATTTACCACAACCATTAGCACCCGATATGCCCACCTTATTGCCCTGATAAATAATAATATTCACCTGTTCAAACAACAGGCGGCTACCACGTCTGAGCGCAAGATTTGTGAAAGCTAACATTAGTTATAAATCATAAGTCATATGTTAAAAGATAAAAGACTTAAAACTATCTTTTAAAAGCCTGAGCCAGCGCATCGGCCATAGCAGAATTTCCAACAGATGAACTGGTATTTTGTTTTGCTCTGGACTTATTTTTACGTGGCGCATCTTTTTTGATATCTGACACTTTATTTCGACTGTCATCATCAAGGCGCATAGTCAATGCAATGCGTTTTCGTTTTATATCAATCTCCATTACTTTAACTTTTACAACATCACCTGCTTTTACAACTTCACGAGGATCTTTTACAAAAGTATTTGATAATGCAGAAATATGAACCAGACCATCCTGATGCACGCCGATATCAACAAAGGCACCAAAGTTAGTCACATTTGTTACCACACCTTCTAAAACCATATCTGTTTTAAGATCTTTTAATTCTTCTACGCCTTCTTTAAATTCTGCTGTTTTAAATTCAGGGCGCGGATCACGACCGGGTTTTTCCAATTCATTTAAAATGTCTGTTACTGTTGGCACACCAAACTGATCATTGGTGTAATCATTAGCACTTAATTTTTTAAGAAAACTTACATCACCAATAATAGATTTTATTTCTTTATTATTTTTTGAACTTATATCTTCTACTATAGGGTAGGCTTCTGGATGCACCGAAGATCGATCCAGCGGATTATCACCATCCATAATGCGTAAAAAACCAGCGGCCTGCTCATAAGCTTTTGGACCTAATCGCGGCACATCAAGAATTTTTTTCCTGTTTTTAAAAGCACCATTCTGATCTCTAAAGGCAACAATATTATCAGCCATAGACTTCGATAATCCTGACACCTGCATTAGCAATGGAGCTGATGCCATATTCACATCAACACCCACGGCATTTACACAATCTTCAACAACAGCATCTAACGAACGTGCCAACTGCACCTGACTTACATCATGTTGATACTGGCCTACACCTATAGCTTTTGGTTCTATTTTTACCAGCTCAGCTAATGGATCCTGCAATCGTCTGGCAATAGAAATTGCACCGCGAATCGTAACATCAAGATCTGGAAATTCATTTGCGGCAAATTCAGAAGCTGAATACACAGACGCGCCTGCCTCAGAAACCACTAATGCATTTAAACTTAGTTCAGGATGTTTTTTAATAACTTCTTTTGCTAACTTATCCGTTTCACGCGAACCTGTGCCATTACCAATACTGATTAATTTAACATTATGTTTTTTAGCCAGTTTAGCTATGCTTGCTATAGATTGATCCCATTGATTTTTTGGCACATGAGGATAGATGGTATCAAAATCAACCAGCTTTCCTGTGTCATCAACCACAGCAACTTTTACACCAGTTCTTAAACCAGGATCCAGACCAATAGTTGCTTTTGGTCCTGCGGGTGCTGCTAATAATAAATCTTTTAAGTTAGATGCAAAAACTTTAATCGCCTCTTCTTCGGCAGACGATTTAAGTTTCATTTTTAACTCAACATCCAGATGAGTAAATATTTTTATTTTCCATGCCCAACGAACCGTATCTAATAACCATTTATCAGCGGCCTCTCCTTTATCTGATAAATTAAAATGCTGTACTACTATTTGCTCACAGGGATGACTTGCCAGCTCATTTTCATTAGCAACTTTTAAACTCATTTGTAAAACAGATTCATTGCGGCCACGGAACAATGCCAGCGCACGATGTGAGGGTATTTTATTTAAGGCTTCATTGTATTCAAAATAATCTGTAAATTTAGCGCCTTCATTTTCCTTGCCTTCAATAACACGTGATTCAATAATGCCATTGCTCCAGAGAAACTCTCGTATTTTTTGCAATAGATCTGCATCTTCTGCAAACTGTTCCATCAATATTTGCCTTGCACCATCAAGTGCTGCTTTTATATCAGCAACATCTTTGTTGATATAAGCTTCAGCTTCTTTCTCAGGGTTAAGTTTATGATTTTCAAATAATGCATTAGCTAATGGTTGCAGACCTGCTTCACGTGCAATTTGTGCTTTTGTTCTGCGCTTAACTTTGTAGGGCAAATATAAATCTTCTAAACGATTTTTAGTGTCTGCTGCCAAAATTGATTTCTTTAATTCAGGGGTAAGCTTTTCCTGACTATCAATACTTTTTAAAATAGTTTCTCGACGCTCATCCAGTTCACGCAAATATCTTAAACGCTCTTCCAGATTTCGTAATTGCCCATCATCCAGGCCACCGGTAACTTCTTTTCTATAACGAGAAATAAAAGGCACGGTAGAACCTTCATCCAGCAATTCAATTGCTGATACAACCTGTGATTCTTTAACAGATAATTCTTCTGCGATGCGCTGCGAAATGGATAACATGTAACAAATAACCCCTGAAATGAATATCTGGTACTTCTATTAATTAATAGAAGTACCCTGCAGTATAACTGGCGGGCTATTGTACCTAATCGTGAACCTAATGTATTTAATTAGGTTTATATAGAATGCTTAGATTTTAAGGCGATTTTTCAAATGCAATACAACTTTACTTAAACCAAGTTTTAACTGACTATCGGCATGCGCCATAAGTGGCAGAAATTTACGCATAGCCGATGCAAGCTGCTGGTTGGTAACAGATTTATCAGCTTTATTTACCTGCTCAATTAATTTATCAATAAGAACATCAATTTGTTCAATTGATTCTGATGAAGCAACGGCTTTACCTGTCTGGTAGCAAATAATTTTCCCACCGCCCTCATCAACTGCCTGTTTGAGTGATGTTTCTGCCTGCCCCAGCAAGGCATCAAAGGCACATGAATCATCAGTTACATCGGGTGAGGTTATACCGGCACTAAAGCTGATATGAAAAACATCTTTACCTAATTTTAATTTTAGTTTTGCAACTCGTTCACATATACGTCCGACAACAACAGCGGCACCTTTAAGATCAGCACAGGGCAACATTAATGAAAAGCGCGATACTCCCAGTCTGGCTGCCATATCTTCCTTGCGCATTTCACCTAAAATAATGGATGCTACTTTTATTAGAATCTGCTCAGCAATTTCTTTACCATGCTTTACAAATAATTCTGCAAACTTATCAATATCGAAACGCACTACTGTAATTTCAGTGCCATGACGTTTTGCATAAGCCAGAGCATGTTCACCCTGCTGCTTAAATGCAGCTTCTGTCGCCAGACCCGTTAACTTATCTGTTGTGGCGCGTTCTTCCAGTGACTTAACTTCATTACGATAATTAATATAGGCAGATGCACGGGATTTAAGTGATAAAGAATCAAAGGGTTTAGTGATAAAGTCCGTTGCGCCCTGAGCAAAAACTTCTTCTTTTGCGCCTTCGGACGCTTCAGCCCCGGTAATAATAATAACGGGAAGACTGGCTATTGCTGGATCGTCTGAGTTACGGATTTTTTCCAGCAACTCATAACCATCCATATTGGGCATACTTAGATCAGAAAATACAACAGATATGTTTTTATTTTGCTGCAGCTCATCCCATGCGTACTCGCCATCTTCGGCTTCTACGACATCAAATTCTTTTTCCAGAATTTTTGTTGCGGCGCGGCGGATGACTTTAGAGTCATCAACCATAAGTACCTGAGACTGAATATTTTCTTCAGACAAAACATTCCCCTGAATAGTTCTATTTTATTATAGAGAGATTAGTCGATTGCAGGGGATATGCAATCGACCTGAGATGTTTAACCTGCTTTTGGAGTACGTGATGAACGCTTACGCTCATTTTCAGTGAGTAGTTTTTTGCGCATACGAATAAAGTTAGGCGTAACTTCAACCAGCTCATCATCATCAATAAATTCAAGCGCCTGCTCCAACGTCATTCTAATAGGCGTGGTCAGGGTTAAGGCTTCATCTGTACCTGATGCACGAACGTTGGTTAGCTGCGTGCCTTTAAGTGGGTTAACCACAAGAGCGTTGGCTGGCGCATGAAT
>CAZFUY010000057.1:0-18834 GCA_964522445.1 uncultured Thiotrichaceae bacterium | reverse complement strand
GAGGGAAACCGTCTAACAGGTAACCAGCTTTGCAATCATCATCTTTCAGGCGTTCGCCCATGATACCCATGATTAAATCATCAGATACCAGATCACCCGCTTTCATAGCCGCTTCAGCTTTTTTGCCCAGTTCAGAACCTGCAGCAACTGCACCACGTAGTATGTCACCAGTAGAGATTTGAACAGAACCGTCCATTTTTGTTAGTAATTTAGCGACAGTGCCTTTACCTGCACCAGGCGCGCCTAATAGAATTAGTTTCATGGGGTTTCCTCAGAAAATATGTATAAATCAGATCATGAGCCTATTGCCCATGCACTTAAAAAATTAAGCGCGTATTCTCCGTGTTTCGGGGCGGGAAAGCAAATTATATTGCCCTGAACGCTACTTCCAGGATATTTCAATCACAAAAGCCCCTGTCCCCTGAAATTTACAGTAGCAATAATGAATTGATATCTCTCAATTTTCACAACAACGACATATTCTATATTGATAAACATCGTATAATACTCCTTCATTAATCGGTTACTTATAGCTATGAATATCCAGATAATTAAAACCACGCCATTCGATGATCAAAAGCCCGGTACTTCAGGGCTAAGAAAAAAAGTACCTGTTTTTCAGCAGCCCCATTATCTGGAAAATTTTGTACAGTCAATTTTTCATGTGGCAGATAACACCATAGGCCAAACACTGGTAGTAGGCGGGGATGGTCGTTTTTATAATCGTCAGGCTATCCAGATTATTGTAAAAATGGCAGCCGCTAATGGTATTAAAAAAGTCATTATCGGTCAGAATGGCCTGCTATCCACGCCTGCCGCTTCTGCCCTGATTCGAATCCATAAAGCAGCAGGTGGCATTATTCTTTCTGCCAGCCATAATCCCGGCGGACCTAAAGCCGATTTTGGCATTAAATTTAATATCAGCAATGGCGGCCCTGCCCCAACTTCATTTACCGAGCCTGTTTTTGAATACTCAAAAACCATTAGTGAATATCGTATTGTAGAAGCAGATGACATTGATCTGGAAACAACAGGCGCAGGCCGATTAGGTGAGATGGATATTGAAATAGTAGATCCTGTTTCAAACTACGCTAATTTAATGGGGCATTTATTTGATTTTAATAAAATTGAAGCCCTGTTTAATTCCAGTGTATTCACTATGCGCTTTGATGCCATGCATGCAATTACCGGTCCTTATGCAGTAGAAATTCTTGAGCACCAGCTCGGCGCTGAACCCGGCAGCGTTATTAACGGCACACCACTGGAAGATTTTGGTGGTGGCCATCCTGACCCTAATCTGGCACATGCAAAAGAACTGGTTGAATTAATGAATAATGTAGCCAACTCATTTAGTTTTGGTGCAGCTTCCGATGGTGACGGTGATCGCAATATGATTCTGGGTAAAAATTTTTTTGTTACACCCAGTGATAGTCTGGCTATTATGGCCGCTAATGCTCACCTGCTTCCGGGTTACAAAAATGGCCTTAGTGGTGTTGCTCGCTCCATGCCCACCAGTATGGCCGTTGATCGTGTAGCCGAGCAGCTGGGAATTCACTGTTACGAAACGCCCACTGGCTGGAAATTTTTTGGCAATCTACTGGACGACAATAAAATTACGCTGTGCGGTGAAGAAAGTTTTGGCACAGGTTCTGATCATGTGCGCGAAAAAGATGGCCTGTGGGCGGTACTGTTCTGGCTAAATCTAATTGCTATAAAACAGGAATCAGTAGAAAAAATTGTGCATGATCACTGGGCTAAATTTGGTCGCAACTACTACTGTCGCCATGACTATGAAGCCATCGATAGCAAAATTGCAGACCAGCTTATGGCCGATTTACAGGCATCAATAACTTCACTTGCAGGAAAACAGTTTGGCAACTATAGCATCAAAAACTGTGATAATTTCTGCTACACAGATCCCGTCGATAACAGCATTAGCGAAAATCAGGGGATACGTCTATTATTCTCTGATGGCTCGCGTATTGTTTACCGATTATCAGGCACAGGAACAGAAGGCGCTACATTACGTGTATATATAGAAAAGTTTGAAGCCGATATTAATAAACAAAATATAGAAACACAGGAAGCACTAAACGAATTGATTAATATTGCAGATCAGGTGGCCAGCATTAAAGCGCGTACAGGCCGAAATAAACCGGATGTGATTACATAATTGTAGGTCGACAGGGAAGTGTCGACCTACAATAACAAGAGAATTAAATTATTTAATGTAGCTGCTAACCACGATTTGTCATTCAGTCAAAAGATTTCGCGGCTAAAGCCACTCCTACAACACATAACAATTCCAGCTGGATAAAAAAATGAACGAAACAATCTACGAACTTGAAGTCCGCCCACATATTCCAGAAGAATTATCAGGTCTTATCGAACTGTCCAATAATTTACACTACAGCTGGGATAGAAATGCTCGCAGTCTTTTTTATCGACTGGATCACCTGCTTTGGGAACAATGCGACCATAATCCAAAAGTTTTCCTGCGCCGTGTTTCACAGCGCTCTCTGGAATCAGCCACTCAGGACAATGTGTTTATGGAAGAATACTCACGCGTCATGTCTTCCTTTAATTCTTATCTGGCAAAAAACACACACCATGAAATTGATGATTATCTGGATGCAGACGATGACCTTATCGCATACTTTTGTGCAGAATTTGGCTTACATGAAAGCTTCCCTATTTACTCCGGTGGTTTAGGCATACTCGCAGGTGACCATTGCAAAGCCATTAGTGATCTGGGTGTACCTTTTGTTGCCGTCGGTCTGTTATACAGACAGGGTTATTTTATTCAGGAAATTGATGCCAATGGGAATCAGGTCGCAAGTTACATAACCACTCGCTTTAGTGAATTACCAATAGAACCTGCCGTTGCCCCTGACGGTAATGTTATTTTTATCACGCTTGAAATGCCAGGGCGCGAACTCAAACTAAAAGCATGGAAAGCCGTAGCCGGTCATGCCACCATGTACTTACTGGATAGTAATCTGGAAGAAAATACTGAAGAAGATCGAAAAATAACTTTCCAGCTTTATGGTGGCGATAAAACCACACGTATACAACAGGAAATTGTTTTAGGTATTGCAGGTGTTCGCTTAATACGTCAATTAGGGCTAAAACCCACTGCATGGCATATTAATGAAGGCCATGCCGCTTTCCAGATTATTGAGCGTTGCAAAGAAATTCTCAGCGACGACATGGATTTTTTAAGCGCACTCGAACAGGTTGCGGCAGGAACTGTATACACGACACACACACCTGTACCTGCGGGTCATGATATTTTTGATAAAAATTTAATGATTGAATATTTTTCAGCATGCTGTGAAAAATTAAATATTAGTTTTGATGATTTTATGGCATTTGGCCGCTCACCCAGCGCAGAAAACAGTTTTAACATGACCGCATTTGCACTACGTGGTTCACGTTTTCATAATGGCGTAAGTCGTATACACGGTAGCGTTGCATCCAATATGGAATCTTACATATGGCCTCAGATTCCCGAAAAAGAAAACCCTCTTTCTTATGTCACCAATGGTGTTCATGTTCCCACTTTCCTCGCTAGAGAATGGGCCAATCTTTTTGATATGCGTTTTCGTGAATGGCGTAATAAATTATTAGACAATGATTACTGGAAGTGTATCGATGAAGTGCCTGACCATAGATTCTGGAGTTTACGCCAGGAATTAAAAAGTCAGATGTTAAATGATACCTATAAACGCACTCTAAAACGTTACAAGCGAAATCAGTGTAATGATGCACTTATTCGTCGTGTTACACAGCACATTAAAGAAACTGAATCAGACGTACTTGTTTTAGGTTTTGCACGTCGCTTTGCCACCTACAAAAGAGCAACATTATTATTCTCAGATCCCGAACGCTTAGCACGTTTATTAAATAATCCAGAACGCCCGGTTATTATAATGTTTGCAGGTAAAGCGCATCCAAAAGATGATCCCGGCCAGGATTTAATTCGCACTATTCATGAGTATGCCCATAAGCCAGAATTTATTGGCAAGATTATTTTGCTCGAAGGTTACAACATGGCCATGGCACGCAACCTGGTTGCTGGCGTTGATGTCTGGGTTAACACGCCAGAATACCCGCTGGAAGCCAGTGGCACATCAGGCCAGAAAGCCGCCATAAATGGAGTGCTTAACTTAAGTGTCCTCGATGGCTGGTGGGGCGAAGGTTACAACGGCGAAAATGGTTGGGCTATTGCACCACATGGCCCTGAAGCTAACGCAGAAGTACGTGATCGAGAAGAAGGTAATGAGTTACTTGATATTCTTGAAAATGAGATTATTCCAGCTTTCTATAATCGAGGAAAACAGGGATATTCTCGGGAATGGGTTAAACGCTCAAAAGCCTCTATGAAATTCTGTATTCCAAAATTTAATTCTTCACGCATGGTTATGGATTATGTTAAGAATTTTTATACCCCTGCACGCAATCAACATCTAAGAATGAAAGCTAATAACTCTGCCCCAGCAAAAGAATTAGCTATCTGGAAATCAAAAATAAGACAGCACTGGAAAAACATCAGCATCGAACGTATTGATGAAGCAAATACAGCCATTAATGATGGTGAAGCTTTAAAAATTAAAATTAAAGCCCATCTAAATGGCCTGGCCGCTGAAGACGTTGCTGTTGAATGCGTGGTAGGCAACAGCCATGATGATAACAATCTTTTTTCTTCACCAACCTGTTACTTATTTAAATATGAAGGCGAAGATAATGGCGCACACATTTTCTCACTGGACTTGCAACCCGTTAACTCTGGAATGAATTTTTATAAAATAAGAGTATTTCCATACCACAAATTATTAAGTCATTCTTTCGAAACTGGCTGCATGATCTGGTTATAATATTTAACTCTGAAAAATCAGTTGGATTACGACAATCTGTATCCAACTGATTTTTTTAGCGTATTATTTATTGTAACTTTCCAAAACATAATCCGAAAAACGTTTAATAATTTCTGATACAGATTCTACTTTTTTAACACCCTCAACACTTTTCCCTGCCTGCCAGTAATCGCGTGTTCCAGTATCATCTTTAATTGCAAGTTTTAACTGTCTTAAAGATTTTAATACATAAAACAAGCGCATAAAGTGTTTCATTTTTCGATGTTGTAATAACCAGCGCGCAAAAAAACCCGCCTTTAAACCTAAGCGTTTTATATAAGGTGTTAAAATAACAGACACTGGAATTCCTGTAACACATTCTGTTAATACAATATCTTTTTCAGTTGCATTAACAACCGCTGTTTTATAAGCATCGGCTACCTGGCATTCTGTTGTTGCTATAAACCGCGTTCCCATTTGTACACCAGCATACCCCATATTAAGCACATTTAAAAAATCTTCTTCTGAGCCTATTCCACCGGCACAAATAACCGGCACATTAAACTCTTTCATTTCATCAAATAAAATCTGTGTTGATTTTTCTCCTGCATGCCCACCTGCTCGATTATTCACCGCAATCAAACCATCAACACCCGCATCTAATCCTTTTAATGCCCACTTACGTTCTGTTACATCATGATAAACCAGGCCACCGGCAGCATGCACTTTATCAACAACCCAATCAGGTTTACCCAGTGATGTTATAAAAAACTTTACATCTTCTTCCAGAGCAATATCAATCCATCGCTGCATTTTTTCATGATAACGTTTCGAGCTTTTTTCTATTAGAGCATTCATGCCTATAGGCTGAGATGTTAACTTACGAATATAACGCAGGCCTTCTCGAAAATCATAACCATGAACATAAGTTAATGAAACAGGTTGCACTATACCCATGCCTCCCGCTTCAGATACAGAGGCAATTAACTCAGGATTACTACAGGGGTACATTGGCCCACAGATAATTGGTATTTCTATACCCGCCTGAGTTGTAAATTTATTTTTAAAAATATCATTCATTCTTTTGACTCTATCAGGGCTAACCGCCAGGTCGCTGTTACACGTGCAACCATATCACCTTCTGCATCTTTAATATCTGCATATACTTTATAATCTATTTTCTCAGTTACTTCAGGTGGTTCTGAATGACTTTCAGCAATCAGTAAACCTCGCGCTTTTTTTAAATACTCTATTGATATATGTGTTGGAATCCCTCTAACATCCGATGGCAACGCTGAAAGCAAGGCAAAACCACTGGTAAATTCACCTAAATTAGCTAATGCAATAGCATGAATTGAATTTAAATGATTTCGTATAGCACGGTGGTCAGCTAACTCAATAAGCGCGTACCCCGGCTTAAGCTCTTTTACTCTGGCATTGATTGAACCTGTATATGGAATAAACCATTTAACTATGTGATTAAATAGCCAAACCCCGCCCGGTACAGACTTCAAACGCAACCAGGTTTTATATAGCGTTTCTGACGGTTTATTCAGTTTAAACATTATTGAACCTGTATTAATATAATTGCTAAATACTTATAGGTTTATAATAGACCAAAACTTACTATGACAAACGATACATGGAATGCTGATTTTTTAGAAATATCACCTCTCTTTGAGACTATTCACTCTGTATCAGTTAAATCTACAAAATTAGATTGCTGGCCTGACCTTAGATTTTTAGAACAGCAGTTTAAAGATCACCAATTAAAAGTAAAACCCGTCCAACAGGCCGATAAACCTCAAGCTTTTATTGATCACTATGAACCCCGCATTTTTCTAAGAAACGAATTACAAACACGCACAGAAAACTGGCATGACTATTTTAATGCCATGATATGGCTGACATTCCCTGAAACTAAAACATCACTGAATGAGATTCACTACAAAGCTGCAAAACAGAGAACAATGGGAACAAACAGAAGTGCTATTGAAAATACAATTACACTTTTTGATGAATGCGGCATCATTATTATCAGTGATAAGCCCGAATTACTGGAGATGATCCAGAAACATGAGTGGAAAACTTTGTTTTATACTCATAAAAATGATTTTGGAAAACACATACACTGCATAGTTTTTGGTCATGCCATGTATGAAAAAGCACTTACACCTTATATTGGAATGACAGCTCAGGCCTTATTAATACACTCCAATAAATTAGTGAAAAACAATATTCCAGATTTAAAAGCAATTGATGTCTTTATTACCAATTACTGGAAAGAAGGCCATATTCGCACAACAAAGGATCTGTCGCCCTTCCCCCTGCTTGGCGTACCAGGATGGCACAAGGGCAATGACAATGAATCATTTTATGAAAATAAAGACTACTTTCGACCAGGAAAAGCTTAAATACAGACTATCTCTTTAAATATTAGCCAAAATTACTACCGTTTATCCTTTCATCAAATATTATTAAAAATAACCTTTGATAAATAAGCTATTTATGACTATTGTTTAGCTAGAGACATATTTTGTGAACTGCCTCACAAACATCACCTGTTCGGGGGATGAGTTTGATAGATTTCCTAAATCTAGACACAGACTCTCCACGTCTCCCCAAGCTTAAATGTAAAAAACGTCTAATTGATGATACATGCCTTAAGGCATGTATCTTTTGCTATTTATTATTGGAAACAGGGTTATGAGTTTTGAGACAACACAAAAATTTTATTCAAATACCGAATCTAACGACATGATTCAAAATAGTAAAGTATCAAATACGACAAGCCCTCACGTGTATATAACAGATAAAAAATTTATCTCAAAAATCATTAATAATTTTATTAATGATGAAATAGATACTAATAATGCCATTCATAATTCACCTAATAACCAACACTGCTTTAATCGTAATGAGATAATAAAAGCATTAACAAATATGCAGTTAAGTTACCGCTCCGAATATGTCTCAGGACAAAAAGTTAATATTAATACCAGTCATTTCAAGTCAGCCTTACTTAACAGTATGGCAAAGCTTAATAATGTTGCCATCCCAAAAAATCTTAACCAGTTAGATGCTCGAACCATTGATTTTGTAGAAATGATTTTCGGTGCATTTTTACGTGATAAAAATATATCTGATGACGTAAAGAACCTGTTATTAAAACTACAAATTCCAGTTATAAAAACATCTATGCTGGATAAAAACTTTTTTTATAATGACCAACATCCAGCAAGACATGTACTAAATACCATTGCACACCTTGGTATAGGCATAGAAAATAGCAATAATACTATTTATAAAACAGTTGAGCTTATTATTGAACAATTACTGCGTAGCTTCGATATTAAAATGCTTAGTTTCAGTACGGCACTAGCATCACTTAGCAGACTGACAAAAATAGAAGACAAAAAACACCAGCAAAACGAATGTATAACAAAAAAACAGACTATGCAGGAACTTGCTCGCCAAACTGTTTTAACTGAACTTCAATTCTATACTATGGATGTTAATCTACCAAAACCAGTCCAGCCTCTGATACTTAATCACTGGTCAACTTTAATGTTTCACCGTTATATACAATACGGAAAGAACAGTAAAAAGTGGCTGGAAGCCAGTGGTATTTTACAGCGATTAACTTATTCTTTTTCTCCTATAACAAATAAAGAAGAATGGCTGTCATTAAAGTGCAGCTATGCAGGCATAGTTAACAAAGTAAAAACTCTTTTAGAAGAAACCAACCAGAATAAGGAAAAACTTTTTCTTGCTATTCGCAATTTAAATAAAACTTATGAAAAGCTACTGGAAAAACATAATGTTTTTCATGACGATGCCGTCAATATGCTTTTAACAGGTGAGGCAGGTGAAGAAAGCATATCTATAGATCATATTGGGTTACGTGAAGGTCCAAATGATAAAGCTGAAAAACTGGCAAAGTCTATTGTTAAAGAATTACCTGATTATGTTAGACCTAATACATGGTTTAAGGTATTTACGGGTACTGGAACATCAGTAAGACGTTTAAAATTATCTGTCATAATTATTGAAAAAGCACAGCTTATTTTTGTAGACAGAAAAGGATCTAAAATTATTGAAAAGGATGCCAGTCAATTTATAAAAGAGTTAGAAAATAAACATTCATGTTTAATTTCTGATCATTCAGTTTTTGATTATGCTCTAAGCCAGGTTATTGGAAACATCGCCAGAACAAAATATTAAATAATTTCTTTATAAGAAAATACAATTAAGAGATTTGACGCTGAGGCGCAAAGAAATGCATACATGTATTACTACGCCGTAGGCGCAGCAATATAAAAATCTCTGTATCTTTGCGCCTCTGCGTCAAACTTTTTAATTTTAATCCTTTGACCAATAGGGCGTCTCTATTCCCTCACCCAGATCTGCATCAATTAAACGTTTTCTAACTTCAAGAAGTTTTTCTACAAGTTGTGGTTCTGATTTTTCATACGCCTCTGCATCTGGTGTACGCTTTACAACGACACCTAACAGTTCAGTAATGGCATTTCCAATTGAATTTTGACTAATCGTTACAATTAAATCACCATCATCATTGCGATATATAAGTTGCTTAAATGCTGGCTGCCAACGAATTGCATTGGCATATTTGGCATCTTTTATACAATAGTCACGTACTTTTTTAGCTGCACTCAGAAAATCATTGTTATAGAGAAGTTTATGCTCAATTAAATCAGGGAAATATGAATCCTCAATTAAGGCAGCATTGCGAGTTGAAACTTGCGAAAAGAAGGTTCGGTAAAAATCTAAAAAACCCATTAAAATCTGATCGTACTCTTTCCAGAACTGAATATCTTTTAACGACTCAACGCCACCCTCTACTTTCCAGCTTGGCAAGCCCTGAGGATAACCTGTCAGTTCAATGCGAGAGGAGCCTCTACTGGTGGGTTTAAGTATTTTAAAATCCAGTGAGTCAAAGAAGTTACTGTAAACATCTCGCATATATGACTGAAATAAACTGTGTTGCCCGCCATCAGTTAAATTAGGATTATCTGGATTAGCAAAATCTGCATTTCGCAGCTGCTTTTTATCAAAAACAATAAAGTGATTATGCAGCATACGGATACTCGGTACACCCGCTGATGTTAATGGCCAGGTTGAATCTAAACTTGCCTCACCAGCCAGTACTAAGTGACCATCTGGATCAGGGTATTGCTCACACATATATTCGATAAGAATCTGATTCATACGATTCCATACATGCTTTGTATTATCTGGCACCTGGGTTCTTCGTACCGGGCGACCTAGTGGATCAAGAATACATTCGGAGGTATTAAATATGATTGAGGTATCAAATTCATTGCTGTGACCGAGCGCTTTTCTATATAACAATAAATGCTCAGGATTCTTAAGCAGGCCATTATTATTCGATAAATCATTAAGATTCTCAGTACTATTAAAAAACTCATTGGGAGCCATACCCTCTGGAACATCCAGTGGAATAGGACGAAAGGGTGTAACAATTTCTCTAGGACCCGACTGCATGAGCTTTTACCTCTAAAAGTAAGAATGATTTTCCAGAACAATATAAGCGAGGAATAATATAGCATGTCCCTGTAAATTGGTTGACCAAGATCTATTAATGGCGTTATAAAAGAGACATGAGTTTAAACTATAACAAACCTCTGTTCCGCCCACCCAGTGAAGGTGAAAATCTGATTATTCAGGCCACCCTGGGTTGCAGCTTTAATCAGTGTAGCTTCTGCTCTATGTACACACAAAAACAATACCAGGAGCGACCACTTAACGATATTTTCAAAGATATACAGCAAGCAGCCCAGCAATGGCCTGAAACTCAACGTGTATTTCTGGCTGACGGAGATGCATTAACCTTACCTACTGAACAGCTAATTGCAATTCTGCAAGAACTTAACACACTGCTACCTAAGCTAACCCGCATTTCATGTTATGCCTCACCCTCCAATATTCTTCATAAAAGTTTAGAAGAACTAGAACAGCTAAAACAACATAAGCTCTCTTTGCTTTACTTTGGCGTAGAATCAGGCTCAAATTTAATTCTCAAAAAAGTTGCTAAAGGAGCCTCTCAAAAAAGTATAAAAAATGCCCTGCATAAAGCCCATGATTGTGGTATTAAAATATCAGCCACGGTTATTCTTGGCCTGGGAGGAAAAACACACTGGCAGGAACATATAGATGGCAGCATAAGCCTGCTTAACGACGCGCCCGTTACTTACCTCTCTACATTACAGCTAATCCTGCATGAGAGTGCCATAAATAACTTTAAAGAGCACTTTGGTGAGCCATTTGAAATGCAAAATGATCAGGCTATTTTACTGGAGCAACAACGATTTATTGCAGGACTTGAACCACCTCAGGCAATTATTTTCAGATCTAACCACGCATCTAATGCACTGGCATTGGCAGGAAATCTGCCCAGAGATAAATCACGTCTGCTCACCCAGCTAGAAAGTGCCATTGATGGCAAGCAACCGTTACGACCTGATTATATACGGGGTCTTTGATACATAATTCTACTCAACGACTATGAACTAAAAGTCCTCTCTTAAATATAATGAGACCTTTGCACGATAGAGGCGCGAAAGAAAAACGCACTAAAATTTTACTGATTGAGACAGGAAACGCAGCTAATAGCTAGCTATTAGCAAGTTTTCTAACGAAAAGCAGTGAAATTTTAGTCATTTTTACTCGTGAATATATCGTGCAAAGGTCTCATAATATACTTCTAGTTTAGGAAACCACTCTAAATTCCAATCTGTAGTTTTGCTAATTTTTGTGGATCCGCTACGCTTGATCCACCCTACTTTTTCTTAAATAGTTCTGACACACTGCATTGCATGTGTGTAGCAGCTAAAGCCTTACACTAAAAGTGCATAGTTTTAACTAGCGTACTGGAACAATAAATAATAACAAAGCTAACCCACATAATATCCAGGCTAAAGTAAAAATGGATTATTCTGTTTTTCTTCACCAATGGTTGAATTTGGCCCATGCCCCGGCACAAACGTATAATCCTTATCCAGAACAAGCAGCTTTGTTTTAATAGAATTAATTAACTGTGCATGATTTCCCCCAGGAAAATCAGTGCGTCCAATTGAATGATTAAAAATAACATCACCAACCCAAAGTGTTTTACTTGCTTCATGCACTAAAACAATATGACCCGGTGTATGCCCCGGCGTATGTATAACATCAAAAGATTCATTTCCTAAATGCAGCTGATTTCCTTCTTCTAACCAGGTATCAGGATCAAATCCCTCAACAAGAGGAAAACCAAACATTTCACATTGCTGAGCAATAACCTTAATTAGAAACTGATCCGCTTTATGCGGCCCTATAATCTCAACACCTGCTTTATTTACTATTTCTGCTGTGCCGCCTATATGATCCAAATGGCCATGTGTTAACCAGATGCTTTTAAGTCTTAAGTTATTCTTATCAATAATTTTTAAAAGTCGGTCAGCTTCACCTCCTGGGTCGACAAGAACGGCTTCATTAGTTTGATCACACCATAATAACGAACAATTTTGCTGGTAATCTGTTACTGGAATTATTTTATACTTCAACATTTAAGATTACATTCCATTATTAAATTTATCAGTTTCTGTTACACCACTATCACGCACATTCTTTAAAGCCACGGCATATTCTTTAAGAATATTAAGCGTCCATTCAATACGTTCACAAAAATAGCTATCTGCACTTTCATTATTATCTTCTGCTTTATCATTCAAAATAGACTCTATATTTCTTAAAATTAAATGATCAGGAATATAACAGATGCGATTATTCTTATAACTACTCATACGTAATTCAGCAACAGGGTATGAGCCACCATCGGCAGATGAAACGCCTATAATCTGTGCTGGTTTATGTCCTAACTCATTTTTACTAAATAATAAAAAGAAATTTTTAAGCCCTGCAGGAACTTGTCCATGATATTCTGGAGCAATAACAACAAAAGCATCACTTGAGGCCAGTTGTTCTTTTATTGGCGTTAATAAATCTATCCATTTTTGCTCACCTTCCCACACCCCCTGATCCCATAAAGGCAAAGGATTACCTGCCAGATCAAGCAACCATGTTTTATCACATATGCCATTTTCCAGCGTTTTCTGTATGTGTTTTGCGACTTTATAACTTTGTGAATTTTCACGATGACTACCGCTGATGATGGTGATTTTCATATATTTTCCTGATTATTCTAAATATTAATTTTGACTTTATTTATCTGTGCAAATAATTGTGCTGGGCGCTAAAACACAGTCACTGTCTCCCAGTGATACACAGGACAATAAACACATAAATAAAATTAGAACAATAAGTTGCTTTATTCGCATTTATATCTCTCATTAGTTTGTATTTATTTAATGGCACTCTCATCAACAAACCAGTCCAGAGAACCAAGCATATTTACGGGTAATTTCACTCCATTTTTTACATCACTAATAGCCTGCTTCTTTCCTTTTCCTACAGTTAGCAGAATTTTATATTTTGCTGACTTTAATGCTTCAACAGTTAAAGACACGCGTTCATCAGGTGCTTTTGGTGAATTATAAACAGCAACTGCAACCTGCCTGCTTTCCAGTGCTTTATTTCCCGGAAAAAGGCTTGCTGTATGCCCATCTTCTCCCATACCCAGTAAGACTATATCCAGGCCGCCTGACTTTTCTATTTCATTACTATAAAAAATAGCAGCTTTTTCTACACCTAACTCGGTGGGTATAGGGTGATTATTTTCTTCTGGCGAATGAATAAGAGACCAGATATTTTTTTTTATCATAGTATCATTACGATCTTTATGACCAACAGGATAACAACGCTCATCCCCAAGATACCAGTGAATTTTATTCCATGGCAAATTACTTTCAGAAATAATTTTTAAACACTGTGCAGGAGTATTCCCTCCAGGCAAGACGATATTACAACGTGCTTTTTCTTCCAGAATTTTTTTTATCTTTCTAATCAGAAAATCTGCAGCCGCTACAGAGGCCTGTTCCATATCTTTATATATGTGCCATTTATGCATTAAAAAATCACCATACATTTATGTTGGTTTATGCCAACCACCCTCACAGCCTTCCAGCAATTCATCCATTTCTGGAATATTCCATGAACCTGCACGATAACGGTTAATAGAAAAACGATCCTGCCAGCTTTTTATTAGTGGCTCGACTATATCCCACGATTCTTCTATTTCATCTGAACGTGAAAATAAGGTTGCATCTCCCATAAGCACATCATGCAATAAAATCTCATAAGCCTCTGAAATATTCATACCATCTTTTGCATAAGGCGCACGCATAACCATACGTTGTATATCTGTTGTTAAACCTGGCATTTTTGCATTCATGCGTAACACAATGCCTTCATCTGGCTGTAAACGAAAAACCAGAGCATTCGCTTTTGGTGCTGTTGCATGGCTATCAAATAAATTAAATGGAGGTTTACGAAAACGAATAACCACTTCAGATACTTTTTTCTTTAATCGTTTACCTGTCCATAAAATAAATGGCACGCCTTGCCAACGCCAGTTATCAATATAAAATTTAACCGCTGCAAAGGTTTCTGTTGCTGATTCAGGTGAAACCCCTTCTTCACTTACATAAGCAGGAACAGACTCATCACCTAATATTCCAGAAGCATACTGTGCTGCAACTGAAAGATGTTTTTCTTTATCCGGATCAATTCGACGCACTGCTCGTAATACTTTCATTTTCTCATCACGCACAGCATCTGCCGTAAATTCTACCGGGGGTTCCATAGCGACTAATGTCATAACCTGCATAAGATGACTTTGAATCATGTCACGAAGTGCGCCAGAATTTTCATAATATTTGGCACGATATTCAATGCCTAAAGTTTCTGATGCTGATATTTGAATATGATCAATATAATTTCTGTTCCATAGCGGTTCCATAATGCCATTAGCAAAACGATAGACTAATAAATTCTGCACACTTTCTTTACCCAGATAATGATCTATACGATAAATTTGCGACTCTTTAAATACAGCCTGCATTTCCTTATTTAAAACTTTTGCACTGGCTAAATCTGTGCCAATAGGTTTTTCAATAACAATGCGTCGATAACCTTCAGACTCATCAATCAAATTTGTTTTTTCTAAACCTATAGCCGCTGCGCCATACCATTGAGGAGGAATAGCACAATAAAACATGGCATTCTTTTTTCCATCAAATGATTCAAGCGTATCTGAAAGCTGATGATAGGTTTCTTCATCACCCAGATCACCGGAGACCATTATTAACATTTCAGAAAAGTGCTGCCACATATCTTCTGTCATTTCTTCTGGAAGGTTTTCATTAAGACCCTCTTTAATTAATGACAACCAGACATCAACAGTACGATTATTAACAACACCAATAATTCGACTTTGTGGATGCACTAATCCACAATGAACCATTTTGTATAATGACGGCATAAGTTTACGTTTGGTTAAATCACCTGCCGCACCAAAAATAACAATATTGGCATGATCCGCCTGATCCATACAAATAACATTGCTTTCTTCATTGCTCACAATTAAGCCTCTCCATCTTTATCCGCAGAACGAATGGCATGACCACCAAAACCTGCTCGCATGGCATTTAATACTTTGCCTGCATAAGAAGGCGATTGTCTACTGCGAAAACGCATTTGTAATGCCAGTGCCAACACTGGGGTGGGTACAGCACTATCAATTGAGTCCTGAATAGTCCATCGACCTTCACCTGAATCATCGACATAATCACTTAATGATTGCAATGATGTATCATTACCCAGAGCATCTGCAATTAAATCCAGTAGCCATGAGCGAACCACACTGCCATGTTGCCAGATTTCAGAAATCTGATGCAAATCTAAATCCATTTCCTCTTTGGCTTCCATTAATTCAAAACCTTCAGCATAGGCCTGCATTAATCCATATTCGATACCATTGTGAACCATTTTTACATAATGCCCTGCACCTGCAGGCCCTACATGCCCCCAGCCAGTTTCTGGCCCGGGCGCTAAAGTTTTTAATGCAGGCTCAACTAAACTCACAGCTTCCTTGCTACCACCCACCATAATGCTATAACCATTTTCAAGACCCCAGACACCTCCGGATGTACCTGAATCAACAAAATGAATGCCCTTTTCCAGCAAGTTAGCGGCTCGCTGCTGGCTTAATTTAAAATTGGAATTACCGCCATCAATAATTAAATCACCTTTGGATAGACCTGCATTAAGTAAATCATCAATTGAAGAATCAACAAACTGATGGGGCACCATTAGCCAGACAACACGCGGTACTGGCAAGTCATCCAGAGTTGCCTTCAGTGTTTTAGCGGCTGTGACATTATTTACTTCATTGGCTAATGACTTTGCAACCTCATAATCCACATCATAAGCAGCTATATGATGTCCATCCTGCACAAGACGACGCACCATATTGGCACCCATTTTTCCAAGGCCGATCATTGCCAGCTTCATAGTTTTTACCCCTGATTATAATTTTGAAAAAATCCAGCTTACAAATAATACTAAACATGCCCGATTAAGAGTGTATAAATTCAGTGAACCTAAATATTGAGCTGTGTTAAGTAATTTAAGATTAGCAGGGATACGGCAGAACGCCATGCTGATATGTTATTTGCTACAAAAATACAGGAGGGAATACAAATGACTGACGGCTAATGTATAAGCCCCTTTTCAATATAACTACGAGCATGATCAGAAGTCATAGGTTTACTAAAGAAATAACCCTGCATTTCATCACAACCCTGTCCACGAAGAAATTTGACCTGCTCAGATGTGCTAACACCTTCTGCTGTCACTTTCATTTTCAGATTATGTCCCATCGCTATAATAGCAGATGCCAGTGCAGCATCATTAGGGTTACTTGTAATATCACAAACAAACGAGCGATCAATTTTAATAGTATCAATTGGTAATTGTTTCAATGAGCTTATTGATGAAAAGCCTGTTCCAAAATCATCAATAGAAAGATTAACGCCCAGCTCTTTTAGATCAACCAGGGTTTTTATGCTTTGTTTAGTTGTCTTCAGTATTTTTTCAGGTATTTCTAATTCAAGACAGGTTGCTTCGAGGTGTGAATTTTCTAATGCACTCTGGACTTTAGATACAAGCGTCTGATCGTGTATAAGTGTACGTTCAGCAAGATTTATTGATATGCGTATCGGCGGTAAGCCCGCCTCCTGCCAGGATTTTATTTGCTTACAGGCCGTATTTAAAACCCATTCATCAATATCATCAATAATGCCTGAATCTTCTGCAACCTTCATAAATTTATCGGGTTCTAATAACCCTCTAACAGGATGATTCCAACGCAATAATGCTTCCATGCCAACAACAATGGCATCACTTAAAACAACCTGTGGTTGATAATAAACTTCAAACTGGTTTTCTTTTAACGCTGTTCTTAACTGGTCTTCTAAAGCAGACTGTTCTATGGTGTGAACAGATAACTCTGATGTAAAGTAATAATACTTATTCCCTCCCGACTCTTTTGCACGATACATTGCTGCATCTGAAGATTTAAGTAAATCTTCAGCATCAACTGCATCATCGGGATATATACTGATACCTATACTTGTACTTGGTACAATTATTTTTCTTTCAATTTCAATTGGCTGGTTAACTACTTTTAATACCTTCTCTGAAATAAATCCGGCATCTTCAAATTGAGCAATATCTTCTAAAACAATAGCAAATTCATCGCCACCCAGGCGTGCAACAGTATCTTCATGCCGAACACAATCCTGCAATCGTTCTGATATTATTTTTAAAAAGGTATCACCATGAGCATGACCAAATGTATCATTAATAACTTTAAAATTATCCAGATCCATTAAAATTAATGCTAAACGAGTTCCTCTACGCCGCCCTCTTTTTATTGCCTGTTCAAGATTTGCTGTATAGTGCAACCTGTTTGGCAAACCTGTAAGCGCATCATGGTGCGCCAGATGGTCGAGTCTCATTTCAGTTTCTTTAAGTGACGTAATATCAGTTGCTATAGCCACATAGTGAGTTACAGTACCCTCTTCATCTTTTACTTCATTAATATTTTTCCAGATGGGCATCTGTGTGCCGTCCTTACATTGATACCAGACTTCTCCTTTCCAGTGGCCTGTTTCACATAGAGCATCCTGCATCTTCTGGAATTGCTCATTATCTGTACGACTTGTAAATAGCTCTTTCGGATTTTTATTTATAAGTTCTTCCGATGAATAACCCGTAATTTTATTAAATGCATTATTTGTATTTATAATATTAAATGTTGCATCCATTACAATAATGCCATCTTCTGTATTATCAAAAACAATGGCTGACTGACGTAATTTTTTACTTACTTCCGCATGCTCAACTATTTTTTCATGCAGTATTTGATTGGTACGTTTTAATTCCTGCGTTCTTTTTTCAACCCTATTTTCAAGTTCTTCCTGTGCATCTTTTAACGCCTCTTCAGTGTTTTTTCGCTCGGTAATATCAAGTATTGCCGTTCGACAATGTGTAGCAATACCATCACCACCACGAACAGACACTGTTTCTAAATGCAGAAAAAGTTCTTTTCCATCCTGTCGTTTAAGATTTAATTCAAGAGTAATTTTTTTGCGGGAGCATGAAACTTTATACAAATGCTTTAATAAACGTTGGCTTTCTACTTCAGATAATAAGTTATTTATAGATTGATTAAGAATTTTGTGGTGCGGCTGACCAAATAAACGTGCTGCAGCCAGATTTAATTTTATAATATTGGCCTGATCGTCAAAAGTCACATATGCAACAGGTGAAAAATCATAAAGCTCTGCATATTCATCCTGTGCTTCTGTTAATTGCATTTGTGTACGTTCAAATTCCAGGCTTTTAATTTCCTGTTCAATCTGATGTATTTCCAGACCGTACATTACACGCTGCATAACACTGCTGTGCTCATCAGTTGAGCCAAAGTCCTTAT
>CAZFUY010000056.1:0-19310 GCA_964522445.1 uncultured Thiotrichaceae bacterium | reverse complement strand
TTAACTTCTATACCAGTTTTCGCGTAAAGTTTTTAGTACTTTATCAGGGTAGTGCCATTTTCCAAGGCTGCCATTGTAACGAGCCAGTGCTCGGCGTAAGTCACCTTTTTCTTTATCAATATAATATTTCAGAATAGTGCAGCCCATGCGCAGGTTGGTGTCGATTTCAATCAGATTGTCATTCGGGTGACCAATTTCTTTTAACCAGAAAGGCATGACCTGCATGAGCCCCTGAGCACCGGATTTTGAAATAGCAAAACGATCAAATCGACTTTCGATATCAATAACAGCGAGTACCAGTTCAGGGTGTAGTTTTGCACGGCGGGCTTCTTGATGAATGCTGCGCAGTAATACGAGTCTTTCTTTTGAGTTTTTTAGTCTTTTCTTTAATCGTGTTGACATATCTAATAGCCAGACTTCGGCATCGAAACGATCTTTAAAACTATTAGACTGATTAATAGCCTGAATTAAACGTTTTCTAAGTTCGGGGTCTGGTGCTGATTTTTCTTCTGCGAATAGCGATGAGCTTGCAACTAAAATAAACAAACTAATTATAAGTTTTCTGAGTTGCTGTTTCATAAAAAATAATTGCGCCTTTGCATAAAGGTTATTAATTAATATTTTTTAGCTTTTCAATAATATCATCAAGAGAAATATCTTCAGAATCTTTATCTCTACGTCCCTTATATTCAATTGTGTTGGCATCTAAACCGCGTTCACCAAATACCAGTCTGTGAGGAATGCCTATTAATTCAATATTGGCCAGCATTGAACCTAATCGTTCTTTCTGGTCAAAAAATAGTACATCAAAACCTGCGTTGGTTAAGTCTTCATAAAGTTTTTCAGCGGCAGCTTTTAAGCGTTCTGATTTTTGCATATTGATGGGAGCAAGTGCTATGTCAAAGGGAGCAATAGACTGAGGCCAGATAATGCCTTTGTCATCATGATTCTGTTCAATGGAAGCCGCCACTACACGTGAAACGCCTATGCCATAACAGCCCATTGTCATGACTTTATTTGCGCCATTTTCATCTAGCACGGTGGCTTTCAATGCTTTACTGTATTTTTCTCCCAGCTGGAAAATATGACCAACTTCAATGCCGCGTACTATAGAAATAGTGCCTTTATTATCAGGGCTTGGATCGCCCTCAACTATATTACGAATGTCAGCAGTAATGGGTTCGGCAAGATCGCGTCCCCAGTTGACACCTTTAAGGTGTTTATTGTTTTCGTTAGCGCCACAAATAAAGTTGGCCGTGTGTGCTGCTGTGTGATCAGCAATAACAGTAATGTTTAATCCTACAGGGCCAATAGAACCCGGTGCGCAACCAGCGGTTGATTTAACCTGTTCATCAGATACAAATGTAAGTGGTGATTTAACCTGTTCAAGTTGTTCTGCTTTTATTTCGTTTAAATCATGGTCGCCGCGAATAACCAGAGCAATAACTGAATTTTCTTCTTCGCCCTCAACCAGCAGGGTTTTTAAACATTGAGATGCGTCTACTTTAAGAAACTGACTTACTTCTTCAATGCTGTGTTGTTTGGGGGTATCAACTATTTGCTTTTCTTCGCAAGCGGCTGGGCGTTCGCCGGATGGAGCAATTGCTTCGGCTTTTTCAATGTTGGCGGCATAGTCACTATCAGATGAAAATGCGATAGCGTCTTCGCCTGAGTCGGCAAGCACGTGGAATTCATGTGAGCCACTGCCGCCGATTGAGCCACTGTCAGCCATAACAGGGCGGAAGTTGAGGCCTAATCGATTGAAAATATTATTATAAGCCTGGTACATTTCATCATACGTTTGCTGTAATGACTCCTGATTTATATGAAATGAGTAGGCATCTTTCATTAAAAATTCACGTGAGCGCATTATTCCAAAGCGAGGTCGAATTTCATCACGGAATTTAGTTTGTATTTGATACCAGGTAATAGGCAGCTGTTTGTAGCTGTTTAATTCCCGGCGAGCCATGTCAGTAATAATTTCTTCATGGGTTGGGCCGAAGCAGAACTCTCGATTGTGGCGATCATTAAAACGCAGCAATTCAGGGCCATATTGCTCCCAGCGTCCTGATTCCTGCCAAAGTTCAGCGGGTTGTACGGCAGGCATTAATATTTCAAGAGCACCCGTGGCTTCCATTTCTGTGCGAATAATATTTTCAACTTTGCGTAAAATACGGTATCCCAGTGGTAGCCAGGTATACATGCCAGAGGCTAGTCGCCTGATTAACCCGGCTCTTAGCATGAGTTTGTGGCTAATAACTTCGGCATCTGCCGGTGTTTCTTTTATGGTCGAAAGAGGATATTTTGATACGCGCATGGATTTTTCTATGTATGTGATGAATTAAAGTTGGCTCATTTTACAAAACAAAGTGGTGGTCGTGAACATAAACTTGAATAAATGGCTAAAACAGATTTTTCTATTGCTAATTCTGAATACAGTATCTGCCGTTGAGGCAAGTAATATTGATGATCTGATTCAGCAGGCTGAGGCGATGCAGCTGTCCAGAGAACCCGCATGGCTTAATCTGCTGCATTATAAAAACCATGTCTTTAGTGGTAAACACAGTCAGGTAGATGATGATGCTTTTTTTATAGCAGATAATGGCAAATACGATGCTAATGCTGAATTAATTGCAACATTACGAGCCTTTTTTGAAAACAGAGAAGAAAAGCATGCGCAGTGCTTATTTCCTGCACGTTTGTTCTGGTTAAATTCAAAGTTACATTTTGATAATGATCTGCCACAGGTTGAGTGTCGCAGATTAAATCTATGGATTAAAAAACTGGATGCACACAAGGTTACCCTTTTATTCCCATCTATGTATTTGAATAACCCAGGCTCTATGTTTGGGCATACCTTTTTAAGGCTGGATAGTAAGAATAAAGCCCCACTATTAAATTATACATTGAGTTATGCGGCTGAATTTGATCCGGATGATAATGGTTTTGTTTATGTTTTTAATGGATTAATGGGTGGCTATCCCGGTGTTTTTAGTGTGCAGCCTTATTATGAAACAGTGCAGGAATATGGTGATGTAGAACATCGTGATATCTGGGAGTATTCACTGGATTTAAATCAACAGCAGGTGGAGCAGTTAATTAGACACACCTGGGAAGTAACGGATATTAAGTTTGATTATTATTTTCTGCGTGAAAATTGTTCGTATCGATTATTGTCTTTGCTTGATGTTGCAAAACCAGGCTTAAATATGACGGATGCTAGTCACCCTGCTTATGCCATACCTGTTGATACCGTTAGAACAATTAAAGAAATGGGGTTAATAACAGATATATTATATCGCCCCGCTAAAAATAGTCGTATTGAGCAAATGTTTTCGCAAACAACGACGGATATTAAAAAAGCTATTTTTAATATTACCAAAGATGATATAAAAATTGATTTAGATCGTTTTTCTAATAAAGAGCAGGCTCAAATTTATGAACTGGCAGATGAGATAAATCAATTAAGAGAAAATAAAGATCACCAGTTTCTTCTGGCTCGCAGCAAAATTAAATTAGCAGCGGATGAAGAAATATTCCGCTTTGAAGGTGTAAGTCCTGATAAAAGTCATGCTTCGGCAAAGTGGCATATTGGTTATGGTGAAAAAGATCACAATAATTTTATAGAGCTAGGAATTCGTCCTGCGTTTCATGATTTATTAGATCCTGAAAAAGGGTTTGTAAAAGGAGCGAGCATATCAGTTCTGGATGCAAGACTAAGATGGTATGAACGCCAGCAGCATTTGAAACTGGAAGAGTTAACACTATTTAATATGACTTCATTGTCGCCAGTTAGACAATGGGCGACACCCTTATCATGGCAACTGGATTTTTCTATTGAAAATCGTCAGCTAAATAAAGTATTAGATACAAAGATATTAAGTGCTAGTGGGGGAGCTGGTTTTAGCTTTGAATGGAAGCGTATTATTTATTATGGTTTATTAAATGCGGATATTGAATATTCCAGGAAACTGGATAGTAACTATGCTTTTTATATCGGCGCTGAATCTGGTGCATTATTTTTATTTGATAATAGCAGAATAAGAATTATAGCCAGTTCTTTTGATCGTGTTGCAGGTCATGAAGGGCGAAAAGAAAGATATCAGTGGTTATATCAGTTTGATATAGATAAAAAACATGCGTTAAGGTTAAAAGCTGATTTTAAAAAATATTATAGTTTTCGTAAAAAGGATATTTCAATGCAATATGTTATGTATTTTTAGACTGTGTTTTTATTGAAGATGATATTTATCATGTTTATGTTTGTTTTTTTAAATGATTATCTATTAAATTTATTTATAAATATTTTAATGGAATTTTTAGTTGACAGGTGGCAATAATGATTTGAGAATAGCCTGTAATTGACTATAAAAATAACATGGAGAATAGCGATGCTTAAGTTATATGGATTGTTTGCTGGTCACTCGAATAAAACCTGTTCACATCGTAAAAATAATTTCCTGTTTTATGGGATGTGCTTAATTTCTTTACTGATCTTCACTTCAAATTCTTTGGCTGTAAAATCGACTAATAGCTGGTCTTCTAGAAACTCTGTTACCATTCATATAAAAGATACTGGAACGTCTATTAGTAAAAAATTAAAGTTGCAACAACTTGTAAGAAAAGGCTCAGCATCACGATTCAGTAACATTACAGTTGAAACAGGACAAAACACAAAGGGTCGGCAGGGGGATGTTGCAAGCTTCGCTTTTGAAAAATATAATTTGTTTCAGAAAAAAACTCTAAAAATAAAGCCTTCTTCCAGAATTTCACTTCAACGTCCGATAATAAAAGATGAGATATATGAGTTAAAAGATTCATTAGGAATGCCTCTCTCATCTATTTGATTTTCCAGTAATTCTGGAGCTAGTCGTGAATATAGATGGGGTTATGTAAAAACTTTTATAAAAAATAAAGAAGAATTAGTAGTTATTTATTATGCCGGTTAATTGCCTTTTAGGAATTAAGATTTGTAAAAGGAAATCTGCATGTTTATTAAACCAGGAGGTAGAAATGTTTTATAAAAACATATTGAATATGATTGCTCTTGTTTTTTTTCTTATTTCAACAGGTGCTGTATTTGCCGTAGAACCAACAACCTTTCCAACAAATAAAACATCTCCTTATCAGCGATCAAATAATGTGGGCGTTCTAGTAGAGCCGACAGCGCTTGAGAGGAGTGATCCCAGAAGCAGGAAGATACCCGGTAAACGAGGTAATACTCGTGGTGTTCTGGTAGAGCCGACAGCACTTGAGAGAGTTACTCCTAAAAGCAGGGGGAATAAATTTTCAGGTGCAAAGCGTAAGGCAAGTTCTCATAGAACATCCGGTTCAAAGAAAGATGCAAAACGTAAGAAAACAAGGTGAGCTGAAATTTTAATATATGAAGCCATGTTTATTCCTTATGGAATAGTAAGGCTGTAAGGGTCTAGTTTTGCTTTCTATCAGGAGGATGAAATGAAATACATATTATTACTGCTTTTTGTTTTTATGTTAAATGTTGGTACTGTGTTATCGCAGGATTTAAGTTCAAATATAATGCGCCGGGTTAATGCAGCTAATTTAGATCTGGATAAGGCTGAAAAACAAATCCAAAGTGGTAAGTCTGCTCAGCTGAGAAATGCGAAAAAAGAATACGACAATATATTCAATTATTACAAGGGAGGTTTTGATCCCAATCACCCTGTCATTGTAAAACTGAAAAGTCGTATTGAAAAAATTTCAGCTGAGTTATCCAAAGGAACAGAACAAACACAGAAAATAAGTTCAGATGTAATACAAAAAAATACAAAAAGGGAGCTGTCCGCAAATATTCGCCGACGAATTGATGCCGCAGATAGACAACTGGTCTGGGTTAATCAGGGGGCTGCTAAAGGAGAAAGAGCAATGGGTGCGCTTAATGCAGCCAAAGCAGAGTATACAAATATTTTCCAGTATTACAGTGGTAGTTTTGATCCTGACCACCCTGATATTGTTGCCTTTAAAAAAAGAATAGATTCGGCAGAACAGGCAATGAATGCTGGTTTTTCCAGAAAAACTGTGACTGCTCCGCTTGAGAGTAATTCAGCAGCTGTTGAAGATTTACCTGCAAAAGTTGGGCGGGATCTTATATCTATTGCAGGTGCTCTTCGCACTTTAGAAAATCGTCTTAATACAGCCTCAAAATCAGGCAGTCCTGGTAGTTATCTGGCAGGAGTGAAGGATGATCTTAAAATTGTTTCTGATAAATTTGATCGCTTTAACTCTACTTATAAAGATCGGTTTGAAAAGAGTCATGTTGCTTATGTTCAGATTAATGAAAGACTAAAAAAAGACCGAAAGGCTGTTTCTAATCTGGAGAGTAAAGTTAACATTGCTGCGCAGGAAAAGCAGAAACTACAGCTGGCAGCTGGTAATGCAGAAGCACAACGTATTATGAGTAGCTATAAAGAGCTGGAAATAAATAGTGAACTGTATAAGAGAAATTCTGGCAGTATAGTCTGGTCAACTCAACAAATTAATTTTTCTGATCAGGATAAAACACCCCTTAAAAAGTCATTTGCTTTAACAGATCCAATTTTTGGAAGGATATACCTTAATCATTCGCTTGGTAATACACCAGTGTATGGAAGTTCGGGAAAGCCACAGGTAAATAGAGAATTTAGATATGAGTTTAAATTATTTATTGATGGGCAGGAAAAAGTAGATAAGTTTAGTGTTTTTACTAGCGGAAAGCATGATGCTCAGGCAGGTGAATCCTGGAAAACCTGGCAGTTTTCTCCTAATCCTGTTCCTCATGATTCAAGCTTTCAAACTGAAGCAGATGCATGGCGACGAATAACGAAAGGATTGTCTCCTGGCACACATAGTGTACGTTTTGAGCTGTGGGCTGTTCAGGGGCAGGCGCGATCTCGTGAGCCAATTTCTATTGGAGAATTTTCCCTTGTTGTGAATCAGGGGGATCGTATTGCTGCTGGAATGAAGTTTCCGCTAGAAACTTACTCTGGAAATAATGCAGATAAATTGGGTGAGCAATTAAAGAAAGCTCTGGCAAAAGGAAAAGTATCTTATTCAGAAATTGTTAAGCTGGCTATTACTGGAGACTGGTCGTATAACCGTTATATTGATTCAAAAAAAGAGTATCGAAAAATTAGTGCTGCAGTTCTCTTTTCAGATAAAGATAATGATGGAGTCTGTCGCTTTGTAACTTATAATTTTATTTCAGATAAAAAGGTCAATGACTGGACTGTTCCTCGTTTTCATTCTTTCTGTATGGGATGCCCTGAAGGCGATGTAAATTGTCCTTAATAGTGATGCTAAAGAATTATAGTTTTTAGAAAACCAGATGGTTTTTTATAAGTACTTATCTATTAACATGCTAGTTAATAGATTTTGTTTGAGGCTTGGTTATTTTATATAGTGGTCAGGAGGTTGCCATGAAAATACATATTTTACTATTCAGAATATGCTCAACACTATTGCTCTATCTTTTTGTTATGCCTGTGTGGGCTGTGCCGAATACCAGTCAACTTCTTGCTCAGCGAGAACTTACAGCACCCATAAAAGTTAAAAAAAATCTGAAAATGATGCGCCAGACTATCAGGCGAAAAAGGTTAAAATATACAGTTGGTTATACAAGCGCTATGGCTCGTCCCAAAGCAAGCCTGCTTGGTGATATCAATAATCCAGTAATTACAAATAAAAAGCAGCGTAGTAAGGTTAACAGGCAGGCTAGAAAAATATTGAAGCTGGATAATGATGCCCGAAAAAAATATCTTAGAATTAAACCTGGTATGCGGGGAAAATTACCGAACATAAGACGGTTGGGTTGTTTTGCTGGTCGTAAAGCTTTTGACTGGAGAAGTTATGGTAAAGTGACTCCTGCAAAAAATCAGACGTGTGGTAATTGCTGGGCTTTTGCTGCAGTTGGAGCTTATGAATCCAGTAACCTGATTCGTAATAATGAATCTTCTGATGCTTCGGAACAATATATAAATGACTGTGCAATCATGCCTGGTGGTGGAGATGTAGGAAGCTGTGATGGTGGTCTTGCTGTTAATGCTCAGCAGTATATGGCACGTGAGGGTAATGCGCTTGAATCAAGAGTTCCCTATGCAGGTGTCAATCGAGCTTGTACTAATCCTCAAACTCCACTTAATGCAATTGCCTGGGGTTATGTTAATCCGAATATTGACTTTCCTACTCGTGCCCAGATTAAGTCTGCACTTTGTCGGCATGGGCCTTTGACTACTCGTTTGCGTGTGGTTTCTGATAATCTATTTGCTTATACAGGCGGTGTATATAATGAAGAGGTGGCCAGTGATAGAGATGGTGGAGGTCATGCGGTAGTAATTGTTGGCTGGGATGATGACAAAGGGGCATGGTTAATTAAAAACTCCTGGGGTACAGATTGGGGTATGGATGGTTTTGGCTGGCTTGGTTACAACAGCAATCGTATTGGTCGTCATACAGCATGGATTACTGCTGCCAGTCGTTTTTACGGCCCAAAATATAGACATGAACCGCGTACAAAAATACCTACTATTAAGCATCCTCGTGTTCCAGCAGAGCGACACTTTACAAAGAAACCGCGTATTTCTGCGGAGTAATGTGTTATCTGGGTGAAAACTGGATTGGGCAGAATGTTGGACTTATAGATCAATGAAGCACAGTATCCAGAAGTTGCTGACTCTTATATTGCCTCTATTACTGGCAGCCTGTTCCAGTCCCGCAGTGACGGCTGAGATTATTGTTGAAACCTGTGGGGCAAGTTCTCTGTTAAAGTCAGGGGATGTTCTGGTTATTCGTCTGGAGTCACAAATGACGGCTGGTTACCTCTGGACAAATGAAGAGCTCGTTGACAATATTCTTATAGCAATAGGCAAGCCGGTGATTGAGCCTAAGTCTGATGATCTGGATGGTGGTTCAGAAATACAGATATTTCGTTTCCTGGCTATGGAAGCAGGCAATACGCATCTTAACTTTTATTATCAACGCCCCTGGCAGAAAGGTCAGGGGTTTGTTAAAACGTGTTCTATCTCAGTTTCAGTTAAAGATTGATTTTGTGTTAATTTTTTAGAATCTAAAACGTAGCACCATTCCATCCCCACATATGGCGTTCAGCATTACTAAACTCAATGTAAATTCTATTCTGGTCTATGCCAAGTTGTTCATTTATTAAGTCACATAAAGAAGATGAAAATTTGGCGGTGTCTGATTCAGGCAAGCCAAGACTTTTAAATTCAACAAAAGCAGCGGGGTCATCGTTGCCTGCAAAGGTTAATGTTTGTTCATCTCTGATTATAACCATGACATAACTTTCGGGCTTGCTCAAAATTTCAGCGGTAATTTTTGAGGCCAGCAAAGCAAATGATTCTGTGTTATCAATTTTGTTATTGGTGTTTATACTTAATAGAGGCATATTAAAAATCCCCGTCTGTTTGCGTTCATTTTATTTACAGTTCTGTTTTATAAAATCCTTTTCCTGTTTGATTCGTTGCTGTTTTTGGTCATCAGGAATATAACTTACATTTCCATCACTATCTTTTTGTCTGATACGGCCATGAGATAGCAGTGTTTTTAAAGCTAATTTGGCTGTTTTGCAGCCAGGATCCTGTTTATTAGATGATTTCTTTCTGTCAGCCTGTTGATTGTTTTCATCTGGATTTTGTTCGCCATTCTTTTTATCAGTAGCATCTTTTTTTCCAAGAGAAGGTCTTTTGTAGGTTGATTTCCCTTCTTTTGGTGGGGGTGCTATTTTCATGCGTTTTGATTGAGCGTTAGTTGGCCTGCTCTGAGAATAATGGATATCGCCATTCTCATCGATCCATTTGTATACAGCGGCGTATGAGAATATAGGAACAAGGCTGATGGCGATGCTGAGTATTAAGATATTCCAACGCATGGGAGATCCTGTTTACTTATTTAGTATGTGCTCTAAGTAAAGCACATAACTCCATGTATATAAAGGTAGAACAGGCTTTGTATACATGGGTAATCACGTCATCTCATTATAAATAACACTTATATCCCATTAAGAGGGTTTTCATATCTGCTCCAGTCTTGATACTATATATAGCTTCACAGGGTAAGCATAAGAAAATGTTATGGCAGATCGTAGACTTAAAGTATTTCACACTGTTGCACGTTTACTGAATTTCACCAAAGCAGCCGATGCCCTTCATATGACTCAACCGGCGGTTACGTTCCAGATTCGTCAGCTTGAAGAGTATTTTAATACACGCTTATTTGATCGCACTCACAACAGAGTCAGTTTGACCGAAGCGGGGCAGAGGGTATATGGCTTTTCTGATCGTATTTTTGAACTCTATGATGAAATGGAAAATACCATTCGCGAACTTACGGGCGATGTAAGTGGTGTTGTTACTCTGGGAGCGAGTACAACTATTGCAGAATATATGTTGCCATTTTTGTTGGGTGATTTTAAAAGTCAGAATCCTGAAGTAAATATTCGTCTTAAAGTATCTAATACTGAAGGCATAGTTTCGATGGTGGAAAACAATGTTATTGATTTGGGTATTGTTGAAGCATCAGTAAATAATAAAAACCTGCAGGTTGATGTCTGTCGTATGGATCAGCTTGTCGCTATCATGCCGCCTAATCATCCGCTGGCCAGTTCTGATGCTTTAACGCCACAGCAATTAGTGCCTTATCCTTTTATCTGTCGTGAAGAAGGCTCTGGTACTCGTGAGGTTATAACAGAATATTTGCAGGAATATGCGGGAGGTGAAGACTTAAAAATTTGCCTTGAGCTGGGTAGCCCAGAAGCAATTAAAGGTGCAGTGGAAGCTGGCATGGGAATATCTATTATGTCACTTTCTACGGTTTCAAAAGAACTTAAATTAGAATCGCTTGCAGCTATACCCTTATTGCCTGCATTAGAAAGACCGTTTTCTTTTGTTCATCAAAGGCATAAATTTAAAGTTAGAGCTATGGAAGAATTACTGGCTTTTGCCAAGACCTATTGTGAAGATCATCAAGGAAATTAATCCTCTGAATTATTTGAGTAATGGGTAATGTCTTCAGCAAAAAAACTTTTAGAAATCTTTGAATATATACCAGAGACTGATCAGAAAACTCTTATGGAATTTGCAGAGTTCCTAAAATCAAGAGCGCCTGAACCTCGGTCTGTAATCACTGAGCCAGTTGATATTCCAAGGCCTGATGCAGAAAATGTTGTTGCAGCAATAAAGCGCCTGACTGAAACGTATCCAATGATAGAGCGTTCATCAATGTTCAACTCAACATCAGATTTAATGATGCAGCATATGATGAAAGGTCGTGCTGCAATGGATGTTATAGATGAACTTGAAGGTCTATTTGAGCAGGAATTAAGATCGCTCATTGAGAGAAATAAATGATTGATGTACTGCGTGGTTGGTACAATCGGCATTTTTCAGATCCCCAGGCAGTTATTCTTGCCATAATATTAGCCGTTGGTTTTAGCATTATATTAATAATGGGCGAAGTATTAACGCCTGTAATAGCCGCTATTGTTATCGCTTATGTGCTGGAAGGTCTGGTAAAGAAATTACAGTCTTTAAAAATTCCTCATTTAGTAGCTGTAATTTCCGTTGTTACATTTTTTATTATTTCTTTGCTTATAATATTCCTCGGCCTGGTGCCTTTGTTGTCTAAACAGTTAAGTCAGTTCTTTGTTGAACTGCCTAATATGATAACGAGAGGGCAGGATATTTTAATGACATTGCCTCAGCAGTATCCTTTTATTTCAGAAACACAAATTCAGGAACTGGTTTCCAGCTTACATGCAGAGTTAGCAGCATTAGGTCAAAAACTGGTTTCTATTTCTTTAGCTTCTGCGGTAGATATTTTTACGCTGCTTGTTTATATAGTTGTTGTGCCTTTACTTGTTTTCTTTTTTCTTAAGGATAAAAAAGAAGTTGTTGACTGGTTTATGCGTTTTCTACCCAGTAAAGAAGGGCTGGCATCAGAAGTATGGATAGAAGTTGATAAAAAAATTGGTAAATATATTCGCGGAAAATTATTAGAAATAGTGATAGTAGGAATCGCGACCTATATCCCACTCAAAATAATGGGGCTAAATTATTCTGCACTATTATGTCTGTTTGTTGGCCTGTCCGTTATTATTCCTTATGTGGGAGCGGTGGCTGTCACTATACCTGTAGCACTTATTGCTTACTTTCAATGGGGTATGTCATCTGAGTTCTTTTATCTAATGCTTGCTTATGGCGTTGTACAATTCCTGGATGGTAATTTATTAGTGCCTATATTATTTTCAGAAGTCGTTAACATGCATCCAGCAGCAATTATAATTGCTGTTCTTGTGTTTGGCGGTTTATGGGGTGTTTGGGGAGTGTTCTTTGCTATTCCATTAGCAACACTCATTCAGTCTGTAATTAATGCATGGCCAATAGCAGTTGATCATGCAACTGATTTAAATAAGTAATCTATTTATGCCAAAACTTAAAGAATTAAAAACATTTAAAAAACCAAGCGATTTTTAAAACAGCTTATTGGTGAAGACGTGCGTATATCACCACAAATTAAACGTAGCAAATTACGTTTTGGAGGCTGGTGCATAGACCCTACGGGAATTAATAAAGATTTAATTTTTCATCCTTATGGGATATCTAATAAAGATGAAAAAATGAAGATTTTTCCTCGAGTTAATAAACGAGGAAATAAGTCCAGTACCATATTTTCAGTTGTTGAAGAAGGTGATGTTAAAAACCATGCTGTTGAAGTACAAATGCACACATTAAAAACAGCCATGCAGGAATTAGGGCATACAAAAATAGATATTCTTAAAATGGATATTGAAGCTTCCGAATGTAATTGAAGATATTGTGAATGCTGATGTTGAAATTGATCAGATTCTTGTTGAGTTCCATCATCGCTTTAAGTCAATGGGTAATATTATGACAATAGAAGCGGTGGATATGCTTAATAGAAAAGGTTATAAAATATTTTTTATCTCTGAATTAGGCCATGAGTATTCTTTTATAAAAGTCTGATATTACCTATTATTAGTTTTTGTGATGCTTTTGATAATGCCGCTTTGTTTTCATTTTCTGGCTTCTCGACCACCATACCCATGCCCCACTTATACCAAGCATTATCATAATAATGGCGCTGGCATCCATAAGATAGATGCCCCAGTTAGCATTAAATATTCTGCCGCTGTGTAAATCAAGAATAACACGTTCAAGTGTTAATCCACTGCCACGATAAGCACGCTTTAACTGTTTTATTTTCTGTTTGTTAAGTGTGACAGGTTGTTGCCACTGAATATCGTCTGGGCTGGTCTCTTTCCATGAAATGACCTGTTTATCAGAAATAAATATTTTATTTCTATCTGTTTTAAGTGCAACAAGCTGATTTTTTAATCCAATATTATAAATGTTTTTTATTTTAGAAAGATTATCAAGTCTCTCTATTAGTTCGCCATATTTATCGAGTAAGAGAATAGTGTTTTCAAGTGCTATAACAATTATTTGTTGAGATAAAACTGCGCCGTTTAGTTTTTCTCTGGATGTTATTAAAATAGTGCCATTAAAGAATAACTGTTCATTCCATTGGGAAATAGTATTTCCAGCTACTAAGTAACTAACTGGTTTTCCTTTTGGATTTAGATTGTACCAGTCTAATAAAATATCAGATTCAATAAAATTTTCATCAAGTTTTAAGTCATCAGTATGATTAAGCATAATGCCAGTAATAGCTAGAATAATCATTAATAGCAGACTAACAAGTCCAAAACGTCTGTGCCATAAAAAATAGGGGAAAGGTTTTTTACGATTGGTGTGAGTCATTTTGTATGATTTGTTTGTTAAGTAACAGAGCGATGCGTGCCAGTTTAGTTAATGCGCGAACGGATAAAGTTGCACCGGATATGCCATCTATATTTTTATCTAATTTGTTGTTTTTATTTAAACCTGAATCAATATATTGTTTGGTAAAGAATGGGTAACGTACTTCCCAGCCACGACTTTCTCGAAATATAAGTACCTTGATTCTTTCTATATGACCAGATTTTATGGTTATGCCTACAGTAATGGGTTTCTTTTTTCCTTTTTCTTCAAGTACCCAGACACTACGCTGGCCTTTTTGCCAGTAACGAATTCTACTGCCTTTATATTTATGAGCCAGGATGTCCTCCAGTTGTTTTTTTATATCTTCTTTTAACCAGAAAACTTTAGCTTCAGGAACATGGCCTGAGAAACTCTCATTTATAAAATCAACCGGTTGTTGATAAGTGCCGCGAGCATTAGCATTTGTGATGTTGATTGCTGTAATAAATAAAATAATTAGTAGTCGAAGCATGGGGGTTAAATTTATTTGCATAGTAATATATTTGTAGTGCCTTAAATTAGTTAAAAGCAGACATCGTTCGATTGATTATGTTTTGGGACAGACCTCGTTTTTTGAGCTCTGTCCCCCTCGAAGTGACCAGGTAATCACGACTCCGAACAGCTTGAGTGGTATCACAACAGCGCGGTCCATCCCCAGGCAAATCAGTTTTGCAATCTTTCTTTAAAACATCCGCAAGAAGATGTAAGCAGACTTTATCTCTACTAAAACTGGTAGCCTACACCTAGATTAAAACCATCGGATTCTGATGCATTTTCATTATCCTGTGTTTGATAATCGAATTTAAATACCACATCTTCATGAGGCCAGTAGTTAAAGCCAATATCTGTTTGAGCTTTGTCTTTGCCTTTTTCAATGCTGTAATTATTTTGTCGAACAAAGACACCCATTTTGTCAGTAAGCTTGTATGAGGCTTCCAGAATTGAACCGTCCTGAGTATCTTTAACATTAGCGCCGCCTTTGAAATCAATATCCCAGCTGGCATAAAGTGCATACACTTTAAATGGACCTGTGGCATAGATTGCATGAGTTTCTATCAGTGTTGCACCTTCGGCCTGCCCCGTCGTTGCTGTACCCTGTGAAAGGTCATCCTGAATTTGAACTGTGCCAGCAACTTCCAGCCCCGGCACGCCTGTGTATTTAATGCGTGCGCTATAAGCCAGTGATTTCGCCTTTGCTTCGGCTACTTTCTGACGACCACTGCGAATATTGCCGTCAGGACGTGAAAGCCCAGAATGGATTGCCAGATCATAACTGATACCGTTGCTCATGTGACCTGAGTACATGGCGCCACCTTCCCACCAGGTAGCGGGAATAATGTTTTTCTCAACAGGGTTTCGCTCTACACCATAAAAAGTTGTGGGTTCATGAACAGGGTTTAGTATGCCGACAGGAATTAAAAATATGCCCGCTTTAACTGAGCTACTGGAATCCAGATCTATCTCAATATAAGCCTGTTCCAGTTCAACTGCGCCAGGAGATGTGCTGGTGCTAGAACCTGTTGCTGTATCAGTATCACTATCTGATATAAATGCGTGCTCTATTTCAAGCTCAGAAAAAAAACGAATTTTATCGTTGAACTCATGACCAAACATCAAAACGAAGCGGTGAAAATCAATTTCAGTCTTATCTGTTTTTGAGCCATTTGTTGCGGTTGTTTCAAGGTTGTTGTAATGCATCTCTCCATAGCCACCTATTGTGGTTTCGCCAGATGTTGCAATAGCTCCAGCAAAAGTTGCTGGTGAGGCAATAGACGTAGTGATGGCTGCTAAAGTTAGCATTTTATTTAGATTCCGCATGTTTAAGCTCCGCGTAAATATTTAAAGATAATAAGAGAGCTTTGCACGATGCCAATCCTGTCATCCCGGTATGCTTTTGAGCTGGGATCTAGTGCTTTAAAGTGTTAAAAGTCACTCGATTCCTGCTAAAAGCATGCAGGAATGACAAAATTATGGTTAGTTTTTTTGTAACACGCTTTTGTGCAAAGGTTTCAATAAGTCTGTTGCGGAGCATTATACGTAATGCAGTTGCAAATGCAAATGATTCTCATATAGATGAAGATGATTGATTTGATCGTGATCAACAACTATTGAGTTGGATTAATCAGGGTTTAATTTTCTGCTGTTTGCTGTGAGGCGCTATTGTAGAAAAAGTTTAATAAAAATTTATTGGTAGATATGAAAAGAAGGGTGTATGCCAATGTCAGGAAATTCCTGTCTATAGTAGGGTGAGCTGTGCGCACCAAAACCCTGATAAATTAGCACATTCATGGTGCGCATAGCACACCTATGTTGACAAAAATGCTTAACTTACTGGTGCTTAGGAAGTGTGCTAGAGGTATTGGCTGATGTTTAATTAATATGGGATATTTTAATAATCAGGTCTAATCAAGGTGTTTATAACCAATCCATTCAAAAATTTCGATGGTCTCAGGTGCGCAGGAGGTGCAGCCTCCCTGACATGTGCTGCCTGTGGGAAGAAGTCTAACCTTACCCTTGGCAATCCACTGATTAATAATAGGTCGAAGGGCATCCTGATCCATGCCAAATTCAAGTGCCATATCTCTTAACGATGCCTGAGTGTTTTCTCTTAAATAATCGCGAACCTGAGTAACAATCATGATTGATGAGCCGGGTTGAGGTTATTCGATATTTTACCAAAATGGCGCATAACCAGAATAGCTATACCAATAGTGAATAGCAGGCTGGTAATCAAGGCAATTGATGAGCCTGGGTGTTGATTAAATCGCGCCAGCTGATAAAACGTAGTGGCTGCGGTATAAGCAAGGCTGGTGCTCCATGCCATAGCAAACCACATCCAGCGAGCACCGGCTTCACGGTATATGGCAGCAGCAGCGGCAGTACAGGGGGCGTAAAGTAAAATAAATAGTAAATAGGCGAAAGCACCGGCCTGGCCATCAAAGCGTTTAACCATAGCGCCAAAAGTAGCTGTGTCTACCTGTTGTTCTTTTGCTGCCAGGTTTTGATTATGGCTGCTATCCAGCACATTGAGTCCAAGAGGATCACTAAGGTTATTCAGAGCTTTTTTTAAGTTGTCAGGGATGCTGCTTAGTGCAGCAGATAGTTGCTTGATAATTGATGGTTCTTTTGCTGCTAAATTTGAAGCCGGTATATCAATTTGTGAGTAGATAGCATCCAGAGTGCCCACCACCACTTCCTTTGCTAAAAGGCCGGTGAATATGCCCACAGTTGCAGGCCAGTTATCTTCTTTTATACCCATGGGTGTGAATATTGGCGTAACGTTTCGACTGATAGCACTCAATACAGAATTGCTGCTATCTTCATTGCCAAAGCTGCCATCTGTTCCCCATGAATTGAGGAAGTTTATGGCAATAACCATCAATATAATAATCTTTCCGGCATCGGATAAAAATCCTTTTAAGCGAGACCAGGTGCGCAACAGAATACTTTTTAGTGTTGGCATATGGTAGGTCGGCAGTTCCATAAGGAAGGGGGATGCCTCGCCGGGTAGTAGCGTTGTTTTTACAACCAGTGCTGTGATAACGGCAAATACTATCCCGATTAGATATAAAGAAAAAACTATATTTTGACCGCCCACAGGAAAAAATGCGGCTGCAAATAATGCGTAAACGGAAAGCCGAGCACCACAGGACATAAAAGGAGCCATCATTACGGTAATAATGCGTTCGCGATGATTTTCCAGAGTCCGTGTCGCCATAATGGCTGGAACATTACAGCCAAAACCAACAATCAAAGGTACAAAGGCTTTGCCGGGTAAACCCAGCATGCGCATAAAACGATCCACCACAAAAGCGGCTCGCATCATGTAACCGGAGTCTTCCAGAAAGGAGAGAGATAAATACAGAAAGCCAATAATAGGGATGAAAGTTGCCACAACCTGAATACCACCACCCAGACCATCTGCCAGTAATACTTTAATCCAGGCGGGTGCTCCAATGCTTTGCAGTAAATTACCAAAGCCGGTTACAAAAATAGCCCCTGCGGTGATATCGAAAAAGTCGACAAAAGCCCCGCCCAGATTGATGGTGAATAAAAACATCAGATAAATAACGGCCAGAAAAATGGGTACGCCCAGATAGCGGCTAAGTACAATGCGATCAATGCGGTCAGACAGGCTATGGTGATGATGTTCCGGGCGATTAACCGCCTCATCGGTTATTTTTCGGGCAAAGCCGTAGCGGCAATCTGCCAGCAGGATGTCGATGTCTTCCTGTAAATCGTCTTCTATCGTTTTACGCAACTTTGCTGCCAGACTGAGAATCTGTTTATTTATAGCTTTAATATCATTAATGCCGGTATCACCATCCAGAACCTGTGCCGCCATCCAGCGACAATTAACGTGGCTGCAATGCTGGTCTTCGGGGATATTTTTCAGTAACTCGTTAACGGCATCTTCAATGGGGGCAGAATAAGCAAGATTTTTAGTGGGTAGCTGGTGCTGCTGTGCAATATCAATCATCGCCTGTTCAAGGTCAGATAATCCAATATTTCTGGAGGCAATCAATTTTACAACCGGGCAACCCAATCTTTTTGCCAGTATTTCTGTGTCTATTTCGAGACCATGACTATCAGCCACATCCATCATATTAAGTGCCAGTATCATAGGCACCTGCATTTCCAGTAGCTGGCCGCTCAGGTATAAATTACGTTCCAGATTGGATGCGTCAATAATATTAACGATTACATCAGGTTCAGATGAGAGAATATAATCACGGGTGATTTTCTCATCCAGCGAACGTGCGCTGTTATCAAGAGAATAAACGCCGGGCAGATCGACGATATCAAATTTCACATTATTATATTCAAACTGGCCGATTTTACGGTCAACAGTCACGCCAGGCCAGTTACCGATACGCTGGCGAGAACCTGTTAAGTGATTGAATAAGGTAGACTTTCCACAGTTTGGATTACCCAGAAGTCCAATAGTAAAATGAGCACCCGATAGAGTGCCTGCATTATTCTCACAACACGTCTTGCTCATATAGTGCGAACCATAATATGTTGAGACATGCTGGCACCAATGGCGATGCGGCTGGCATCAAAACCGACAACCAGCGCATTGCCACGGTGCTGAATAATATGTAAGCGTGAATTGATTAGTACACCCATACTTACCAGTCGTTTTTTAAGCAATTTACTCGCTTTAACGTCAACTACTCGCACAAAATCACCCTGTCTGGCGCAGGATAAAGAAAAAATGCGCCCGTGATCAGTTGCAACAGTCATGCGAATGCCTCAAATTAATAGAATATGCTCATATTCTACAATACATTGAAATGTTCGTATTGATAATCATTCTTATTATTAATTAATATCAAATTAAGAGTTTTTAATTTAGAGAGCTTTGCACGATGCTAGTCCTGTCATCCCGGTATGCTTTTGAGCCGGGATCCAGGGATATCCTGATCAAGTCTGATTATTTTACGCTGGCTAAAATGGTTTGTATTTACCCCGTAG